>MAYW01000023.1 GCA_001723765.1 Candidatus Scalindua rubra
TACGAAGGATGGTATTACGGGACTTCGCCCATGGGGCTCCATTTTATGGCAAATGATAAAACCACAACCCTATATCTATTAAGACACGGGCAGACCGAGGATAACGTTCGCAGGATTATCCAGGGGCAGAATGATTCTCCTTTGACACGGGAAGGTATAACTGCTACAAGGGACAGGGCTAAAAAGCTCAAGGGTATAGCTTTTGATGCCATCTTTTGCAGTAATCTTGAAAGGGCCAGGAAAAGCCTTGAAATATTGCTTGAGGAATTAGATAGTAATATCGATGTAAATTATTGTACAGAAATAAGGGAGCTGGATTTTGGCCAGTTTACGGGTAAAAATATTGAAGACGTAAAAGAAATAATTTTGCTCCATAAAAAGCAAACCTGGAAACATTACCCTGATGGGGAAAGTGGAGATTCTTTTAGTAAAAGAATAATAGATTTTGTTGAAAATGTATTACGCAGGTACGAAGGGAAAGCCGTTCTTTTTATGACTCATTATGGAGTTATTGAGACTATTTTAAAACATTATGTTAAGAAGCCGGACAAGAGATTAAATACAAGGAATTATGATACAGGGGTGCTTTACTTCAATAATAAGGACGTAAGTTTCAAATGGATATGAAATTTAAAGAGGTTTCTTTCCACAAAAATGAGATTCTCTTTGGCCATGATTCAACGCCATTTATTACTGCTGTTGAATATGATGGTAATGATGGCGTGGAAATTTTCTTTCGTACAAAGCTGACATCAGATGAACTGAGCTTAGGCTTAACTCATGAGGAAGATGAGGTAACATCAAAGAAGGAGACTTTCAAACCATTTATTTTATTGGAACATACTCAATATATGGATGGATGGAAGGGTACGTATGAGGCAAAAAGTCTTACTGGCGATTCATATTATAAATATCTGACGTTTTTGAATAACTGGGCAGATTTACAACATTTGCTGAAGCATTTAAAGAAGACTACGGGCGCAACTCCAGCAAGCTTAGGTGCACCATTTTATTATCTAAATGATCCTGTTCATCAATGCCTTCTTCTTTCAGGACAAACACTTTTTAAGGGGATGTCATTTGATGATTTGGTTAGGCTCCAACTTGATATTGAAACATATTGTGCGAAGGGGTATGAATTTCCAAATCCACATAGAGAAGAAGACAGGATTACAGTGATATCACTTTCGGATAGCAGAGGTTGGGAATATACAATTTGTGGAAGAGAATTTGATGAGAAAGAAATGCTGGAAATCATGATAGAACAAATAAATTTAAAAGATCCAGATGTCATAGAAGGGCATAATATATTTAATTTTGATTTGACATATATAGAGACACGTGCGAAAAGACATAAGGTGCCTTTGGCTATTGGTCGCAATAAACAAATCCTTAAGTCTCACCCCTCACGTTTGAATATTGCAGAACGTACAATATCTTACAGGAAATTTGAGGCATACGGACGTCATATTGTAGATACGTATCTGCTTGCTCAGATGTATGATGTTACTGCGAGAAGCCTGGAGAGCTATGGTCTAAAGAGTGTGGCAAAACACTTTAATGTTGCATCGCCTGATAGAACGTACATAGAACCTGAAAAGATAAATTGGTATTATGATAATAAGCCTGATGAGCTTCTAAAATATGCTCTGGATGATGTTAGAGAGACGAAAGCTATTAGCGAAATTCTAAGTCAAAGTTTTTATTATCAGACTCAGATATTTCCATATTCGTTTCAAAATGTCATCATAAGAGGTAATGCGACAAAGATTGATTCACTCTTCATAAGGGAATACATACATTCAAATCATTCAATTCCTCAAACCCCTCAAACCAAAGAATATTCTGGTGGATATACTGATATGTTTTACCAGGGAGTAGTAAATAATATTTTATATTGCGATGTGCAGTCATTGTATCCATCCATAATACTAACCTTCAAATATTATCCTAAAGAAGACGTAATTAATATTTTTCACTCATTGTTAGAAGCCTTGAAAGATTTTCGATTGAAGGCAAAAGAAATGGTTGGTGTTGCAAAAACAAAGGCGGAAAAGATGTACTTTGATGCACTTCAATCTACCTTCAAGATTCTCATAAATTCATTTTATGGTTATCTGGGGTTTGCGTATGGGCATTTTAGTGATTTTGATGAGGCAGACAAAGTAACCTCAAAAGGGAGACGTATTATCAAATCTATGGTTAAGTGGTTAGAGGATAATAATTGTAAGGTGATTGAGATTGATACTGACGGTATTTATTTTGTTCCACCGGATAATATTAAAAAAGAAAAGGAAGAAGAAAAGCTTGTTAATGAATTATCAGATGCACTGCCTGCAGGTATAAATCTTGAACTGGCCGGCAGGTACAAGGCTATGTTTAGTTACAAGATTAAAAACTATGTTCTCCTTGATTATGATGACAAGATGATTATTAAGGGATCGGGTTTGCGTTCCAGAGGACTGGAGTTCTTCCAACGCAAGTTTATGGAAGAAATGTTTTATCTCCTGCTTAAGGGAAAGAGGAAAAAGGTGGAAGATCTTTTAGGGAAATATACAGAGGAGCTTATGAATCATAAGTGGGACAAAAAGATGTTTATAAAGACAGAGACTTTACAAGAATCTCTTACTACGTACAGTGAGAAGGTAAAGAAAAAAAAGAGGAGTGCGGCCGCCGCATATGAATTGGCTATTAAATCAGCACGCAACTATCAACCTGGCGACCAAATCTCTTATTATGTAATTGGTAATAGTAGTAAAGTGAGGGTATTCGATAACTGCAAACTTGCTTCACAGTGGGACCGGAAAGAACCAGATGAAAATATAGAATATTATAAAAAGAAGCTTATGAGTCTGTATGAAAAGTTTAAGCCATTTTTATAATAAATTAGTGAACCGAGTGAACTAATTTATATGGTGCCAGAGGTGGGAGTCGAACCCACACCCCCGCAATTGGGGACCGGATTTTGAGTCCGGCGCGTCTGCCAATTCCACCACTCTGGCTATTTTAATTAAGCGAGAATTCACCAGATGTAAGTATGAGAATTCTCGCTAAATTAAAATAGTCTGTGGGTTTTTCTTTTAGCGATTGGTGGTCCGATTATCTCTGAAAGTATAATAGCCCTTGGAAGATCTTTTTTTGCCATGGAACCCCATGGGAATATTTCACGGTAAATATCTTTCTTTTCAGGGGGAAGATGTTCCTTCTCCTTTTTTGCTCTTTCAAATAAAGGGGATACAAATTCACCAATCTTTTTTTCTATTTCTGGTTTTGGCTTAACTCTTTTTTCTAACGGTTTTGGTTTTGCCTTTTCAATTTTTATTTGCGGTTTAGACTCAGATATTTCTTTACCAAGAACCTCTTCCATGTGTGTGCTAAGTTTTTCACGTTCTACCCTTTCTTTCTGCCTTGTATCCTTTGTCCTTTCAATAGTAGAACCTGATTTTTTTTTACCCCGATTTTTAAGATATGTAGCTACAATAAAGATAATTAATATTATAACCCATATTAATTGTTCCATTCCTATTTCCATGAATTATTCCTCATAAATTGCAACCCATAGACGATACCGTAAATATTATGTCTTTGGTGTCTCGTCACTTGTTTTAGAAATAGAGGTTCTCATTTCTGTGTCTGCTTGAATGTTTCTTAAATGATAATAATCCATTATCCCTAGATTGCCTTCCCTGAATGCCTGTGATATTGCCTTTGGGATTTCCGCTTCTGCAAGAACTACCTTTGCTCGATTTTCCTGTACTAAGGCAACCATTTCCTGTTCTCTTGCTACAGCCATTGCCCTGCGTTTTTCAGCCTCTGCCTGTGCAACTCTTTTGTCAGCTTCTGCCTGGTCTGCTTGAAGTTTAGCGCCTATATTTTCGCCTACATCAATATCGGCAATATCGATGGATAATATCTCAAATGCAGTTCCGGAATCGAGTCCTTTTTCTAATACTCTTTTTGATATTGAATCAGGGTTTTCCAGTACTTTCTTGTGTGTTTCAGCAGAGCCAATTGTGGTTACTATACCTTCACCAACACGTGCAATGATGGTCTCCTCTGTAGCGCCACCGACTAACCGTTCTATGTTTGCTCTTACTGTTACTCTTGCCTTCGCCCTGAGCTGGATACCATCCATTGCTACTGCATCAATCGTTGGTCTCCCTTTAGCCGGGTCAGGGCAATCAATAACCTTCGGGTTAACACTTGTCTTGACAGCGTCGAGAACGTCCCTGCCTGCTAAGTCAATTGCACAAGCCCTATCGAAACCCAGGTCGATCTTTGCCTTATCAGCTGCAATTAGTGCTCTGATGACGTTAGGCACATTACCTCTTGCCAGGTAGTGTGCTTCGAGTGGGGGGGTTTCATAATCTAAACCTGCTTTTTTAGCCATTATGCGCGACTCAACGATAATCCTTGCGTTGACACGTCTGAATGTCATTCCAATTAATTGTAAGAGTGCAACATGGGCATCAGATGCTAATGCTTGTATATATAACCAACCATATTTAAATATTAAGATAAGAAGTAGGATTAGAAAAATAGAGCCAACAACAATTCCAATTGTTAATATTTCCTTGGAAACTGCAAGTAATGGTATGTTTATCATATTTTCTCTCCTTCGTTTTTTTATGTTTTTACAGGTTTTACGATTATTCTATTTCCCTTTACGTCAATTACCTTAATCCTTGTATTTTTTAATATCATTTCGCCTTCTGAAATAACGTCTATTTTGTTGCCTTTAATGTTTGCGATGCCTGATGGTCTTAATGTCGTAAGAGCAACACCATCAGCTGACATTAAGTCGTTTAACTTATCCCTTGCAGAAGAAAAGCCCTTTTCTGAAGCCTTTACAGCAAACGTCTTTGATAGCAGCTTATACCATGATATAAAAAAAACTGGTATAAAGCAAATGCCTAAAGTGAGTAAAATATGGCCTAACAAGTTTGATACGTATAAGTATGCAAATATTATACTCAAAATTACACAGCCGGCGCCACAAATCCCAACTATTGCTCCCGGTATGAAAAGTTCTACAGTTATCGCAACTAAACCAAAGATAAATAATGTTATTATTCCTGCTGTGCTCATAAATTAGTTCCTTTCAGCCCGCCCGAACGACGTAGTCGGGCAGGTCACTAATTTATTGCTGCCCTTACTACAATTCTGTTTCCCCTGATTTCTATTATCTCCACAGATTGACCCTTCTCAATAAATTCTCCATCTGTTACTACGTCGAGTGTGTGATTATTTACTTCAATTTTTCCTGTAGGATGTAATGTTGTTATGGCTTTCCCCTTTTTACCTGTTAAATCGCTTCCACCTGCTGGTTGAGAAGAGATAACAAAACCACTTTTTGTAGTTTCTGAAGCGGTTAAAACCAAACGATGAAAAAATGGCATGCCGGGCATATATTTAAATAATAAAAACATTGCAATTCCACTTCCCAGAAAACTACACATGATAGTGAAAATGTTTTTTATAAGTATATCCACATCGTAAGGTGTCCTTGGGATGGTGAAATCTTGAAATGCCAGGACAGCACCTGTTAATATCATAATGCTTCCGGCTATTCCTGCGATGCCAAAGCCTGGTATTATGAGTATTTCTACAGCAAGTAAAGCAATACCAACGAAAAAGATGATAATTTCTGGAGTCTCTGCTAGACCTACAAGGTGCTTGCTCAAGAAGACGGTTGCAAGGCAAAGAATACCTATTATACCAGGTAAACCGAAACCGGGACTTCTAAATTCCATCCATAGGGCAACCATTCCAATACCAAGTAAAATGGGCGCTATGCTCTCCAAAAATCTTACCATTTCTTCAGACCAGTTTGTCTCTAATAAGCTAGTCGTAACTTTATCTATATTGAGTAATTTTAATAAACTGTTACGATCTTCTACAATTTCTTTTGCGAATTGGTATTCATAAGCTTCTTTTGCATACATGGTGAGAAGCCTTCCCTCTTCGATTATCAACTTCTTGGACTTAAGCTTCTTTTTTTCTTCTTCGTTCATTTCTTTTAGTTCTCTACCTGAAATATAAAATCCATCAGGTCTGTCTTCTGTAACTACATAGTAAACTTCTATCTCTTTTGTTACCATTGCCTCGGAAAGCAGAACAGGATAACCATTTTTTTCTGCGAACTTTCTGAATTTTGTCCTTAATACAGTTTGTATTTTTTCTCCTACAGTTTTGTAACCACCTTCGGATGATGGAACAATTGGTTCACAATCACCTAATTCAGCCTGGGGAGCCATGTAAATCTCATTGCATGAAATTGCTATTAATGAACCTGCAGAGATTGCCTTTGTAGGAATAAAAGCTATCGTTTTTGCATTCTTGATATTGCTAATATACTCAGATATCTCGAAGGCAGGTTCTAAGCGACCTCCAAATGTATCGATCTCAAAAATTATGAGGTTTGAACCATCTTCTTTCGCGATTTCAACCCTTCTTTTGAGAGAACTGTGAATCCCTCCATCAATCATCCCACTCAAAGGTATGATTGATACTTTATTAGGTGAAATATCTCTTTTTGGGGCTGTAACACCTTTTGCTTCTTCTGAGCTAGCCGATACTAGTTGTGTTAATATGAAGTGAACAAGTAATAAGGAGAGGATGATGTTTGTAAACTTTTTCATGATAAGGGCTTACCTTAGAATGTTGATAACTTTTTACACTATTAAATTTAGCAGAAAATAGAATATTTGTCAACTTCAAAAGTATTATTCACTGGAACATCTTTGAGTGTATAAATATATGCAGGCGCAAATATGTTGTGTACAATAAAAATATTTTAAATCATTTTGGAGCAGATGTAGCAAAGATGTGAGAGTATAGAGAAATGGCAAATTGAAACATACTGTGGAATAATAAAGAGTTCTTTGAGTTTTAAACCAGTAACAACCCGCTTGAGTCAAAAGCAAACAGCTTTATCAGAAATTTATCCCTTTTTGGTTCTGGCTCGGCCAGGTTGGCAGTAAACAACATGAAAATTTTATTTATTGCCGATTCCCTTAAGCACTTTTAAGTACGGGTGTTTCCTCCTTTCGCTCTTTTCGTGGATGATATACTTCAAACATGTCTAATGGCGCTTTAAAGTTTTTGTGGAGAGAGTTAAGACGTTTACCCTTTTTGAATAGTTCATATAAATACCTCGGTGAGTCCTTATATCCGAAATCTGCAGAAAAGCCTGTATAAAATATGCGGGTCATCCTTAAGAACCATGCTCTTCCGTATACATGTTTGAGTGACCAGTTTAAAAGCTCTTGCATCTCTTTACGAGGGATATTGGGATGATTCCAGACAATATGGTTTGCATCGAAGTTAGAATAATCTTTTTCAAATATACCGTATTTGGTATCAATCTCATCCCATAAAGGTGTTGTGGGTAAAGGGGTAAGAATGCATATCTGATAAAAATCAAATTTTAATTTTCTCAATTCTAAAATATCTCTTTTTACACTATCTACAGTATCATTCTCAAATCCAATTATATAAAAGCATATGGTTCTTCTTAGCCTGTTTCGTAATGAATTTCCTACCTTGTAAGTTAATTCAGTTTTGTTTCTTTTATTGATGTCTTTAAGGCTGTCCTGGTTAAGGCTTTCCACTCCCAGGAATGCTCCACCAAGGCCCCGTTGATACCACTTATTGAGGTTTACGTTTAATATGTCGGTGCGGATCATAACAGACCATTTTAAATTATATTTTGAAAGCATCTTAGTTACTTCGTCACTGTGTTTACGTAAAGAACCAAAACTTTCTTCGAATATAAAAAGTTCCTTAATTCCGTTGTCAGCATAATATTTTACAACCCTTTCAATGCTGGAAAGAGGAATTGGCACCTGGTTCCCATTTACAAATGAAGGTGTTTGACAAAAAGTGCAATGATGCATACATCCTCTTGATGTGAAAAGTATGCCAACAGGATATGCGAATCTTGTTATATTAATCTTGGGCGCCCAACTCATTAACATCACTAGAGGAGGGTGTATGATTTCTCCGACCTCTATACCTAATTCATCTCCTATTTCATGCTCTGCATAGCCCTTGAATATCCTGTCAAAATTGTGTTGTATATCTGGTGTTAGGGCCCCATAATGTCCACCCCATATTTCTTTAACTCCAGCTTCTCTGGCCATTTTTACCATCTCCAGAGCCTTGGGTGTTTCAAACATAAAGAATGAGAACCCGACTACATCCCAACCTTCCTTCAGTTTTTCTTTGTATAGTTCTAAAGTTGGATATTCAAGTATCTCAATATCAGGTATATTTTGCTTGATAAATCTGAGGCCAAAAGAAATATATCGTTTAAAGCCAAAACGGAAGATTGTGTTAGTGTTGTATTGCCCTACGTAATCATATGGGTCTTTAATTCTATAAGGCGTTGTAAAAAGTATTTTTCTTGCCATCTCAAATATCCTTTCTTATTATATCGGAAATTCTACCCGACTGTTTCCAACCGTCTTTCCATTCTCTGGCATGACTGATGAACAAAGGCTTCGATGCGAGTTTCTTCATTAGTTTGTTCTTGACCATCAAATGCCAGCTTTATACATGGGATACCATTGCAAACCTTCTGAAATTTTTCCAGTAATGCATTTACAATATTACCAGGCATACAACTGAAAGGTAAAATATTTATGATTCCGTCAGCATCATTTTCATAAAACTCTACAGCTTTTCCCATAGTGAGAATAGGTTCTCCCTTGTAGGAATCGTCAATGTATGCCTTTCCTTTTGCTATTATTTTCTTAATGGATATTTCTTCGAAGAAATGTTTAATGTATCCCTTAAAGGGAGAAGAAATCTTGTGTGCTTCATGTCCTTGCCAAATTTCGGAAATTAGCTCCTTTCCTACTGCGATAATATTTTTTACTCTTTGGAATTCTTTCCGCCTGCAGTAGGTAATATAATTTATCCATTCCCCAAAAGTTGGTGTAACGACTACACATCCAAGTTCTTCAAGCTTTCTAAATAGATAGTTATTACAAAATTCATTGCCCCTTGTAAACTGTTCTCCAACAACTCCTATCACTGGCTTTGGAATACTTTTGTCCACTTCAACACGTGCAAATGCTTCACACGCTTCCTTGGCAATCCGACGCAAATCAATGTATCGCTCTATGGCATGTTCTGCTTTCCTTAAGCATTGTCTGTATAAAGTATCAGATTCACCGTTATTTGTTTCAAAAGGTCTCGTCTCTAAAAGTAGTTTTTGCAGGTAGTCGACCAGGACTATTCCTTTCCATGTAAGCTTACGGAAATTTGTTCCCAGTCTAGTGACATATTCATTGAAGTTTACAGTTTGGTCAATTGAGTAAAGCTGTACATTATGCAATCCTAAATCGTTCAGAACCATGCGGTGCATCTTATTATACTGGCCAAATCTGCATGGCCCAGATGCAGAAGCCATCAAGAACATGCTGTTTTCTGGATCGAAATCAGGACTTATAGCCTTTTTTACAATATCTCCGGTCGTAATAATTGCAGGGTAACATTCTTTTCCTGAGGTATACTTTCTTCCCAATTCCAAACTTTTCTTATCTGCCATTGGCATGGCTTCGGCATTTATACCATTAACCCTCATCGCAGCAGCAGCCATCCTTCCGCAATCATTAATATAAGGAATATACATAGTCTTTTCCTTTTTTAATAAAAGTCTGTTATTTTCACATATACCATTCTTAAACTCTTTAACCCTGGCATTTTTCAAACTATCCAAAAACGCTTCACAGCGTGTTATTACGCCTGAATCTCCACTGTGCTCATCTATCTCTATAGTCAAATACGGCTTACCTCCTACCTCACTTGGAAAAAACTTCGAAATAAATGAATCGGGTCCACATCCAAAGTTAGTTATATAGAGCGCATGCAATCTCTTATCCTTCGCTATTACACGCGCTGCCGCTAGTATCTTTTGTCCATACTTCCAGTACATGTTCGGATAATCCTTCGATATCTCATCTATATCCAATGTCAAAAAATCCATCGGTATTGCCAATACACCCAAATCCCTTAGCTTGTCTGGTAAATCCAGATTAACCCCTGAATCACATCCGTTGTACGGGCGGCTTATAATCACAAATGCTATATCATCATCTCCTAATTTATCCAGTACATCCTTGCCTCTGTTTTCAAGCTTCCTGTAAAATTTCTTCTGCGAATCCTTGGCCTTAATTATCGCTCTGTCTACCACTTTGCCCCTTCTACCTACATCCCGTGCTATCTGACGAAGTGTTTTGTCTAAATATGTCTCACCATATTCAAAATGTATGACAGGCTGCAATAACTTAAATTTCCTGTTGTCCAGATCTATTGCAGAACGAATAACATATGGCAGACATTGAACATAAGGACATGCATATGAATGGCTTACCTTTGCTGTTGATTGTGTCATATTTACTACACTCGGTATAAATAGATAATCAATATCCTTATCCAGCATGTCTACAACATGTCCATGCGCTACCTTTATCGGAAAACACGTCTCCGTATTAACAGTTTCTAATCCACTATTAATTATATTTGCGTTAGTATCTTTTGAAGTTATTACGTCTAAACCTAATTCCGTAAAAAATGCATTCCACATCGGAAATAATTCAAAAAACGTAGATGCCTGTGGAATTCCTATCCGCCCACCAGCCCGAAAGACCTGTTCTGGCGGGAACGAATTAGTCAGATGTGCCAGTTTTCCTGACGATTTCCGAGGTTTGCCCTTGGAATAAGTATGCAGATATTTCTTCCTCTCATTAAACAACCTGGGTAAATGATCTGTCCTCTTAGCCTTCTTCTCATCATCAAACTTACCACATCGACTGCCATAGTGTAACGGAGATTCTCCACTTATGCTCACCTTCCTTATCTCGCATATGTTTGAACAATCCTTACACACAAACGATGACATCTCGTACTTCCTGCCCATTAAATCAAATCCCTTAAATCTAGAACTGTCCCACTCACGTTCCTCCATGGCTATAATCGCAGATCCTATCGCTCCCATAATATCATGATGTGGCGGCACTATAATCCTCTTACCCGTCACTTTCTCAAAAGCTGCCTTAACTCCTCTATTTGCAGCAACCCCACCCTGTAAAAATATCACATCACCTATCCGTCTCTTTTCTACTACTCGATTTATGTAATTCAACACTATTGAATAACTCAACCCCGCCAACAAATCATCCTTCGGTACTCCTATCTGCTGGTGATGATTGAGGTCTGATTCCATAAATACCGTACATCTCTCTCCAAGTTGCGAGGGACAACACGAGTCTAACGCTTTTTTACCAAATTCCTTCTTAATACTAATGTTCAACTTCTCCGATTGCTCCTCAAGAAACGACCCCGTACCAGCTGCACACACCTTGTTCATCGTAAAATCAACTATTGCACCATTCTCCATACTTATGTACTTAGAATCCTGTCCACCAATCTCAAAGATTGTATCAACCTCTTTATCAACCACTGCGGCCGCAGTCGCATGCGCCGTTATCTCATTCTTGACTATATCTGCTCCTATAAACTCTCCGGTCAGATACCTTCCTGAACCAGTCACACCTACTCCATTTACTATAACCTTATTACCTACCTCTTCTCCTACCTCAAACAACCCCTGTCTTACAGCCTCCAGAGGCTTACCAGCCGTCATCAGATAACGCCTCGACAATACATTCTTATCCTCGTCTATTACGACAACATTCGTACTTATCGACCCAACATCAACACCTACATACGCATCTATCTTCTTTCTCGCAATGAATTTGTGTGGCTTAACGTTTATGGCGTAATTGTCCCCTGTCAGACTCCGCAGATTCGTCTTCTTACCCTTACGACTTCCCAAATATGCATCTATCTTCTTAAATCCCTTAAATGGAGAATAAATCCCCTTATCCATCAACGTTAGCACAGAACCTATTGCTCCCATACTCTTAAAATACTTAGGAATAATGAGTTCCCCTTCACTCAATCCCAGTATGTCTTCAAATGCCCTCACTATCCCTATATTCGAAGCAACTCCTCCCTGAAAGGCTATCGGCTTTACAAATTCTTTACCCTTACCTATATTGCTCTTAAAATTTCTTGTAAGCGCATAACATAACCCTGCTGCAATATCATGTATAGGTGTACCCACCTGCTGAAGATGTATCATATCTGATTTGGCAAATACACTGCATCTACCCGCTATCCTGGGTGGATTCTTCGACTTCAGTGCCAGCTTGCCAAATTCGTCCTCTATAGATATCCCTATCCTAGCCGCCTGCTGGTCTAGAAATGACCCCGTACCTGCTGCACACATCGTGTTCATGGCAAAATCCGATACCTTCAAACCTGATCTTCTATTGCTATCATTATTGTCTGCAGATTCACTACACTCAAGTAATATAAGCTTAGAATCCTCTCCTCCAAGCTCTATTACCGTCCTTACTTTAGGATGAAATACCATTGTTGCCGTGCTCTGAGCCACAACCTCATTAATAAAACTTATATCTATTATGTCTGCTAATAGCTTACCTCCAGATCCTGTCGCTGCCATTGCCTCTACATCATCTAGCGGTATCCGATTAAGGATGTCCTTCAGAATAATCGACACAGTCTCTATAGACTGACCATGTGATCTGACATAGTGATTCTCAAGAACTTCCTTACCATTATTCATCACCACTACTTTTACACTTACAGAACCTATATCTATTCCTATATACTTCCTATGATCTTTTTGATAATCCATTTCGATACTTCTTATCATCTTTTCAACTATTCTCCTTTCACTTCCCTTGCTTAAAAGACGGAAAATGTGATTCTTAATATTTAAATTTATAAAATTATATGTTCATAGGTTAATATAAAAGTTGTTAATAGTCAATAGACAAAGAATGAAAATGTGATTGTTAATGTTTAATTATTGTTGGTTTTCATTAGTTTTCGTTAAAAAAATCTACAAATTAAAAAACAAATTTGGTTTTAGTAGTAATAAGCATCTAACGTACCAATTTTTTGGATGTTCTGAGTTTTTTTTCGAAATATTATTAAGTATTTATGTTTAATACTGTTGTGCAAAGTAAGTTTATTGTTGGTTTAATAAAAAAGACAATGTATGTTATTGAAACTGGTAATAATGGGTAATTTTACCCAATTATTACCCAAAAAAGTTTGACTTTTAATTATGAAATATGTAGTATGCCATAAGTTTAAGATGATTGGAGAATATTATGCGTAAGTTGAATGATACTACAAGCTTAAATGTAGAAGATATTATTCGAAACAAGAACTTGAAAGAAACGCATTTGCATGACATCCTTGAGGCAAGTGCTATTATTAATTCCAGACTGGAATTAAATTATGTATTAGAACAGGTCATTATTCACGCAACAAAGCTAACCAACTCCGTTGCTGCATCCATTATATTAATATGTGATTCTACTAATGATTTGGTTATTCGATACGCAACAGGTCCGGCTTCTGATCGAATTTCAAATCTCAGATTTCCAGCGTCAAAGGGTATTGCTGGATTTTGTATAAGTACCGGACAAATAATAGTGGTTCTTGATGCGAAAAAAGATCCTCACCATTTTGGAGAAATAGATGAGGTTTCAGGTTTCAAGACTAAGAGTATCTTATGCGTGCCATTATGTATAAAAGGCAAGACTATCGGTTGTGTTGAGTTATTGAATAAGTGCGATGGTGCAGCGTTTAACGATGATGATATTGCTGTTGCGACAATAATGAGTAATCTTGCAGCTATTTCTATCACCAATGCCAAGTCATACGAGAAATTACAGACAACAAATTTTGCGTTAAAATCTCAATTGCCTTCATTGGACATGGTCATTGGTAAAAACAAAAAAGTGCAGAAAATTTTAAGGACTATCAATAAGCTAAGAGATGCAAGAAGTACTGTCTTGATTCTCGGGGAATCAGGGACAGGAAAGGGAATCATTGCGCGTGCTATACACGAGCAAAGTGGTCGCAAAGAACATCCTTTTGTTATTGTTAATTGTTCAGTGCTTTCACCGACTTTGCTAGAAAGTGAATTATTTGGACATGAAAAGGGGTCATTCACAGGGGCTGATAAATTAAAAATAGGGAGATTTGAGCTTGCTAATAATGGGACTGTTTTTTTAGATGAAATCGGAGAAATAGATAAGTCCATACAGACTAAACTATTAAGGATATTACAGGAAAAGGCGTTTGAACGTGTGGGAGGTACAAAAACCCTAACAACAGATATTCGCGTAATAGCTGCTACAAATACTAATTTAGAAAAAGCCGTAGAGCAGAATTTGTTCAGGAGAGACCTCTATTACAGACTAAAGGTTATCGTTTTCCAATTGCCATCATTGAGAGAGAGAAAGGAGGATATACCAGTATTTGCAGAATTCTTTCTTGAAAAATACCGTAATGAGTTAAGTAAATCAACACGCAAGTTTGATAAAGAGAGTATGAATGCGTTACTTATGTATGATTATCCAGGTAATATAAGAGAATTGGAAAATATTGTTGAAAGGGCTGTAGTTTTAACTGAGGGCGATGTTATTCACATCAACGATCTGCCAGATGAAATTCAGTATAGAAAAAAATACTCATTATATAACAAAATTACTACTAATCCTGAGAAAACCTTATCAATTTATGATATGGAAAAGGATATTATCTATAAAACACTGCTTGAATGTTCGTGGAATCAAAGTATGGCGGCACGTTTATTAGGGATTAGCCGTGACAAATTAAGATATCGTGTAAAAAAATATAAGATAACAAAACAAAGTAATAATTAAATAGTATAGGGATTTCCATTTTAAGTACTTATAAATCAATAAGATACAGTCGTCCACCCCCCTCACCCTCCCTCTCCCCCAGGGGAGAGGGTAAGGTGAGGGGGTTAATTAAATTTTATTGCAAAGAAATATCTGCTGTACAAAAAAACTCGAAAAAATCTTTTTTTGACAAGATTATTATGCTTTCACTCGCATAATAAATAGATTATACTTTGAGAAATTTTCTTCTATGTTTTATTAAATATAAATATAAGGAAGGAGTGATTGTGAAAAAGATAATAAAATATCTTTTTGTAGTATTGTTGATACACTCCATAACAATTCGAGTTTTTGGATTGACTTTAGATGAATGTATTAAGCTTACGCTTGAGAATAATTATAAAATTCAGGCACGTAGTTATGAGGTTGATGCAAAGAAGAAGGTTATTGATGTTGAAAGGAGTGAATATTTTCCTGAAGTTAGAGCAGGAACAGACTACGGAGCCATCCCGTTTAAGTCACAGGGGTTGTTTGGTAGCAGTAGAACTAAGAGGCATAATATAAGATTGAGGACTGAGCAGCCACTCTGGAGGGCAGGATACATAAAGGCAAAAGTAAAAAAGGCGTACTGGGAGAGTAATATAGCCAAGGCCGAAAAAGATATCGAGGAAGTAGATGTGGTATATGATGTTACCAAGGCGTATTATAATGTTATATTGCAGAAAGAGATAGTTGCCGTACACCAAGAATCAGTTGAAAATGCAGTAGGACATGTTGATTCGGTTAGAGAAAAGGTAAAAGAAGATATGGCAGTTGAAGTGGATTTATTAGTTGCAAATACAAGTTTATCTTCAGAAAAGGCAGAGTTGTTTACAGCAAGAAACGACTATAATATCGCTATGCAAGAATTAAATCTAATTATGGGAAATGAGTTGGAAAAACCTTTAGATATAGAAGAACAACTTGTGTTTAAACCTGTAGAAATTGATCATCCCTCCTTAGTGCATCAGGCATTTGGTGAGAATCCTCATTTAGAAAAGAACTACGCACAATCACAGGCGGCAGAACAGGCAAGGAAGGCAGCAAAATCCGGTTTCTTTCCACATGTAAAATTATTCACGCAATGGGAATGGGGGGAGACACAGGGAAAACCTGCAAATAGAAGGCATGGAGATGCAGGGGGGGAAGCGGACCTCCCACTTTTACCAACCGGTTATAATTATGCTTTTGGTGTAGGGATATCGGTGCCTATTTTGAAAGACTATATCGAGGCTAAGGCAAGATACAGAGAGGCTAAGGCTATCAAAAATAAGTTGGTCATGGCAAAAAGTCATATAGAAAATTCTATCAGATTAAATATTAATAAGGCAAGAAGTAAAATATCTGAGTCGGAGATGAATTATGAAGTAGCTAAAAGCAATGTCGATGTCTTTACGAAAAGGTTAGAAAATATAAAAAAAGGATATGAAGAGGGGGTTTTTACGTCTCTCGATGTTTCGGATGCACATAAAGACCTGTCAAATGCAAAAATTAAGTTATTAAAGAGTATTTATAAATATAATATGGCTTATACAAACCTTAAAAAGGTGGTTGGTAAAACACATTGATTTAGAAAACGTCAATTTGTATATAGCATTTGACCTGAAAATAGATTCCCGTTTTCACGGGAATGACAGATAAATGAGATTGCAGGAATAACATAAAATGTATAAGCTGTCATTCCCGACTCGATCGGGAATCTGACCCTGTCCCCATCTTCATGGGGATGACATTACTTTATTCAGGACATGTTTTCATAATTCGTGGTGACACTAGGTGGCATGAGCGCTTAATACTGAATTGTAAAATTCTGCAAGGGTGAGACATGAAAATTACCATTAAATTAAAAGATGAAATTCTTGATGAATTTTTCGTAACTTCAGACGTTACCAGGATAGGGCGTAGCGCAGACAACGATATAGTTTTGGATGACAATCGAGTTTCAAGAAAACATGCTGCAATTGTTAAGGAGGATGACGGGTATTTTGTAGTTGATAAGGATAGTGGGAATGGAACACGTCTTAATGGAGAGAGGATAAAAAAGCAGGTTTTAAAAGATGGTGACAAGATTGGAATCGGGGAAAGTATATTGGAAGTTGAATTTGAGACGGTGGATGTTTCTGAAGGGAGAGCGGTAAAAAAAGGTATGGTAGCCCAGCTTACGTGGACTGAAAAAGATAAAAAATTTGAACTGGGAAAGGAAGATTTGGTTATAGGCCGTAGATCTGAATGCCATGTTCAATTAGAAGAGCCGACTGCCTCAGGAAAACATGCTGTGATCAAAAGGACAGGGGAGCAATATATTGTAGAAGATCTGGGTAGCGTAAATGGAACAAAGGTTAATGGTCAATTGACCAAAAGCAGGATCTTAAGGAAGGAGACACAGTCGAAATAGAGGGTAATCATTTTCAGTTTGAAATTCTTGAATCAAAAGTGATTTTACAACGAGAAAAATCAATCACTTACGAAAAAGTTGTGCAAGAGGCTCCATTGGTAAAGACTGGAGGGAAAAAGATGCCCATTATTATAGGGGGTGGCATTGCTGGTGCAATTGGGATAGGTTTTGGAGTATTTTTCCTTGTTAGCGGAAATAGTACTTCGCCAGAAACAACCAAATATACCGTGGAATCAAAGATAGAAACGGAAAAAACCGTAAAGACTGGAGCAAAGAAAATACCTGTATCTATAACAAAAGCCAGCAAGATGGACATGTCACTTTTTTTGTTTGAAACAGGGGAGATACAAGCGGATGACGTTCATGTTTCGTCGTTCCTAACCGAAAAATCAACCAAGGTGAATATTGAAAATGGTCAATTTGTCAAGAAAGATGATATTCTGATAGAATTGGATAGTTTTTCATTAGAAAATAAGACGGCTGAAGCGAAGGCTAAATTGCAAGAGGCTGAGTCTGCTTATTTAATAGCCAAGAAATCAATGGGTCGAAATAGAAGGTTATACGAAAAAGGTGTGGTTCCAAAGGTAGAATATGAACAGGCAGAAGATACATTTGTACGCGCAGAAGCCATTGTCTCGCAAATAAAGAGTAATACGCGAAATTTGGAAAAGAATCTGAGTGATACAAAGATACTGGCACCAATATCAGGAGCTATTTCAGGCCTTATGCTTGAAAAAGGTGAGATTGTTCCTGCTGGCCAGATTCTTTTTAAGGTGATTGATCTTGAAAACGTATATGTCAATGCCAGAATCCCCGCTAAATACATACAAAGAATAGAAAAAGGAAAGAAGGCGTATACAGAAATTGATTCATTTCCCGGAGAGGAGTTTGAAGGAGAAATTACATCAATTTCTGCAGACGTAAACCCGTTTGATAGAACAGTTAATGTAAAGGTAACCTTGGACAACCCAGAACTAAAATTGAGACCGGGTATGTTTGTTAAATTAAGAATTAAGGTTGATGAGCATAAAAACGCAACAGTTGTTCCTAAAGAATCTATTGTTTCCAGGGAAGGTGGTGAATTGATATTTCTTGTAAAAGGAAACAAAGCCTATAAGAAAGTAATAAAAACTGGTTATAGTAGTAAGGACGAGATTGAAATTATAGGTCTTGATAATCTTGATAACCAGATCGTCTTAACTGGTCAAAGTGAATTAGAAGATGGCAGCTTTATCCGCATTATTGATTAAATTAGCTCGTTTCACTCGCTAATTTAATGTATAGGAATTTCAAAAGAGCCACGAAACACACGAAAAGATACTAAAAAAACCTTTCGTGTTATTTTGTGATTTTCGTGGGGAATAATAGTTGCCGAAGGCTTAACTTCTGGCATTTTGATCCGAAAATAGATTCCCGATCGATGTCGGGAATGACAGTTTGTTACTCTTTTAAATCTTGTTTATCCTGTCAAAAAGTTAACATTGCCAAAGCCATAATTTGTAGCATGCCAGATTGTATTTTTCATACCAAAATTTGCTTTTAATGTTTAAAAGGAGATATTGAAAGTTGCAAATTGCCAGATTTGCTGTTAATCGTCCGGTTACTGTATTGATGATAACTATATTAATGGCTCTCATGGGCGGGTTATCCATATTCGCTCTAAAAGTTGAGTTGTTGCCAAACATCTCTATACCAACGTTGGTAGTAGTGACAAATAATCCAAAAACATCAGCAGATCAGATAGAAAAGGATATTACAATTCCCCTTGAAGGTGTTTTGAATAGTACCAGTGGTCTTAAGAGTATTGTTTCTTCGTCATTAGAGGAACAATCTAGAATACTTATGGAATTTGAATGGGGTAGAAACATTGATTATGCCGTTGCTGAGGTAAAAGAAAGACTTGATGGTGTCGAGTTGCCAGATGATGCAAAAGATCCTTTTGTCTGGAGATGGGACCCTGGGGCAGAACCCATTTTCAGGTTTGATATTTATGATGAATCGGGTAAGGCTTCTCTCAATGATTTAAAAAAATTAGCGGAAGATACTATAAAGCCTAAGATTGAACGCGCTCCTGGTGTTGGCTCCGTAAAGATCTTTGGTGGTAGAGAGAGGGAGTTTCAGATTAGGGTGTTTATGGACAGGTTGGTTTCAAATGGGATTCCAATACAACAATTGATAGTTGCCCTTAAAGACGAACACCTTAATAGTAAAGGCGGTGCTATTAAAGGGGGTATTATCGATTACAATGTAAGGTTTTTGGGTGAAGCAAAAAATAAAAATGAACTGGAAAACATCATAGTTGCAAACAGGGGGGGGCGGCCAATAAGGCTCATTGATGTTGCCGGGGTTATAGATGGGTTAACGGAGGTAAGTACCTATGCACGATTTAATGGCAAACCTACAATTGGCATAACTGTTGAAAAGACCAGTGATGCAAATAGTGTGAATGTTATTAGTAACATTAATAACGTGCTTGGTAATTTGAAAGACTACGGGATTTCGTCGTCTTTAATAACTGAAGTATCTAAGGACGATTCTAAATACATAATAGAATCACAAAAAACAGTTATAACCAGCATAATCCAGGGAATACTATTGGCCTCGATATTGTTGATTATTTTCCTTAGAGATATGCGTAGTACTATAATTATAGCCATATGTTTACCATTTTCTTTAATAGCAGCATTTTCTCTGGCGTATGCAGTAGGGTTGACAAGAAATGTCGTCCTGTTAGGTGGACTGGGATTAGCCTGTGGGCTGGTTTTGGATAGTGCTATCGTAGTAATAGATAGTATTTACAGACAATTAGAGTTAGGAAAACCAAGTAAAGAGGCTGCAATATATGGAACAAATGAAATTGGGGTTGCAGTTATTGCTTCCACAATAACTACTCTTGCCGTTTTTCTTCCAATTATCTTCTTCAATGGGGTAATGAAAGAAATATTTAAAGACCTTGCCCTTGCCATAATTTTTTCTATTATATTTTCATTGGTTGCCGGAATGCTTTTTATTCCGATGATAGCTTCAAGGATTTTAAAGCCTGTAGTGAAGGAAGACATGAAAAAGACATTCATGTCTAAAATTGTTTCTTATCTTGACAGGTTTGATGAAAAGTGTGAAAATCTTCTGGGGAGTATCTTAAACATTCTCCTTAAGAATAATTCTATAAAGATATTAACGGTCGTAGGATTGCTGGTTATTTGTGGTTTTAGCATCATCTTCATTCCAGGAACAGAATTTTTACCAAAGGGACAGGTTGGAGAAATTTGGGTTGAAGTGGATCCCCCAATTGGGAGTAGTTTAGATTTTGTGGATTCGAAAGCCAGGGAGATTGAGGATTTGTTTTTGAACTCTGAAGATATAAAATATATTCAAAAGATTGCAACTCAGGTAAGTAATGACGGTGCAAATCTTTTTGTCAGGCTTAAACATGGAGAACAACTTGAAATGAGTGTCCAGGAAATCCTGCAGGACATACGAATGAGGATGCAGAATATTCCGGGAGTTTCTGTTTATGCCAATCAGGCTGATAAGTTTGGCTTGGGGGGTGGAGCACCGATACAGATTAAGATTGCCTCTAAGGTTCCTGAAAAATATTCACTGGAAGACGTCAGGCAGTATGCGAAATATGAAATTGTACCTGAGATTTCTATGATAAAGGGTACAGAGTCTGTAAGGAGTGATAAAACAGAAGGAATGCCCGAACTCTCGGTGGTGCCACTGAGGGATGAGTTAAGTGACCGTGGCCTCACTCCTGATGATATCTCACAAACGATATTAACGTATGTTTACGGGATAGTTCCTATTACGGTTAAAGACAAAGGGAAAGAAATTGACGTAAAGCTGATAGGGGCCAAGGAGCATAAATCTGACATTTATCACTCAATACCAGAACTTAAGAAGTTAAAGATAGCGTCTCCATTTGGTATGTTTGTTAACCTGTCTGAAGTTACAGAGTTGGAGCATACAGAGGGTGATTCTATTATTGAGAGAACAGACAGAAGTCCTACCGTTACCTTAAGAAGTAATTTAATACCTTACGCAATAGCAGGAAGGACACTTGGCGATGTTGTAGGTGAAATAAAAACGAAATTTATGAATATTTCTGGTTTTGAAGATTTTACTTTTTGGCTAAAAGGTGAATCAAAATATAATCAGGAGGCTTACCATGATACATTAATAAGTCTGGCTGTCTCGATGGTACTGGTATATATAGTGATGTGTTCGCAATTTGAATCGTTAATTCATTCACTTGCAGTGATGATTACAATCCCTTTATCTGCGCCTGGTATTGTATTAGGACTTTTAATATGTGGAGAAACGAGAAGCTTAAGTGCAATGGTAGGCATAATCGCATTAGCCGGAATAGTGGTGAACAATGGAATCATTATAGTTTCATATACTAATACACTTAGAAGAAGGGGGATGGGGAAAAATGAGGCTTTAATTGCGTCGAGCAAAAGGAAATTAAGGTCAATTCTGGTAACTACCTTGACCACGTTACTTGGAATGTTACCGATCCTTCTTGGAATGGGCTCCGGTTCGGAAATGTATAGAGGTTGTACGGCAGCCATATTTGGGGGACTATGCGTGTCTACACCACTTAGTCTTATTGCGTTACCAGCTTTTTATTCTGTAATCGATGATATAGGAGACTTTATAGGATTTTTGAAGCTTAAGATGTCTTTCGGGTTAAGTAAAAGAATGGGGACAAATTAATGAAAAAGATTGAGATTGTTTATGATGAGGTGCTTGAGAAACAGGTCCTAATGCTATTAAGG
The DNA here is from genome assembly GCA_001723765.1 of Candidatus Scalindua rubra. Taxonomy (GTDB): domain Bacteria; phylum Planctomycetota; class Brocadiia; order Brocadiales; family Scalinduaceae; genus Scalindua_B; species Scalindua_B rubra. Next base: position 21,975 of record MAYW01000023.1, read on the forward strand.
CAAAGAGGGATCAAGAATTATACAAGATTAGATAATGTAAAAGGTGTGGGAAGTTCAGGGGCAAGATTTAATGATTCTGTTGCGCCGGGTATTAACTCAATGATTATTATTGTAGTAGAAGATGATATAGTACCAATGTTTATAAGTGGTCTCAAAAGGTTTAAAGATAGAGCTGGTGAACAGGCTGGTATTAAGGCCATAGTAACATCTGTTGAGGAGTTTGTTTAATAAATTAGTTCCTTTCAGTCACTAATTTATGGCATTTTGCTGCGCAAAATGATTTCTATCCTCAAAACTGTATACTAACGCTATTAGTCTGAGTAGGATGGGCATTGCCCACCTTTCAATTTGTGTATAAAAACCTGTTTTTGGTGGGCAATGCCCACCCTACACTAAACTTAAGAATCGATATTTTGAAATTCCGATACAGTAATTTAGCAAGCTTTCAGCCCACCCGAACGACGAAGTCGGGCAGGTCGCCAATTTAGATCGTTTTAACACGAAAATGGATTCCTGGATTCCTCCCGAAAGGGAGGTAACCTTGCTTTCGCAAGGAATCCAATTTTCATCCTTCGTGGCGCCCTGAAAGGGCATGAAGGTTTAACAAGAAAATAGCTCCTGGATTCCTCTCGAAAGAGAGGTCTCCTTGCTTAAGGCAATTCAAAGAATTGCAAAGGAATCCAATTTTCAAATTTGTAGTGTTACTATATAGGATTTCAAAGTTTACTACAGATTATGTGAGGTGGATTAAGGCCGGCAGGCCGAATCCATCAATAATAGATTCATTTAGTGAAAATTAGTGGTGGATTCGCTATCGCATAATCCACCCTACTTCTTAGCTCTGTAGAAAATTACGATTTTAATCCCCTCTCTCCCCTTTAGAAAAGGGGGACTAAAGGGGATTGGGAATCCCAAATCGCAAAGCTGACTAAGCTAAGCTCAGCTTTGCAGGCGGGCTTGCAAAAGCAAGGTATTTCCCTTCCTATCGGAAGGATTCCAGAGTTTATTTTTGAATTAAAGTAATTTTGAAATTATATAGAATTGTTGAGAATTTATCTTTCGCATAAGACCTTATATTTAGATAGGCTATAGAATTTCTTAAACGTTAGGATTTTACTATGGGTAATTTTGCTGTTAACAAACCGGTAGCAGTATCAATGTTGATACTATTGCTGGTACTCTTGGGTGCACTGGCATGGAAAATGCTTCCACGAGATTTATTTCCTGATATAAGCAAGCCGGTTTTGGGTGTTGTAACAAAATATGAAGGCGCCTCTTCACAGGAAATAGAAGAGACTATCACCAGAAAATTGGAGGAAAAACTTGGAACTGCCAAGGGTGTTAAGGCAATGCAGTCGTTTTCTGGAAATGAGAAGTCAGAGATTGTCCTTGAGTTTGGTTGGGGGACCAAGATGGATATAGCAGTGATGGATGTTAGAGAAAAGCTGGACCAGGTAAAGGATGATTTGCCAGACGACGCTGATTCTCCGCTGATTTCCAGAGACGTTGGGGCATCTCAGGCAGTGGTAGTATTAAATGTTTCGGCTAGACATAAAGCGCTTGAAAGTGAATTGCGAGAAAAGGTTGATAGCAGTGTTAAGCTAAGATTGGAAAGAATAGATGGTGTAGCAGCCGTCTTGTTATCTGGTGGTGACCAATACGAGGTGAAAGTGTATATAGACCAGAACAGGCTTAAAGAGTTCGGTATAACAAATGAAGATGTTAGGGTAGCATTGGAAAGGGAAAATATAAGTCAGCGTGGTGGACGCCTGGCAGAGGGCCGTACTGACTATCTTGTCCGAACAGTGGGAAAATACACGAGTATTGATGACATTTCCAAGACCGTTGTTAGCAACAGGGGAGAAAAGCCAATCTATTTGAGAGATGTGGCATACTCAATACGGAGGATGCCGAAGAAAAAGACAGACATTGCGCGTATGAAATCTCCCGATGTAGACAAATCTTCCCTGTGTATAGAACTTGCTGTATTTAAAAAACCGGGTGGAAATACTGTAAAGATATCAGAAGCAATTGGAAAGGGAGTGGAGGTTCTTAAGGTTGAATATCCTGAGCTTGATATAGTTATTTCATATGATCAGGCTATATACATTAATAATTCGCTGAAGATGGTAATGAGTAATGGTAAGCAAGGTTTGATATTGGCTATCATTATACTCTTGGTCTTCCTCAGGAGTGCTCAATCAACTATTGTTGTCGCTTTGTCGATGCCAGTCTCAGTAATAGCCGCATTCATCCTTTTTAAGGCTAAGGGCATGGGTGTAAATATTTTTTCACTGGCAGGACTAACACTTGCTGTAGGTATGACGGTTGATAACGCTATAGTGGTGATTGAGGCGATATTCGTTAACCTGTCTTATGATAAACGAGTAAGAAAGGCTATTATTGCCGCATTAAAAGAAGTTGGCGCTCCAGTATTTTCATCTACATTAACTACCCTTGCTGTGTTCCTGCCAATAGTTTTTGTCCCTGGATTAGGAGGGCAAATATTCAAGGATCTCTCGTACACAATAATTTTTACTCTGATCTTTTCACTGCTTGTTGCCTTTACGCTTATACCAATGCTTGCTTCTAAATTGTTAGGATCTACTTTTATTGGATTTAGATTGGTTAATAGTGGATTAACCTTGTTACTTGATAAAATATTTTTTATAGGATGGTTTGGGGGAAAGGTTCTATATATCTACGATAAGATTATTAAGTTTGTTATAGATAAATGGTATACGAGATTAGCATTGATATTTTCAGTAGGATTCATTTTCTTTTTGAGTTTAAAACTTATGCCAGGCTCAGAGTTGTTTCCACCAACCTCACAAAAAGAATATGAGATATTAGTGGAGACACCAACTGGTTTTACCCTGGAGAAAACAGATAGTATTGTCAATAAAATAGAGGGAATATTGAATTCAGAAGAGAGGATTAGAAGATATTCCGTCACCTTTTTACCTGGTAATGCACGTATAATTGTTGTCTTTGACAGTGGGGAAAACGCAGATGTTGCGGCAATGAAAATAAGAAACAAGATTAGCAATTCTGTACCTGATATTTCCCTGAAAATAAGCAGTATAAGTCCTCTCCAGGCAATAACGGGTGGAGGCGAGGGCGATATACAGATAAAAGTAAGTGGAGAGGGTTTGGGTGAACTCAGGAATATTTCTAATAAAGCAATGGCTAAACTGAGTGATGTTGATTGGATTGTGAATCTTTCAAGTAGTGTTGGAGAAGGGTATCCGGAGATTCATGTTACTGCTGATCGTTTAAAGGCTTCTGATGTAGGTCTTACTATGAAAGAGATTGCAGATACACTGGAAATAGCAATAGGTGGTCAAAAAGCGACAGATGTGGAGATGTCAGAAGGTACACATGAAATCAGGTTGTCAGCCAGGAGTGAGGATCTTGCAAGCATTAGAGACATTAACGCAATACCCGTAAAAACTGCGTATGGTACGTTTGTTCGTGTTGGAGAAGTTTGTAATGTAGAATCCAAAAAAGGTCCTGTGACTATTATACGAGAAGAGAGGCAAAGGGTTGCGGTTATTAATGTGGATGTAGATAAGCAAAGTAGTCTGGGTCTGGGAGATATGATTAATGTCCTTAAAAATGGAGAAGAAAGCGGTGTCCTTGATGATATAGAGCTTCCGGTAGGATATGACTTGCGATTGGGAGGGTCGACACAAGCCATGCAAGAATCTTTTAAATATTTGATTTACGCACTGGCGTTTGCAATCCTATTGGTATACATGGTCATGGCGGCACAGTTTGAATCATTATTACATCCGCTTACAATATTATTTTCAGTGCCCTTGTCACTCATTGGGGCGATAATAGGTTTAAAAATATATGATTTCAATCTAAGTTTGACCGCTTTTATCGGGATTATAATGTTGGCAGGGATTGTTGTAAATAATGCAATAATCTTGATAGACTTTGTAAATCTTTTGCGAGCTAGAGGTCGTGATAGAAATGATGCAATAATAGAAGCTGGTAAATTGCGTTTGCGGCCAATATTTATGACCACATTAACCACTGTCTTAGGAATGTTTCCAATGGCCTTGGGTATCGGTGAAGGTGGAGAACTATACCAGCCTTTGGCGGTGGTAGTGATAGGGGGGTTAAGTGTTTCTACGTTGTTGACATTGGTGTTTATACCAATAATGTACTGCTTCTTTGACGATATTCAAGATCTCTTTGGGTTTATTCGTTTCAAGATATCTACAATGTTTTCAAGGTAGATTTAAATTTTAAAATAGAATCTTAATGGTCAATAAATTAAAGAGGGTGGTATAAAATGGAAATAGACATAAAACAGGCAGAGGAAAATAAGGAAGTAAATATAGTAAATTTGTCAGGAAGGATTGATACTTTTACGTCAAGTTCGATTGACGAAGAATTACAATCACTTATAGATATTGGCAGCGATAAACTTGTGTGTAATTTTTCTGGGGTAGAATATATCAACGGTGATGGCCTAAAGGTATTTCTTGACAAGATGAAATATGCAAAAAAAACTGGTGGTGATTTGAAACTTACGAATGTGAATGATACTGTAAAAAAGGCATTTAGTCTTGTCGGATTTACACAGATGTGTGATATATATAATGATGTAAAAGAAGCCATTGAGACATTTAAATCCCTTCCAAAAGCACCCGTAGCAGGGGACGAGGAGGTAGAGCATACAATAGTACAAAATATTGAAAAAATAGTACATTTGGAAGCAACAATGGTTGGAGAGCCAGGTGAAAACGTAATTGACCAATTTGCTGATGAACTTGCAAAAGAGGGACAGTTATTTGAGACCGAAGGAAGTGATTTTATTGAGCACCATTGTGAGTTTAAGTTTGTAAGAAAAATTGCTGCGGGTGGTATGGGTGTTGTGTACGAAGTTAAACAATTGGGAGCCAAAGGGTTTGAAAAGACGGTAGCATTGAAGACCATCGTTAGCAGGTTTTCTGCAGATGATGTCTTTGTTGGAAGATTTGTGGATGAGGCCAGGTTGGTCGCAAACCTGATTCATGAAAACATTGTACAAATATATCAATTGGGTAAGGAGAAGGATACTTTCTATATCGTTATGGAGTATATTAATGGGAAAAGTCTGCACGATTTTGTTGTCAAGCATCGAGAGCTGAATAAAAAAATACCAATAGATCTGGTTGCATTTATAAGCAGCAGGCTTTGTCGTGCACTGGAGTATGCTCACAAACGTAAAGATAAAGAGGGAAATCCTATGAATATAGTTCATAGAGACGTGTGTCCTAGAAACGCGTTGATAACAACAGAGGGTGTGGTTAAGCTCACTGATTTTGGTATTGCAAAAGCTACAAGTTTTGCAATTGATTTGGGTGATGATGCAGTTGTGGGAAAACTGCATTATATGGCGCCGGAACAGGCAAAATTGCAAAAGGTAGATCAAAGGGCCGATATATTCTCGGTTGGTGCAGTAATGTATGAAATGTTTACGGATAGAAGACCTTTTATGGCGAGTGATACAAGAGGATTGTTGGAACAAATTGAAAGTCAAGACATTGAACATCCAAGCAAGTTGAATCCGGAGGTTCCTCCAGATTTAGAGGGGATATTGATGAAGGCATTATCAAAGGATGTTGACCGCAGATATAAGACTGCAGGAGAGATGGGTACGGCATTAGAGTATTATATGTATCATGATAGATATGGACCAACGAATATCACGCTGGAAAAATATTTGCATGAGATATTTCCAGAATTGGACTGAAAATGAAATTGACTATGTTTTAGAGAGCAAAGTGTTTTCTACAAATGTACTCGATTTATTTTTCTATGTAAAACTTTGAATATGCTTCTAGTTCTTTTTGTAGATGACTAATTTCCTGGTAACGTTCGGAAGGATCTTTTTTAATGCATTTCTGTATTATACTATCAAGCCAGCGAGGCAATTTTGGGTTTTCTATAACTATGGATTTTGGAATTTCATTTATGTGTTGATAGGCAACATCACCTTGATTAAAAGGTACCCTTCCAATAAGCATTTCGTAAAATGTGATTCCTAATGAATAGATGTCACTCCTTCCATCTACTTTTTGTCCTCTAATTTGCTCCGGAGACATATAATATGGTGTTCCTATTGTTTGACCTGCTTTAGTAAACATCGAGGAATTGGCAATATGTGCAAGCCCAAAATCAGTAATCTTTACAACCTTACTTTTTGTTAGCATTATATTATCTGGTTTTATATCCCTGTGGACTATCTCGTGTTTATGAGCATATTTTATAGCGTCGCAGGTATCTATGGCAATCCGTAAAACCTCTTGCAGTGAAAATGGTTTTTTCCCTATACTTGATCGAAGAGTTTCACCATCTACATATTCCATAATAATATACATGGGTGTCCCTAGGTTTATGTCGTATATTGTAACTATACCAATGTGTTGCAATTTACTGAGAGATTGCGCCTCTTTTATAAAACGTTCAACTGCTTCAGAATTGCTTTTGTAGTCTTCTCTTATTATCTTAATGGCAACTGTCCGCTTGAGTACTTTATCCGTAGCTTTGTACACGATTCCCATACCCCCTTCACCAATGTTTTCAATGTCTTCATATCTTTCTTCTAACTTTTTCATGACATCAGTACTTTGTGAGGATTTGGCATTTGGTGTTGATTCAGTAAAAGCAGAAATTTTATCCAAGCGTGTTGATACATCCTTATACTGCATATTTGTAGACAAGATTTTGCTATAAAAAAACCTTGCTCTATCATAGGATTTCGTTTTTTCATATGCGGTTGCTATTTGGTATAAGTTGTTCAATTTTTCTTCTTCTGGCAAATTCAGTTCCAGGATTTTATTAAAACTGTCATTAGCAATGTCATTATAACCTTTAGCAAGAAAACGGTTGCCGATTTGCAAGAGTGATTCGGCTTTATTTTCAGAGTCTGATTTAGCCACTTGCTGAAAAAGCGAGATGGCGCTTTCTTCATTAATACCGGCATTAACATAAAGCTTTGCTAATTCAAAGCGAATATTGTTTGCTTTTTCTTCACTGAGATCATCAGACTTTAATCTTTCTTCATATTTTGTAATCTTTTTTTGAGCAAGTAAACCCTGAATATCTTGCATTTTTTTCTTGTATTTTGCATTTTCTGGTCTAAGTTTTGTCAACTTTTCAAGTTTTAACATACAAATTTCTATTTGTTCATTAAGAAAAGCATTTTCAACCGATTTAGCTAAAACTTGTTCCATTTTGCTTTGATTCTGAATATTCTTCGGTTCAATTTCCAGTAAATGGTCAAGTTTTTTTTCTGCTTGTTCTAATTTACCTTCGTCAATATAAAGGTCTACGAGATAATTAATAATAATATTATCCACTTCTTTAATGTTAGATATCTCTTCTATTGATGAAATTATATTTATTTGCCTCGATGGGTCTAATTCAATAACATGGTTATATTGTGTGATTGCCTCTGAGTATTTGCCTGTTTCTAAATATATATTACCTATAAAGAAAAATGGTTTTGCATCCTTTGGATTTTCTTTTTGATATTGAGTAAGAAGTGAAATTGCACGAGAGGTTTCCCCCATGTAGTGATAAATATGTCCGAATATGCTAACGAGATGATGCTGATGGTAGTTTTCTTCTTTAAGTTTTTGTTCTAGTTTAGAAATTGCCGAAGATTCCTTTCCTCTATTCTTATACAACTTGAACATTAGCCTGTAAGATCGTTCAATAAAAGGTTCTTGATTAATAATATCTAATAATCCATTCAATATTGATTTAAAACGTTGGGGGCATTCAATAGTCATTTCTTCATATTCTTGAAGCGCCTTTGTGTAATCTTCGTTTTTCAAATGTATTTTTGCTAGTATAAGGTATTTGTCAGAAAAATGCTTACCAAGAGATTTTAGGCTGTTTAAAATTTTCTGAGCTTCGGCATAATAACCCTTGCTGTAATAAATTTCACCCATTATTAGGTGGTAACGCATATGCTTTATACCCAGATCAATGCTTTGCTTTAGAATATCTGGCGCGGTTTCTAATTCGTATATTTTCTTGCAGATTTTATAAGCATTTTGCATATCGTGTTTTTTATGGTATTCAACTGCAAGGTCATTTAATGATATAATTTCTTTAATATCAGGATGGTAACGATTGGGCTTTAACATAATGACCAATATTATAGCTAAAAAACTTAATGTGAAAAGAGTCTTTCTTTATACAAAGATAAATATTTTAAATCTGTTATGGAAAATATTGAAAGTGATGGAAAAGAAGAAATGGTTTCATCATTGAAAACCTTGCTAGATGCCTTTGAAAAATTTAGATCAAAATTGTGATGTTTAGTTTCTCTTAATTTTGAATTATTAAAAAGGAGGTGAGTTAAAATGACTAGGGAATTAACAAAATGGGACAGACTGCCTTTATTTTCATCGTTTCAGGATGAGGTAAACAGGATGTTAGATAGTTTCTTTAAGAGCGAATCATTATATGATACGGGATGGAGTCCAAATATTGATATTGCTGAGACTGAACGTGACATCATTATTAAAGCTGAGATTCCAGGCATAGATGCAAAAGATATTGACATCTCTGTAACAGGAGATACATTGATGATAAAAGGTGAGAAGAAGGAAGAAAAGGAACATAATGACGAATATTATCATCGTATTGAGAGGTCTTATGGTAGTTTTATGCGCAATATTAATCTACCCGCAAAAGTTGTAGCGGACAAAGTAAAGGCAAAAGATCGTAATGGGTTGCTTGAGATTACCCTTCCAAAAATGGAAAAAGCAAAGGCAAAGAGAATTACAGTCAAAGTTGCTTAACTAATGCTCTTCGAAACAATCCCCCTCTTTCCCCCCACTTCTTGCTTTCGCAAGAAAGCAGTGGGGGTAGGGGGATTTAAGATTGCTTCGCTGCAACAACACTCAAAGAAAACAACTTATTTAATAAGTGACAAAAGTTAACATCAACTGACAGTAGAGACTTCATCTTCAAGTGTAGGTTTAAAAAAAGAGATGCTAATTTCTTAGCCTCTCTTTTTTTATTTTCTGTAATTCCATTCCTTGCAGGCATATTTCTTGTCTCTTATTTTATGTGCTAGTATTTTTTCTTCTTCAGTTAGTTGTGTGGAAGTAAGTGTGATTCTAAAAACCTTTTCAAAACTACTTGCCAGATTGTTAAATAATAGGTTAATTGTTTTAGTCCTTGAATTATTGTATTTATCTTTCCAGTTTTCATATACATCCCGTAAAGATATTATACGGGATAAATCTAAATATCCCTGACAAAGAATTGTGCCTTGAGATCTTCTTGCTGCGTAACCAGCTATCTTGTTGCCTTTTATCAAAACATCATACTTTGCAGGTGTTACAGAGCAAAATGATTGTCGAGTCAGGTAATCGTTCGGATCAGTTTTTGCAAATCCTGAAACATTCGTTGTTTTTTCTTGAATATATAAAGTACACGTAAAGCCCAGTTTTTTTAATCCCCTTAATATTGATTTGCCAATAAGTTTATAAAAAGATGTTATATCTTCTGACTTATTATTATGTGTTTTTCTTTTAATTATTGAAAATGTGATATCGTTGCCATGATAAACAATTCCACCACCAGTAGGTCTACGAACAATGGGAATTCCTTTTTCTTTTAGAATTTTAAAGGAGTTTTCTGTATTTTGGAAATATCCAATAGAGTAAGAGGGCACTTTCCATGTGTAAAATCGTATTGTTGGTTTTCCATTATCAGAATCAATGCATTTGCTTGTTAAGACATCATCAATAGCCATATTCATATATGGATCGACATGCGGCGTGAATAACAATCTCCAGTTATTATTATTTTCTGTTTTCATTTACCACTGAAAGGCACAGAATAGCACGGAAAATTATAGATATAGCAAAAAAGTCGAGTAAAAAACCCGACCTACTAAAACTTGTCATGCTGAACTCGTTTCAGCATCTCGTTAGACACGTAGGGCGCGTTTCTTACGCGCCAAAATAAAAATAAGATTCAAGATAGCAAGGGGAAAACACCAAATGTCATGCTTAATTCTGTGCAGAATTTATTTCATTATTATTTCAGCGTCTCAGGTAAGATTCAGGTTTGTAGCCTGAACTTCTTGCCTCTTGCTTCTAGCCTCTAGCCTTCTGCCATCTTAGATTTGGCTTTCTGGCGGCTTGTACCTCATCAAGTCTTGATACAGGAGTTGTATGCGGTGCATTCTTTAATATTTCTGGATTATTTTTTGCTTCTTCCAAGATTTTAATTATAGCTTCAGCAAATTCGTCTAATGTTTCTTTTGTTTCTGTTTCTGTTGGTTCAATCATGAGCGCATCTTCTACTATCAATGGGAAATATATAGTTGGTGAGTGGAATCCATAGTCCAAAAGCCGCTTTGCTATATCCAGGGTTGTTATACCATTTGTTTTAAGTTTTCTTGTTGATGCTACAAATTCATGCATGCACTTTTTACCATAGGGTATTTCAACATAATCAGAAATTTTTTTCCTGAGATAATTAGCATTAATAAGGGCGCTTTCTCCAATTCTTCTAAGCCCTTCACTACCAATGGAAAGTAAGTAAGCATAAGCTCTTATAATAACCCCTATATTTCCATAAAAAGGTTTTACACGTCCTATAGAATCGGGGAGATCACATTGCCATTTATAAGAACCATGCTTCTTTACAATCCTTGGAGCAGGCAGAAATGGTGCAAGTTTTTTTACTACCCCCAACGGGCCGGCGCCAGGACCACCGCCACCATGAGGGGTGGAAAAGGTTTTGTGAAGATTCAGATGCAATATATCTATACCCATATCTCCTGGTCTTGCAATTCCCAGCAATGCATCCATATTTGCACCATCCAGGTATAGTAATGCGTCTACATCATGTACAATTTCGGCGATCTTTAATATATCCTTTTCAAATAATCCGAGAGTGTTCGGATTGGTAAGCATCAGAGCAGCAACATCATTGTCAATATTTCTTTTTAACTCTTCTATGTCAATGAGCCCTTGCTTGTTTGACTTAACTTCCACAATATTGAAACCGCACATTGCAGCAGATGCAGGGTTTGTGCCGTGCGCGGAGTCAGGTATGATTATCTTGATTCTTTTTCTACCCTTTTTAAGATGATAAGCACGCGATATTAACATTCCTATAAATTCACCGTGGGCACCGGCAGCGGGTTGCAGGGTGAATGTGTCCATACCACATATTTCAGCAACAATCTTTTCAAATTCATATAGGATATGGAGTATGCCCTGACATTGTTCCTGATTTTGATAAGGATGCAGATTGGCGAAACCGTCATACCCACTAACGTCTTCATTAACCTTTGGGTTATATTTCATCGTACACGAACCGAGTGGATAGAAATTGGTATCTACACTATAGTTTAATTGACTTAACCTTGTGAAGTGTCTTACAACGTCAATCTCGGCTACTTCAGGGAGTTCGGCTGTTTCGGTTCGCAAAAAACGTTCAGGTATCAATTCTTCAATTGGTTTAACAGATACGTCGCATTCAGGTAATGAATATGCCATACGTCCTGGTGATGATTTTTCAAATATTAGTTTTTCAAGCATGATTTGGCAATTTCCTTGCCATTGAATTTCGTAAGGGCGTATTGCCATACCCCACTACAACCAATTTATATTATTGGTGAGGATATGTAAATATTCTTACTTTGATTTATAAAAGATTTCACTCTCTGATTGGTCTATATCTATTCTTTCAGGGTTTTCTCTATCAAGTTGCCATCTTAATGGGTTATTTATTATATATTCCCTTATCTTGTTTAATTCTTTTTCGTTACGGATTATATGTTCATAAAAATTACGTTGCCAGACATTGTAGATATTGGTATTTGTCCTAAACCATTTAGTGACACCAATTTTAAATCCACGTATAATTGATCCTATCGATTTTGGTATAATTTGTTGATATTTATTTTGTTTGTGTAGGGGTTCAAGATTTTGAACCCCTACATTAGTCATTGTATTGATAATAATTATCCCATGAATATGATTAGGCATGACAATGAATTCATCTAATGTTACATGCGGGAAATGTTCTGGTATTTCTAACCAACATTTATTTGCAAATTTTCCAGCATCATTCAGTAACATTTTCTCTTCTGCAATATGCCCAAATAAAAAAAGGGGATTTTGGTTACATATGGTTACAAAATACGTCCCTTGCTGCGAATAATCATATCTTTTTAACCTTATCGATCTTCTATGATGGATATCGTGGTTATATCTCATAATAAGTTCAGTGGTAAGGACAAGCCTTACCCCTACAATCTTAAACTGACCTTGCTTCTTCAAAACGGTTTTTGACCAGTTCACACACAGTCCAATACACTTCATGTCGTTCAGCTTCTGTCAGCCCAAGGATGTCAAAGATTACATCATCGAGAGCTTTGCGGTCTGGTAGGGGAAAATTTAATTCATTTGCATTCCTCTATAATTTTTAAAATTAACCCTTCGATCTCATTTATGAATTCTTCTGCTTTTCTCATAAAAGGATTCCTTCTTTATCTATATTCCAATGTAGAGGCATTGCATTAGCTAAAGGCGATTTCCAGAAATCTATATTTTCAATAATTGTCCCGAAAATTACCTCATACTTTAGTTCAATATCGTATTTAATTTCAGTTATTTCTTCTTTTAGCATTTTGGTAACTTGCGCATCAATGAGGATTAACAAATCAATATCAGAAAGCTCTTCATCTTCCCCCCTCGCTTTGGAGCCATAGAGGATAATCTGGGCTTTTGGAAATCTTTTTAGCAATCCTTCCTTTAATTCTTGCAAGGCCTTTCTTTCATTCTCTTTTATGTTTAATTGAGACACGCTTTTCATTTTACTACCTCATATATCTTTATACAAAAATTAACAATCTCAATGTTATTTATTACTGTGCTTTCACATCCTCGTGCTTTTCATAAATGTCCCTTAAAAATTCAAGCCCACAACTTCCATAGATATTGCAGATTATATTCGCATAACTCAAAATCCTTATCTTGTAAAATCTTTGAATAACATCATTCAGGTATGACGCAGAATCACCGTTAATATTGTCTATATTTTTTGGTAATTATTATAAAACAAAAGAATGGTAAAGCCACAGTTTGGGAATTTCACGCTCATCATGTTATATATTCAATGCTATCTTCTTTGGAGATATAGGATTACCAAAAATATCTATATTCATGCACTCCTTGCCTTCTCAAGCCTTTGCTTGACCAGCTTGCAAACAAACCAATAAACATTATCCCTCTCTGCCTGACACAGGCCGAAAATGTCGAATTCAATCCCCTCTAAAAAGAGGGGATTAAGGGGTGTGTTCCTTTTCATATTTCCTAATAAAATCTACTATGCTTATTAGTACATTCTCTGTGTTATTCATCACATCTTCATCTTCCATAAATACCGGCTGTCTGTAATTGCCCCTTTGGGTGATATGATGTGGATATCCTTTTGCTACATCTCTTACTATCCGTAGCATGCTAAAAATCTACAATACAGGAAACTCTATGTCAATAAAATAGGCGCTGTCTCTATTATCTCTAGGGGCTCACTTGAATGAATATACAGGATTTCCTAAATATTGGATTAGGGCGCATGGCTCAGTGGCTAGAGTGCTTGCTTCACACTCAATAGATCGTCCGTTCAAGTCGGATTGCGCCCACCATATCTGACAATGGGTTATAGAGTTTCCGTGACGGTTATTACTTCTTTTCAAACCGCTTAGTCAAGAATGAAGAAAATAACAACAATGAATCCAAATTTTCACCTTGTTCTTTTGCTTCTGCGTCTAAGGCTCTAAGATGATTTATTTTTTGTGATAGAGTTAAATCTGGTTCATACAGAATCGTATTAGCTCTTTTTACATATGAAGGACTCATACTCACTCTTTTTACATAAGAAGTATCTAAACATCCACTAGTAAAAATTATTAAAAATAAAATCATAAATATCTTTCTCATAATTCATCTCTTTTACTTTGATTGTGTAATTTACGTATAGGATATTCTGCAAATTAGCGACCAAATGAAACTAATTTAATAATATCAAAAATAGTTTCAAATGCCAAGACAAAGCCTGAAAAATGTGGCCCCTACGAGGCAGATATAATTATAATATCATTCATTATTCGATATTAATGATAGTTATTCATTGACGGTTACGTCATTTCTCTTTTCCTCCAAAATGATTGACACTTCCCTTTAAAAATAAACGTTATCAAAAAGCTTCTGCTCTATCCTTTCAACCTCTCCCCCTACCCGTCCGAACGGCAAGGCCGGTCGGGAACTACACACGTCGAAATAAGTATCAGGCTGGTAGTCGGGGGGACATATGGACATATAGGGACAGAGACTATTTATTCCTTTTCTTTCTTGGTCTCCCATGTGCGTCCCATGTGCCCATGGGGTTAGGCAATTAATCTTCTTCCAAATATCCTTTCCAGCACTTTGATAAAGCTACCATCTTCAGAGGGGGGCGACCTGTCATAGCAATTTTCATGATGTTATTTGTCACAACTTCATCTTCCATAAATACCGGCTGCCTGTAATTGCCCCTTTGGGTGATATGTCAACGATGCGCCGCAGGCGTGATGTGGATATCCTTTTGCTACATCTCTTACTATTCGTAGCATGCTAAAAATCTACAATACGGGATACTCTATATCAATAAAATAGGCTGTCCCTATTATAGTCCCTATTATATCTACAAAGGCAAATCCCTTTCCCAATTCAAGAATAAAATCTCGAAGATGGTCAATTAACTTTTGCTCTAATTGAGATTCAGTATAATAACTCTTCTCAGGGTAGAAATTGTAAATAAAGATTAATTGAAAGCCAGAAATATTGAAATAAGCGGTTGAAACATCAAAAGTCTTTTGATCTTGTAATATTTTGTTCAGCTCTTCAAATAGCTTAAGCTTGTTATTGTCTATTATTAAGCTTTCAGGTCGGTACATGATTTATTTACCTTTTGTAATATTTTACTATTCTAGCCCTATCCTCGATTTCTTTGTTTCCTTTGTAATAAATATCTTTAAATCATCTTCCAGGGTTTTAAATTTTTTTAGAAGTTTCTTTATATCCTTCTCAAATTCAGGAAGATGGGATATTTTATGAAATGTCTTCAACGTATTCTCTTACTGAATAGGGGGGTGTTCTGTAAAAGACAGACTCATATTCGATAATATCTTGATCTTTTGTGGTTAGCCAGGGAACATCGTTGTGAGAGTATTCACTTATTTGAGCAGCGTTTATTTCAGAAAGCCTGTTCAATGTATCGTTAATCACCTCAATTTCATTTGCCTTTAATTTGGAAAGGTCTGCTTTTCTCAGAGGTAAGTACTTAGTCTGTGGGTATTCGAAATAGCTGCTTTCAACTTTTATGATTTCTTCATCTTTAATCATTTTGTCAGCTATTTTTTGGAATTCTATTGGGGTTGGTCCATAGCGATTTTTAATATAAGTGGCTCCTATCAATTGCTCCTCATACTTTTCATAGAAATCAAAGTCAATGTTACACTAGATAATGTTTGAAATGTTAAGAACTAGTTTGTCTATATCTTTTTTGGTCTTTGTTTCTGTTACACACAGAAGCATGGCATTCTGTGTGTCTGGATAAAGGCTTGATATATCAAGACCGCCTATTATGCCAGCTTCAAAGAGGCGTTTGTTTATATCTTTTATTTTGCAGTCACCAGAAATCTTTATGGCGAACTCGTTAAAGAAGGGTTTATTAAATAAGGGTTCTATCCATTCAAGCTCACATAGTTTGGTTATTGTATAATGACTTTTATAAACATTCAATTCGCCTACTTCTATTATTCCGGCTTTGCCTAATGTCGAAAGATAGATGCATGTCCTGAGCGCTAATAGTTGTTGATTAGTACAGATGTTCGATGTTGCCTTTCCACGTCGGATATGTTGTTCTCTTGCTTGAAGTGTAAGTACAAACGCACGTCTACCTTTTGAATCTGTGGTAGCGCCCGCAAGCCTTCCCGGCATCTTTCTCATAAGTTCTTTGCTGGTTGCAAAAAAACCTGCATGCGGTCCACCATAATAAACATAGTTACCCAATCCCTGTATGTCTCCAACTGCGATGTCTGCATTGTACTCACCCGGGGGTTTGATTATGCCTAATGCCATAGGATTTACGCATGCGACAAAGAGGGCTTCATTCTTATGGGTTATTTCTGCAAGTTCTTCAGTGTCTTCAAGACATCCAAAGAAGTTTGGTGTTTGTATTAAGACACAAGCAGTATTTTTGTCAATCTTGGATTCAAGGTCTGTGACAGACGTAATTCCATTATCCATTTCAAGCTCAATGAGCTTAACATCTAGCCCCTGAAGGTAAGTTGACAACACTTCTCTGTATTCAGGATGAACGGTTTTCGAAACAATAACCTTTTCTTTTTGTTTGTACCTTAAAGCAAGAACTGCCGCCTCTGCCAGGGATGATGCCCCATCGTACATGGAGGCGTTTGCCACGTCCATTGCCAGTAATTCACACATCATACTCTGGAATTCGTAGATTCCCTGTAGCGTTCCCTGACTTACCTCTGGTTGGTAAGGAGTATAGCAGGTGTAAAATTCACCTCTACTACTTAAATGGTCAACCACACTTGGGATGAAGTGTTCGTACGCTCCTGCGCCAAGATATGAAGTATATTTATTTAGGTTTGAATTTTTGTCGCTTAATGACTTGAGGGAGTGTCTTAACTCCATCTCTGACATTCCGTCAGGTATGTTTATTGGTTTGCATAGCAGTTCTTTCGGTATGTCCTCCAGAAGGTCATCAACTGACTTGACCCCGATTTCTTTAAGCATTATTTTAATATCAGACTCGGTGTTGGGAGTATAGTTTATTTTGTTTGGCACAATTCTTCGTACTCCTTATTTGACATAAGATTCGTTAATAGTTGAGGATCTTCCATTTCTATAACAAAAAACCAGCCTTTGCCGTAAGGGTCTTCATTTACTAATTGAGGATTGTTTCCAAGATCGTTATTTATTTCTGTAACTTTACCAGATACTGGTGCATAGATATCATAAGCGGCTTTAACTGATTCGATAACGGCGCATGCCTTACCTGCTTCGACATTGGTATCTAAAGCTGGCAATTCCACATAAACAACATCACCAAGCTCATTTTGTGCATGTGACGTGATACCTATCCTGACTTTATTTTCTCCTTCTTTCTTTGCCCACTCATGGGTTTTTGCATAGAACAAATCTTCTGGAAAATTCATTTAGCTACCTTTCTTTGTGATAAAGGGTGTATTTACAATTTTAGCAGGAAAATCTGTATCCCTGATTCTTATGCTAACCCGACTTTTATGTTCTGCAATATGTTTGAGAACATAACCGAAACCTATGCCTATTTCCAGGGTAGGGCTGAAAGTTCCACTTGTTACTTTGCCTATGACATTATTATGATAGATTATTCCATTATTTGTCCTCGGTATCCCCTTATCAAGCAACTTAAATGCAACAAACATTCTCTTTAATCCATATTTCTTTAGTCTTAATAATGAATCTTTCCCTATAAAGTCTGATTTGTTAAATTTTACAGTCCAGCCTAAATTTGCTTCTAGTGGTGTTATTGAATCGTCAATATCGTTACCGTAGAGGAGGTAACCAGCCTCTAAACGCAATGTGTTTCTTGCGCCTAAGCCTGCAGGTTCTAATCCTGTGTCTTTACCTTTTTCAAGTAATATATTCCATAAGTCTACGCAATGTGAATTGTTGACAAAGATTTCAAATCCATCCTCTCCCGTGTAACCTGTTCTGGATACTGTGAGTTGCATTTCTCCCACAGTTATTTCCATAAATTGGAAACGTGAGAGAGTTGTACATTCCTCACCGAATACCAGTCGTATTATGTCTTCAGATTTTGGCCCTTGAACAGCCAGAAGTGATATCTGGTCACTTAAATTATTTATATTCACATTATTTGTTTTGAATTTATTTATCCATTTATTATCTTTATTAGTATTGGCACAATTTACTACGAGCATGTATTTCTCAGGATTGTATTTAAAAACTACAATATCATCAATGATTCCACCTTCATCATCACAAATAGGAGTATATGCGGCTTTATAATTTGGGAGGTTACTAACGTCATTGGTTATAATCCTTTGAACAAATTCTGTTGCTCCTTTGCCCATTATAGCTATTTCTCCCATATGTGAGATATCGAAAAGACCGGCATTGTTTCTTACGTTTTTATGTTCATGTATAATGCTGCTATATTGTAAGGGCATTAGGAAGTTATGGTAATCCACAATCTTGGCGCCAAAATCCAAATGCACTTCATATAATGGTGTTTTCTTATTACTATTGATCAACAGAATATCCTTTTCTAAATAAAAATAAGAATTTCCTTGTAAAGTTTAAGTCGTATTAATATATTAAAATTTAATAAGAATTTCAAAAGGTTAAATATCTTGGAAATTTAAAAAAACATTCTATCAATTTTTAATCATAATGGAAATGTTTCTTTATTTACCTGTAAGAATACATAGTCATGTGGACAGGATAAAAAGTACATAGCAAGAGTAACGTCAATGCTATTCATCGCTTTGTAGGACTTTTCTAACGGGATTTCTCATTTTGCGGAGCAAAACATCTAAACCTGTCCTGACGACAGGTCAGGATTAGTGACATGAGCTAAGCTCAGCTTTGCTGAAAGGAGCTGATTTATGAAAGTAATGAATTATATAGATGTACCTCCAGAGACAATAGAAGAAGGAGCGCGTGGTGTGCAGATAAGATGGATTATTACTGAGGAGATGGGAGCAAAAAACTTTGTCATGAGACACTTTGAGATATCACCTGAAGGTTATACTCCTTTACATAGTCATGATTGGGAGCATGAAGTATTTATTTTAAATGGTAACGGGATTATTGTTGGAGATGGGGCAGAAAAGCCTTTTGGTCAAGGAGACGTAATCTTTGTTACTGGAAATGAGCTGCATCAATTTAAGAATTCTGGTGATAAGACTTTGTCGTTATTATGTTTGATACCTTCAAAAGAAAGGTGTAATTTATGATGCAAGACTCAAGGGTTAAGAGACTCCTTATTGTTAGCGTTATACTGGTTTTTATATGCATAATAAGTATATTTGTTTCCGCAAAATCTATAGAAAAATACAGAAATAAGGTCGTTGAAACAACATCGTTAGAGCAAAAGCTTGAGGATCTTGAACAGGATATTAAAAAATTAGACATTAAAATTAAAGAACTCGAGGCCAGGAGATATGACCTGAGTTTGGAAAAAGAACAAGTAAGTAAAGATTATTCAACCATTAAAGATAAATATGTATCCCTTGGAAAGACAATAAAGACATTAGAAAGGGATGTTAATAATTTGCAGAAAATATTGAAAAATATTGGAGAGGATGAAGCCGATTTTGAGATAGCTGATGAAGATAGTAGCGAAGTTGAGTCACAATTAAAAGTGCTACAAAGTCGAAATGATAAATTGCTTAAAGCGCTTGCAGCAAAGACAAAGGAAAAGATGATACTCAAGATTGCATTCGAAGCACAGGCAAAAAGATTGGGTCTGTCAGACAAATACGACCCGGAGTTAAAAGAGATATTAAAAAAACTTGTAACCAGTCTGCAGTAAACCCCGTTGGAGATTTATCTTTAAAAAGGATAAATCAACATTCGATATGTATTTTTTCCCTCGCTTGTATGGACGAGTTAACTTTCTACAGGGTAAAAAAATCGTTTACATTTCCACGTAATCTACCTGCCTTAGGCATGACTTTCAACCGGGAGCATTCCCAAATTGTTGTACCGGGTTGTTTTGGGTTTTTTGGAGTGCAGTGACCGTGTCACTGCCTGCATCGACACGGTCGATACACTCCATATTCCCCGCCGATATAGGTGTATTGCAACAATTTGGGAATGCACCCCTTTCAACCTATTAATAACGTAAACTAATAGAAAAGAGATAATATGAAATTCATAGGCATTGACCTTGCCTGGTCGTATAGAAACAATACAGCAGTTTCTATACTTGAACTTCATAGTATCAAAAAAAGTGTGAATCTAGTTGATTATGCTGAAAGATTAGAAAGTGATGAAGAGATTATTGATTATGTTAGTAAAAATGTTGACAAAGGAGCATGTGTTTCTATAGATGCGCCATTGATCGTAAAAAATAGAACAGGAGCAAGGCCGGTGGACAGGGAGGTGTCAGCTAGATACAGAAAATATTTTGCTGGCGCACATCCCTGCAATTTGAACAAGTTTAAGGGAAAGGTGCGGGGGAATGAATTATTTAAAAAATTAACAGAGCTTGGATTTGAACATAATCCCTACATTAGTATTTCCAAAAGAAGACGAATTACGAACATAATCATTGAAGTTTATCCACATCCAGCACAGGTAGTGCTGTTTAAGTTAAGAAAAAGGGTTTTATACAAACGTGGAGATGTTGAGACAAAGCGTAAAGGACTATTAAGATTGCGAAGATATATAGTGGAACGTTTACCGAATACTGAACCACGGCTGAATGTAAATCATAAGTTGCAGGACTTGTGTACAAGAAGCATACAGGCTATGCGAGGTAAAAGTTTGAAAAACTATGAAGATACCCTTGATTCTTTAATATGTGCTTACGTCGGCTTATATCATTGGTATTGGGGAAACGAGAAGAGTGAGGTTATTGGGGACCTTCAAACAGGTTACATTGTGACCCCAAAAAGCCGTTAAAAGTTTATATAGTCTCTAAATCGACAATTTCTTGCCCTGGCCCAGACCGCAGGGCGG
>MAYW01000024.1 GCA_001723765.1 Candidatus Scalindua rubra
CATTTGTTACGTTAACACCATCTTACAAATATTTTCGATCCTTCTGTTGAACATTCAATTTTGATATTAGTTTCATTCAATAATTTACAAAGGCCTTCTGTATCATTGAAATCAATGTCTGTACTGCTAGCTTTCCATGTAAAAGCCCTGTACATTGCACCACTATCAAGATACTTAAATCCGAGTCGCTCGGCTAATTTTTTTTGCTATAGTACTTTTTCCAGACCCGGCTGGCCCATCGATCGCTATGATCAATAGGTTTCTCCAAACTAAGATTGCTTTTCGAAGATTCAGAACACCTCTTTATAACAAAGCATATTTACTAATGCAAGATATTTTTATACCACGAATCTTTTTGCTCTATTATGAGCTAATGTTCCTTTTCTATTTTTTCTAATTTTTTTTCAAATGCACGCGCAACACTTTTAGATTTAATCATTACAGATGCTTCATGGTTTTTTCTCAATGCACCGTAAGTCCAGTTTGTACTCCCAATGATTGTTATATATTTATCTATAACTAATATCTTGTTATGAGTTACCTTGTTTTCGTCATCATAAAAAACAGGAACACCGTTTCTTGAAAGCAGTTTGTATGCATATTCACTCTTTTTTTCTATTACGTTGCGTTTTTTGCCTTTTTCCCAAAATTTGACATTCTGGTCAAAAATTACCTGAACATTCACTCCCCTCTTATGAGCATTTATGAGGTCAAGAACCAGTTGATATTCATCACCACCCGTATGTTTTGGATCCAGTTTTGCCATGAACATAACACACAATATAGACTTTTTTGCGTTGGTTAATGCTTTATGGACTTGTGGATAATATTCTTCGTCAACAAGTGGTATCACATCATCTGCCGGTAGAGAATAAGCAGGTTTTACATCGAGCAATAAGCTTAAAATACTGAAGATGATTAAAGGCACGATTACGGTTGTTATTTTATTCATTTAATATTTCAACTATTTTTTGACAGGATAGACAAGATAATTTTTTAAAAAAATAGAATTTGGATTCCTTCCGAAAGGAAGGCTCCCTGCTCTCGCAGGCCTGCCCGACTACGTCTTTCAGGTGGGGAATCCAGTTAAATTTTCATTTATTGTTTGTTACCCTTTAAGGTTATGAATGTTTAGTCCTATTTACTCGTTCCCACGTTCTGCGTGGGAACTGCATTTACCCATAACAAATTGGGGCGAGACCCTTTCGACATAAACATCAACAATCTCATTCATTAAGGTATCTGTATCATCAAATAAAACCTTTATATACCTGTCTGAATAACCACATAATTTTCCAGTTTTCTTGTCTCTTGTACCTTCTACGAGGATGCTTATGTTCCTGTCAATAAATAAATTTTTATACCTTAAAGAGGTTTCAGTTGCAAGGAATTCAAGTTCTTTCTTTCGTGCCTTAATCTCGGAAGGCTTGCAATGATCAGGCATTTTAGCTGCGGGAGTGTCTTCACGGGGACTATAAGGGAAGATGTGTATTCTGCTAAATCCAGCCTTTTCACAAAGTCTCAGTGTATTTTCAAAATGTCTCCTCTTCTCCCCGGGAAACCCAACCATTACGTCTGTCGATATTGACGGCAGTTCCAGCTTTTCTTCAATCTTTTCCAGTGTCTTGAGATATTGAGCAGTGTTATACTTTCTGTTCATCCTCTTTAAAACATAATCGTCTCCACTCTGTAACGGTAAATGGAAGTGAGGACAAACTTTTTCTGAATTCGCAATTGTGTCGATCAAACTATCCGTAATTTCATTCACCTCTATGGAGCTTAATCTTATCCTCTCTAAACCCGACAGGTTTTGTAGTTCTTTCAGCACATCTATAATATTAAGTTGGTATCCCGTGTCCTTGCCATAAGCTCCCAGATGAATACCAGTAAGTACAATTTCCTTATAACCGTTGCTTATCAACTGCTCTGCTTCAAAAATAACATCATCTATCTTCTTGCTTACGACTTTACCTCTGACATAAGGAATTATGCAGTAAGAACAGAAAATATCACATCCATCTTCAATCTTTAGGAATGCCCTTGTATGACCGTCAAACTTACTAATCTTCAGATCGAATGCGGATTCATTACGTCGTAGTTTCTTTGTGTTGTGTTCTCCAATGTTATTTGAAACGGTTACAGAGGTATTATTAATAACAAAACCGTTTTTTACAAAATCAATTAACATACTCTCTTTGCCCTTTTCAAAGACATACTCAACACCATCGATCTTTTTTATAGCCTCTGCATCAGATTCTGCATAGCAACCTGTAACGATTACGGTTGCGTCCGGGTTATTTCTTATAACCTTCCTGATCTGCTGACGCGACTTTTCATCACTCGTGGAGGTAACCGTACATGTGTTTATGACACATAAATCAGCAGGAGAACTAAAGGAAGCTTCTTCGTATCCATTTGATATAATAGCTTCCCTTAATGCCTGGGTTTCGTATTGATTTACCTTACATCCAAGAGTAATAAATGCGCATTTCTTCATATTTATAACAGGTTTTCTGGTTAATTAACCGCAGAGAGACCACAGCGCAGCAGAGCCACAACCAAATTTGAAGTGTCTTAAGTGAACTAAAGTTTAAATAAGTGCCTAAAGTGTGAAGTGAACTAAAGTGTTTAAAGTTGGAGGAAAATGAATATGTATTTAAAAATTAATGTTTCCCACCTTTTTCCTAACTTTAGCACTTTACACTTTAGTTCACTTTAGTCACTTTTTTCTCATCTTTAGCTCACTTCAAACTTTAGGCACTTTAAACTTTTTGTGAGATTAAAAACATTGCTTGACACTATATTACGACAGATATAGACTCTAATTCAATAATAAACTTACAAAATGTCGTTGTATGAGGCAGTTGCAAATGGAAAATGATAGTATATTTACAAAAAAACATAAATATCCTCACTACCCAGAAATATATCGGACAGGAGAATATAGTTGACTTCACAGTTGACTGAGGAAACATTTGAACAAATACTTTCCCTTAACTCCTCTAATGAAATTGACCTCAGACATATATCTTTCATAGACCCGTATGGCATGGTCGGCCTTCTTGAGTTGGGTGAATTTTTCATTTCAAAGGAAATACAAAAGACTATTTATCTCCCAGAATCGGAAGAAGTTATCAAATACCTTGAAAGAATGGATTTCTTCAAATATGTCGCAAGCTATTTTACTATTGAACCATTTGAATTAAAGATTCCTGATAAGTACTCAAGAAGTTCTTTTTCTGATGTCTTGCTTGAAATTACACCAATAGAAAAGTCAGATGATATACATTTTATCGTAAGCAGGGTAAAAGACAGAGCAAACAAAATCCTTAAGAAGCACCTTCATTATGATGACCGTGCCATAAATGGTTTTATCGTTGCACTTTCAGAGGTATGTCAGAATATTATTGAACATAGTGAGTATACAGGGTTTGTGGGAATCCAGAAGTATCACTTCAACAATATCAACAAGAATGTTGTAAAAATTGCCGTGATGGATATAGGAATAGGTTTTAGAAATTCCTTGAAAACAAGATTCGATATAAAAGATGACATAGATGCCTTAGAAAGAGCTCTTCTTCATGGAGCATCGAGATATTCGGATACTGGGCGTGGACATGGTTTGGCGTCAGTAAGACGTTTTATAAACCAATGGAATGGTAAAATATCCATCCGTTCAGGAACAGCAAGGCTTTCAATAATTCCAGAATGGGGCTGGGGAAGGGAAAAAGAAAACAATCTTACCCATTTCCCAGGGGCACAGATTAATATACTCCTGCCTGAAACATAATTTCCAGAGGTCTGAGCAAACAACCACGCTTTCCCAAAATTTTTGATAATTTATTTCCGGTTTCGCCTTATTCAACCCCATACTCTACCCGAAGACGAAATTTATCTAAAGTTACTGGCCTCATTGCATTTAAATTATTTTGAAATTGGTTGTTAGGCTTAATAAGGAAATACCTTAAATTCCCCCCTCCTCCTTTGAAAAAGGGGAGGGGCGCTTCTCGATTTATAGCTTTTGAAGCTAAAAAAATAGTCTTTTTCTAATATGTACTCGATTAGTAAGATCAATCAAGATATCAATTCCTGGAGTATTGGATGTTTGATACAATAACCTCCACTTTATAATTAAACTGTCCATACCCTTGTATAAAGTTATAAAGGTTTTACAAATCAGAACAAATATATTACAATCTAACAGGTTGTCCGAGAATTGTCATTCCCGACACCGATCGGGAATCTAAGACCCTTGAAAACCATTAAATTTAAGGATTCTGAAATCGGAGATCCTGAATTTTATTCAGGACATGTCTCAGAATGGCAAAAAGACTCTTTTCGTAATTCTCGGACAGCCTGCTAACATCTAATGCCTGCATTAGAAACCTGATGTTTACATCAGGCATTTGATGCTTTGCATCAAACATCATAACTGAATAGAAAACTGCTTTATTAAAAGGCCCGTTATGCCATACAAAGCCGTACTCTTTGACCTTGATGGTACACTGCTTGACACGTTAGAAGATTTAGGTAATTCCGTAAATCGTGTCTTAGCGGGTAAGGGTTTTCCTACTCACAACTTCGATACTTACCGCCAGTTTGTCGGTGATGGTGCACCTAAACTTATTATTCGTGCACTACCGGAAGACAAACGAAAAGATGCTATTATCCGTTCCTGCCTTGATGCGTTCATGGAAGATTATGGTAAGAATTGGAAAGTAAAGACCAGACCTTATGACGGCATTCCCGAGCTGCTAGATGCACTTACTGCTCGAAGGCTGAAAATGGCAGTACTGTCTAACAAACCACATGAATCTACAAAGCGGTGCGTGGTACACCTTCTACCCAAGTGGAATTTTGACGTTATCCTTGGTCAGCGTGATGATATACCCAGAAAACCAGACCCGGCAGGTGCGCTGAAAATAGCTGAGAAACTGAATATCCCACCATCAGAGTTTCTTTACCTCGGTGATACAGCAGTTGACTTGAAAACCTCTATTGCTGCGGGTATGTTCCCTGTAGGAGTGCTCTGGGGTTTCCGAACAACAGAAGAGCTGCAAGAAAATGGTGCAAAGGTGCTGATCAGCCAACCATTAGAGATTCTGAACCTCTTAGACTGAGTCTGTGTCCTATTAATTTAATGTAACCTTCTTTTTACGTCTTAAGAGGGATTTATATTTCTTTTGCAGCAAAAGGGCATCTTCTTCTAGATTCGGGCTTTCACATATTACTATTCCTCTTACACCATAGTCCTTAAATGCTCTTAATAAGTCTGTGTAATTTAAATCAGAATCTTTTAGATTAAGGTGTTTTCTCTCACCCTTTTCACCATACTGGATGCCAGCGACATGGATATGCATCTCTCGTAAAGTCTCCTTGCCCAATTCATCTTCTATAAACATTAATACACTACAAAACTCGTCGTACGAATTATAATTACCCGTCCTGGCGTGCAAATGCGCAAAGTCAACGCAGGGAAGCACATTATCTATCTCACGACTTAGTCTTAAAACCTCTCCTAAATCTCCGAATGAAGTCATCTTGCCTGTTACTTCCGGCCTTAAAAGGATTGAATTACCTTCATCTTTTAAAATTTCAGTTATTTGTAGTATTTCTTGCTTAATCACCTTGTACACAACCGGCTTTTCCTTTCCCATGTAAAAACCCGGATGGAATGCTATACTCACGGCTCCACATAAATGACCAATACGTGCAGATTGCAAAAGCCTACGCCTGCTAGCATAAACCTTTTTTTCCTCTAGAGAATTAAAATTAATAAAATATGGGGCATGTACGCTTAGAATAATACGATTCTCTTTTGCTGTCTTCGCTATTTCTGCTGCCATTTCTTCGTCAACTCCAACACCTCGCACAAATTCCAATTCCATACATTCAAGGCCTAGCTCTTTAACCTGCTTGATCCCTTCAATACTGGAATCAACATCCGTCGAGTGTGGAATTCCTGCAGTTCCGAAGATTAGTTTTTTCATAAAGGAATATTTTTGAGGGTTAATAGGATTTTGTGGTTGGCACAAGAAGCATTTTCGTAATAGTTCAGCCTTTTTTGACAGGATAAATTTGATATAAGTCTAGTTAATTCTTTAGACGGGATTAACAGGATTTACAAGATTTTTAATTCTTCTTGATGGATTATTATTTATAATTTTATTTATCCTTGTTTATCCTGTAAATCCTGTCAAATATTTCCCCTTCATGTAAACGCTTACACATTACCTAACGGGAATTGCTTCGCTGCGCATTATTACCTTATCAGCACAATTTTCGAAGAAGTCATATCCAGAACCTGCCTCACCAATAAGATGTATCATCTTAGCTGCATCTGTTATTCTTACGCCACCCATAACGGTCACGCCTCTTTTGAACAGAGGTTCAGGGTAAACACTGGCCGTTGGTCCGACTACGACAATCTCACTTGCCTTTCTGGCGAGCTTCAGTATAGGGCCGAGAGTGTGATTGACGAGTGTGACTCCGGTTATGACAATGATATTTGCTTGAGGTATTATTTCCTTCAAACGGGCTTCAGGTTCAATTTCAATCATATCACCCTTGCCAACAATTTTTGGGTTTTTTTCAATCACAAAAAGCTTTTTTGTAATCTCCTGGATTCTTTTTATAAATGGTGGAAAGGCTCCTACCATTGCAACGATATCTTCACCCGTAATCTCAACCAGGTCCAAGGCATTACCATAAGCTGAGGGTTTATATTTGCAAGCATCATCCTCAAGCAAAACTGCAGAAAGTGCATTTATGGTTGCCATGCCAACGGCTGCTTTAAGGGCATTATCATCAAGGGCATAATCCATGAGTCCCGTAATCTGCATATTGAGTAGTTCTCCTGCAGCAGGCATCTTGGCATGTGATCGCGGACAACATACCGCCTCTGGAATTTCCTGAACAGGCGTATACGACATACCTGCATGTCCACTACTCAATACAACTCCCGTATAAAACACCCCTATACGGATATCTCCTGGTGTGATATTGAGTCGATTTATCACGTCTGAATCCTTTATTAATTCTATTAATTCCCTCGTAATGGATTTCCTTTCATCTATATCCTGCATAAATTAGCTCCTTTCAGCACCCTGTGTAATATATAAGTACCTGACCGAAATCAATTTTATATTTTCCATTAGATCACATATAGAAATAATTTTGTCTACCTACTTATTACACGGGGCAAGTCGCTACTTTAGTAGTTTTGCTACGCAAAACAATACCTAAAAGGATTTGATGTGTTCAACTGAATCAACATATAGGTCTCTACCTTAGTCGTTTTTCAGACTTTTTGTTTAAATTATAGTTTTATAAAAAAACCTGTATCAAGCCCTATCATCTTTCCTTCTTCCTGAATGAAGTTCTTCAAGCGCATCTGGAGCTACTTTTACTTTTCCTGCAAGCTCTAATACCTTTTTGCCTATTTTCTTTTTCCTTTTTTCCTTTAGATAGAACTCAGTTGCCTCTGAAATCAGGGAAGACACGGATCTACTTTCATTTTTAGATGCCTTTTTTATTTCCTTTTCAAGTTTATCCGGGATGTGCACTGTGACCCTCATATTTTACCTCTATATGCTCACAATTCATAAAATAAAAGTAAACTAAAGAAAAGTCAAGCTGATTTCCTTAAAATGAGTATTTATTTTATTCCCCTATCAATTGTTTCTATTTATCATATTTGTAGTTATATATCACCTGATTTTGACTGTGTCAATTTAAAAGACACAATTTGAGAAATGAATAATCTCAAATAAAATACTGTGGTAAACTTGGGAGCAATTTGATATAAATTAGTTCACTCCCTGCTTGTCGGCAGACAGGCGTCCACTAATTTATTTTTATTTTGCTACCGCAAAAAATAAGATATGCAATTTTCCAAATCCAAAAGATGTAGTAATGTGGATAACGCTCCTTCCTTTTAAAAAATATGAAATCAGATTTAACTTTTATCACTAACG
Source organism: Candidatus Scalindua rubra (assembly GCA_001723765.1). GTDB lineage: Bacteria > Planctomycetota > Brocadiia > Brocadiales > Scalinduaceae > Scalindua_B > Scalindua_B rubra. The sequence continues at coordinate 7,977 of MAYW01000024.1, forward strand.
AAGAAAATAAAAATCTCTTAGAAAGATTTAATGTCCTCATTAAAGATACCCAATTTTTTGATGTTTTGGTTGGTTATTTTTATACGAGTGGATTTTATGCAATATATAAAACATTAGAAAAAACAGACAAAATCAGAATCCTCATTGGTATCGGTACAAATAGACAAACTGTTGATCTCATTCAACAAACCTTACAATTTTCCCACGCAGAAATTAAAGAACAGTTCTCAGACACAGTTGCTGGTGAAATGGAAAATTCAGAAGACAGCAAACAGATTGAGGAAGGTGTTATAAAATTTCTGGAATGGCTAAGGAACGGAAAATTAGAGATAAAAGCATATCCTACTGAAGATATTCATGCAAAACTTTATATTATGACGTTCGTCGAAGGCGATCGAGATATAGGAAGAGTTATCACCGGATCAAGCAATTTCACACAAGCTGGCTTAGTAGATAATTTAGAATTTAACGTAGAGTTAAAAACCAGGTCTGATTATGAATTTGCCCTGCAAAAATTCAATGAACTATGGGAAAACGCGGTTGATGTAAAAGAAAGATATATAGAGACCATTCAAAAAAGAACGTGGTTGAACAACACCATTACACCATATGAACTGTATCTTAAGTTTTTATATGAATATTTCAAGGATGAAATAAGTCAAACTGGTGAAGTCTTTTTTAAATATGTGCCTACGGAATTTAAAAGACTTGAGTATCAGGAACAGGCAGTTTTGAATACAAAAAAGATTCTTGAGGAATATGGTGGAGTTTTTATCTCAGATGTTGTTGGTCTTGGAAAAACGTATATTTCCGCAATGCTTGCAAACCAGCTCGATGGAAGAACCCTTGTCATTGCCCCACCAGTACTTTTAGAAAAAAATAATCCTGGTTCCTGGCCAAATATCTTTTCAGATTTTAAGGCTCCTGCTGACTTTGAATCTCTTGGTAAACTCGATCAACTTGTTAATCGAGGAACTGAAAAGTATAAGAACATCTTTATCGACGAGGCTCATCGGTTTAGAACTGAAACAAACATTACATACGAAAAACTTGCTCAAGTCTGTCGTGGTAAACGAATTGCTCTAGTTACTGCAACACCATTTAATAATACGCCAGGAGATATCTTAAGCCAGATCAAGCTCTTTCAAAAGGCAAGAAAAAGCACAATCCCCAATTTGCCAGATTTAGAGACATTCTTTTCTAAGCTTGAGAAAAGACTGAAAGGATTAGACAGGCAAAGAGACCATAATGAGTATATTAAAGTCACAAAAGAAAATTCAAAAGCAATTCGTGAAAAAGTACTCAAGTACTTAATGGTAAGAAGAACAAGAACAGAAATCGAAAGCTTTTTCGGTAAAGATCTCAAAAAGCAGGGGCTCAAGTTTCCTGAAGTAGCAGATCCAGAGGCAGTATTTTACGAACTTAATGATGAAGAAGACAAGATATTTAATGCAACAATTGTACTAATAGTCCAAAAATTCAAATATGCCCGTTACACTCCTCTGCTTTATTACATAGGAGAGAAGTTGGATCAATTGGAAATTCAGTCGCAAAAAAATATGGGAAGGTTTATGAAGATTCTTCTTGTAAAGCGACTGGAAAGTAGTTTTTATGCCTTTAAAAATTCGATTAGCCGATTTATTACGTCCTATGAGAGATTTTTAAAAGAGTTTGAAAATGGCAATGTTTATGTAAGCAAAAAATACACAAACAAAATCTTTGAACTTCTGGAGGTTGATGATGAAGAAGCAATAGAACGATTGATAGCTGAAGAAAAGGCCCAAAAATACCCAGCCAAAGACTTTAAGAAAGAATTCAAGGAAGATTTAGAACATGATTTAAATATTTTAAAGGAAGTGAAAAAGTTATGGGATAAAGTGCAACGCGATCCTAAATTATTAAAATTTCTTGAGATGCTTTTTTCTAGTGTAATTCTGAAAAAGAACAAATTGATTGTCTTTACCGAATCAAAAGAAACTGCCGAATATGTTGCTGGAAATATACAAAAGAAGTTTACAGATGAAGTACTTTCATTCACTGGAAAATCTAGTGCAACAGTTCGTGATAAGGTAATTGAAAATTTTGACGCAAATGCGCGCTTTCCAAAAGACGATTACCGAATACTTATTACGACTGAGGTGTTATCAGAAGGTGTTAATCTTCATCGCTCAAACCTGGTCATAAATTACGATATTCCATGGAATCCTACCAGGCTGATGCAGAGAGTTGGTCGTATAAATCGCGTAGATACCGATTTTGACAAAATCTATACCTTTAACTTTTTCCCCACAAAACAATCAAATGATCAAATAAAGCTCAAAGAAGCTGCTGAATCAAAAATACATGCCTTTATTACTCTTTTAGGAATAGATGCCAGACTGCTTACCGAAGGGGAATTAATCGAATCTCACGAGTTGTTTAACCGTTTAATATCTAAAAAGACGATTACGGGAGAAGATGAAGGAGAAGAAAGTGAACTGAAGTACTTGCAAATTATTAAAGATATTCGTGATAATGAACCTGATTTATTTTCCAAGATTAAGCGTCTGCCAAAAAAAGCCAGAACCTCCCGCCAATGCCAAGTCTTCAACGGGCAGGTAAGGAAAGATAATCCCCCCTTGCCCCCCTTTAGTAAAGGGGGAATGGGGGGATTCAACCAGCTTTTGACTTATTTCCGCAAAGGGAAGCTTCAGAAATTCTTTCTAGTAGGAAATGGCAAACCTGAAGAATTAGACTTCATCTCCGCAGCAAAACTCCTGGAGTCAGAGGCAGATACGAAACGTGAAAAGCTGGGCAAAGACTTTTATGAGTTGTTGGAGAAAAATAAACAAGCTTTTACCTTTGCAACGATTGAAGAAATACCAGAAATAAAAACGAAAAAGTGGTAGAGACAGCACTACACAGATACTAAGAATCCTGAAAGCCATCACAAAAGATTTAAGACAGTTTACGGATGATCAAGAACACTATCTCAAAAAAGTATTAAGGGAGCTGGAAGAAGGTGGACTACCTAAACAAACAACAAAAAAAGTACTTCAAGAATTAAACTCGGAGCTGAAAAAAGAGCGAAAATCAAGAAGTGGATTCAACTCGTTGAAAATCCTTGCAGTATTGCAAAAGAATATTCCTGCCGAACTCCTTAAAGAACACCTCACAGAAAACGCAGCTCAAACTTCCGGACCAAGAGAAGTCATTTTATCCGAATTTTTAGTAGCAAATGAAAAAGAGACTGAATAATTACGCATTTATAGATAGTCAAAATGTAAACCTTGCCATTAAAGATTGTGGTTGGGATTTAGATTTTTCCAGATTTTATATTTATCTAAAGGACAAATACAAAGTTACAAAAGCATTTCTCTTTATTGGTTATGTTGCAGGCAATGAGGCATTATACACATCTTTGCAAAAGGCTGGCTACATTGTCATCTTTAAACCGACTCTTGAATATAAAAAGCAGGGAAAAATACGAACAAAAGGAAATGTTGATGCAGAACTAGTCTTGCACACAATGATTGAATTTCCAAATTACGATAAGGCAATTATTGTTTCAGGTGATGGAGATTTTTATTGTTTGATTGAATACTTAGAGCGGCAAGGCAAACTTTTGCATATTCTTGTTCCAAATCCAAGAAAATATTCGGCGCTTCTCAGGAAATTTCATAAGTATATCGTATATATTAATAACCTGGAGAAAAAATTGGGCAAAAAAAAGAGAGGGAGTAACCTTCGGACGAAACCTTAGGTGTGCCCTCTCATCGTGATTATTTGATTATTATAACATATAACAATATCCTGTCAAGGTTAATATGGAAAAACAATCAGCAATTAACTTAATCAGGGAAACCTTCCAAAACACTTTCGATAAAGGACGGTTTAGTAAATTTATAAAAGAACTACTCAATCATATTGAAGAAACGCCAACTACTGTTTACAGGGGTAACATTATTCCAGATGCCTATAAGCCATACATTAATACACTTGACCGGATAGGTAAATATGGAGATGTAGATGAGAATAAAATCGATATACTTATTATCCATCTTAAAAAAGAAACATCTCTTGAACGTGCCCGCACTATGCAAAGGAATTTCATTGCCTGGTATTTGAATGGCAGCCGTGGCGGCATATTGAAAGATGCGGCTCTTGTTGCTTTCGTTTCCCCTGATCAGGAGGACTGGCGCTTTTCTCTGGTTAAAATGGATTATAGACTGGATACATCAGGTAAAAGGATTAAGACAAAAAAAGAACTCACACCTGCCAGACGATTTTCATTTTTGGTAGGTACTAACGAAAACAGCCACACAGCGCAAAGTCGTTTGGTACCTATACTGGAAGATGATGGTCATAATCCTACTCTCGAAGAACTAGAAGAGGCATTTAGTATTGAAAAAGTCACCAAAGAGTTCTTTGAAAAATACCGCGAGCTCTTTTTGTGGACCAAAGAGACGATTGACGAAGTTGTTAGAAAAGATTCAAAGGTCAAAGCCGATTTTAACGCCAAAGGTGTCAATACGGTTGACTTTGCCAAAAAACTCTTAGGGCAGATCGTCTTTCTCTATTTTCTCCAGAAAAAGGGTTGGTTTGGTGTTGAGCGGGATTCTGAGTGGGGGACTGGCTCTAAACAATTTTTAAGAAAACTATTTAAAGGAATTCATGGCAAATACAGCAATTTTTTTAACGACATTTTGGAACCGCTATTTTATGATGCATTATCTAGAGATCGCTCTGATATTGACCATTGGAATGACCAGTTCAAATGTAAGATTCCGTTTTTAAACGGGGGGTTATTTGATCCGATTGGTAATTATAGTTGGTACAATACCGACATTCTTCTGCCCAATGAATTATTTTCCAACCAAAACAAAACCAAAGAAGGCGATATTGGAAACGGCATTCTGGACATCTTTGACCGTTACAACTTTACTGTAAAAGAAGACGAACCGCTGGAAAAAGAAGTCGCCGTTGACCCGGAAATGCTGGGAAAAGCTTATGAGAAATTTAATGCAATACGCACTGATAATTATGAGGAATACAAAAATGCATTAAAAAGTGGGAATAAGGGAGAGGAAAATAAATTCAACAAACAATATGGTGTATACTACACGCCCCGTGAGATTGTCCACTATATGTGTCAGCAGAGTTTGATTAACTATTTGTACACAGTAACTCAAGCTTCCAGCTTGAAAGAGAAAGAGCGCAAGCAGGATGCTTGCGTTACTATAGCCAAAGAAGACATCGAAGCCCTGATACATCTCGGCGAGCAGGTAAGCGAAAACGAGGCAACCGCTCTTTTAAAAGAAAAATTGATTGCTGAAGGAAAACAAAAGACTACTAAGAACAAACCAGTACTACCCGAAAGCATAAAATTCAATGCGGCTCTGATTGATAATAAACTGGCAGAGATCACTGTCTGCGACCCTGCAGTTGGCTCCGGCGCCTTTCTGGTGGGCATGATGAGCGAGATTGTAAAAGCCAGAAATGTGCTGTCTGTGTTTGTTACTCCTGCTTCCAGCTTGAGAAACCACAAGCAAGATGCTTGTGATACTTACAACTTCAAACGCCGTTGCATTGAGCGCTCTCTTTACGGTGTGGACATCGATCCGGGTGCGGTTGAGATTGCTAAACTCCGGCTGTGGCTGTCTCTGGTGGTGGATGAAGATGATATTAAAAATATCAAACCCTTGCCAAATCTGGATTATAAAGTGGTTTGCGGAAATTCTCTGCTTGGGGTAGAGAAAAACCTTTTCAATTTAAACTCTTTCAATGAACTGGAAAAGCTGAAACCTCTCTTCTTCAATGAAACCAACCCAACGAAAAAGCAGGAATATAGAGCTAAAATTGATGACCTGATCAGTAGAATAACCAACGGCCATAGAGAATTTGATTTTGAGATCTATTTCTCCGAGGTGTTTCATAAAAAAAGTGGTTTTGATGTGGTAATTGCCAATCCACCTTATGTTGGTATTGAAGATATAAAATGGGATGCACGAAGATTTTATGAAACTATTTTTAAAACTGCAACAGGCCGTTTTGATTTATATGCACTTTTTATAGAGAAGGCAATGCAAATAAAATCTACTTCGGGGGCTTTTGCGTTTATCATTCCTGGGAAATTCTTAAATAATAAACAATTTATGATTGCTCGTAAGATCCTTTGTGAAAATCACGGGGTTAATGTTGTTAAAATTGACAAAAAAGTTTTTGAAGCGGCACAAGTGGATAGCGTCATAGTAGAAAGTCATTTTCCCTCGGGATTGATAAATCCTAAGTACAAAACATATAGATATGATGGAGAACAATTCAAATTTTTATCCGAAATCGATATAAATAAAATTTTGGATGATAAATATGCGATTTTTAGGTTGGAAATTGATACTCAAGCAGACGCATTAATTTCAAAAATAAAAAGGGATACTTTTAAAATTAAAGAAATTGGAGAGGTAAAAGATGGTATAGTCGCTGGGTGTATAAAAGATATTCTTTTTATTAATAAAAGGATAAATAAAGATTGTAAAAAGCTTTATTTTGGTAAACATCTTTCAAGATTTCATTTAAGGGATACTGATATTTGGGTTAATTATAAACCAAAAGAAATGCTTGAGGAGGAAATTAAAAGAAAAGGAAAGAAAAGACCAGGATTATGGATGCGTGATTCAAAAATTTTTAAGAGAGAAAAGATATTATCACGTTTCGTGGCAAAAGAAATTATAGCCACATATGATAATGAAAGCCGTTTTTATGAGCATACGCTTCATAGTACACATATTACAGATAAAAGATTTAAAACAAAATACATTTTAGGGCTGTTTAATTCTAGGCTTTTCAAATATTATTATCAAATAACAAACTCACAGGGAGGTAATATTTTTCCACAAGTGAGAATTTCATCAATAGAGAATTTACCCATTAAGCTTGTAAGCAAGAAAGCTCAAGAGAACATCGAAAGCCTCGTTGGCCGCATCCTTGCAATCACCAAAGGTGAAGATTATCTCAAAGACCCTAAAAAACAAACTAAAGCACTAATCCTTGAAGCCGAAATCGACCAGCTTGTTTACAACCTCTACGACCTTACACCGGAAGAAATCAAAATCGTGGAAGGCACTAATAAATCATGAATATGATCACGCGTGTAACAAAAATTAAAGATTGCCCATCGTTTGTAGAATTTAGATCCGGCACGGATCTGCCGGAGTTTAAGAAGTACAACCTTATCTACGGATGGAACGGTTCGGGCAAAACATCATTTTCTCGCGTATTGCGCTCTTTTGAATTAGGCGAAAACTATTATACACACCCCGAAAGAGTTCCGGAATTTGAGTTTAAGCTAAAGAATGGAGGCTCAATCGACCAAAACGATTTGACCGCTTTCTCAAACATCCGTGTTTTTAACAAAGATTTTATTGACGATAGTGTTTTTGGTACCGGCGGTCCCAAACCGATTTTCTTTCTCGGAAAAGAAAGCAAAGAGGACAAGGAAAAGATTACTAAAATAGAGAGCGGGCTACAGGGTCTGAAAAAGGATAAGGATTCAAAAAATGCATTGCTTGAAAAATCAAAAACGAGCGGGGACAAGCTCCTTTCGGAGAAAGCTCGGGACATTAAAAATTTGCTTACAACAGCAAAATCGGATAAGTACAGAAATTACGAACGCCCCAAGCTTGAAGAAATAATCAGCAACAAGTCTAAGGAACTTGAAAACCCCGACAATTTCAAGCTGGACAAAGATCGTCTTGCAACTTTGCAAAAAGCAATTCAGCAAACGATTAAACCAACCATCAATCCCTTAACGATGCCGAATTTTGATATATCCGACATTCTGACGGAAGTGAAAGAGATTTTACAGAAAACAGCAACATCACAAATAATTGAAGCGCTAAAATCAGACGAAACATTAGGTAAATGGGTCGAACACGGCCTTTCAATCCATAAGGAGCGAGAGTTATCAACCTGCGCCTTTTGTAACCAAACTATTCCACAGAATCGCCTTTCGGACTTGGAAAATCATTTTAACCAAGATTATCAGAATCTTATTGAAGGCGTGAGGCTGCTAAAGGAAAAATGCAGCACCAGAAAGGTTGCGATTAATTTTATAGACGCTTCTAACTTCTATGAAGACCTGTCAAGCGAGTATCTGAACAAGAAGAAAGGGGCGGACGACTTGATTAAGGCCTACAATCAAAGATTGGATTCCATCATTTCCATTCTTGAGCAGAAAGAACAAAAGCCCTTTTCGCAACCTAATTTAGAAGATTTTGCCCCAATTGATGAGACCCACTTCCGAGAAATTGGTCAAATTATTTCGCGTCATAATAAGAAATCAGAGAACTTTGAGAGTCAGGTTGATGAAAATAAGCACGCACTGGAAATGCACTATATTGCGGAATTTATTGATACATACAACGAACTGCTTGGAGAAATTAAGACGCTTGAAAGCGATCATTCGGGTTTGACGCAAACAATTACTGAAAACGAACAAGAAATCCGTGGACTCAAAGAGAATCTCATAAGCCATCACATACCCGCTCAACAGATCAACAAAGACCTTGAACAATTTTTAGGGAGAAGCGATATTCAACTTACCGCTACCGACGAACAAGAGGGTTATCAAATTACCCGCAATGGAGAAGTCGCAAAAGATTTGAGCGAGGGAGAAAAAACAGCACTGGCTATCGTGTACTTTCTGACAAAAATAAACGAGGAAGGATTTGATCTAAAAAACGGCGTCATCGTCATTGACGATCCAGTATCCAGTCTTGATTCAAGCGCAATTTTTCAAGCATTCGGATTTATTAAAGAATCAATCAAAGACGCTGGCCAGATATTTATACTTACTCACCATTTTGATTTCTTTAGACAGGTTAAAAATTGGTTTTCTCACTGCAGGAATGACAGCGAGTATTTTATGGTGATATGCAGAGAAGAAAACTCAACCAGAAAATCAGCCATCATCAAAATTGATAAATTGCTTATTGATTACGAATCGGAGTATCATTTCTTGTTCAGTGTTTTATACAAATTTGCCAAGGAGCAAGAAAAACACCTTGAAGAAATGTATCCGCTTCCAAATATTGCACGGAAATTTTTAGAAAACTTTTTGGCTTTTAGGGTTCCGATAGTGCTTGGAAGCAGAAGGACAGAACCAGCTTTATTTTATAGGCTCTAGAAGATAGATTTTGACTCGAAGAAAAAGGCGCGGATTCATAGATTTATTGAAACTCATTCTCATCCGAGATACGAATCAGGCGTGCAGGATTTTGATATGACAATTTTAGGAGAAACCCCGGACATGTTGAATGATTTACTTGAACTGGTGGAACACGAGGATAAGAAACACTATGATTTTTTGGTAGAAGGTGTTACAACAAATTGACCCCACCCACCACTCAGTAAAGGGTAAGGGATCGAGTCTTTCAAACTGACAAATTATATCCGAATGGAAATGTTCAAAGATACATCTTTTCCCCACTTCCGTGAGGACAGGGCCATTACGAAAGACTCGGATTATTTTGCAAAACATTGATAAGCAAGCCAAAATCCATGTTTCGGAAAAACACATTTACCCTTTTAGATGTTTACTATCTAACAGGGTTGACCAAATGGTCTATAAACTCTTTAAGGTTTTATAGAAGATTTCAAATGTTTACATTGGTAAAATATATAGCAAATTCTTAACAGTATCTCATATTTGTTTAACTGGAGAGTCGCATGGAATTATCTGAATTTACCTTTTAATTGTTTTGATTTTTGTTCTTGGACTCATATCATTTTTAAAGAATCATGATTCGTGTAACAAACTTAAATAGGAAAATCATAAAGCAGGCCGCTGAAATAGTTGGTCGTAGCATTACTGTCAAGTTTCCAAAATTGGAAGATTGGTTGAGCGGAGGTCACTCCCCAACCGTAAAGCAACTGGCTGAATTTGCCAAGGCAGTGCACATACCTTTTGGATATTTCTTTTTAGACAAGTTGCCAGAATTAAAAACAGGTGTCCCTCTTTTCCGCACCGAAGAGGCCCTACCATCTGAAAATTACAGCGATGAACTCAGAGATAGCATCCGCATTATCCAAAGCCGTCAGGAATGGCTCAAAGAATATCTGTTGAATGAAGGAGCAACACCACTTCCGTTTGTAAACTCTTTTAATGAAAGGGATAATCTTTTTTTGGTAGCACAGGAGATAAGAAAAACATTGCATTTATTGGATGACTGGGCAGGTAATATGCCCAACTGGAAAATGGCCTTAAAGTATCTATTTGATAAAATAGAAGACGCCGGCATTTATTTAGCTATTAATGGTGTGGTTGAGAATAATACACACCGTCCGTTAAATCCTGATGAATTTCGTGGCTTTGTCCTTACAGATAATTACGCACCTTACATTTTTATTAATGGAAAAGATTTCACAGCAGCCAAAATGTTTACCCTTGCTCACGAACTGGCTCATATCTGGCTAGGTAAATCCGCGGCGTTTGATCTTCAGTTTATGCGACCATCTGAAAACACTACCGAAAAATATTGTAACCAAATAGCCGCAGAATTTCTTGTTCCCCAGCACCTGCTACAAAAAAAGTGGGAGCAAATAAAATATAGTCCTGATCCTATAGAGGAAGTTGCACGGCAGTTCAAAGTAAGTCAAATTGTAGCTGCGCGAAGATTGCTGGATACCAGAAAACTTACACAAAAACAATTCTTCGAATTTTACAATGACTACCAAACCAGATGGCAGGCATTCCAAAAAACGAAAAAAGTGGGAGGAGATTTTTACAATACCCAACATTACCGGGTAGGTAAACTTTTCTTCCGGCAAGTTCGTACCGCTGCCAAAGAAGGAAAACTTCTGTACACTGATGCTTACAAACTGACAGGTCTCTATGGAAAAACTTTCTCCCACTTCGAGAGTGAATTTTTCAACAAAATATGACTTCAGTTTTACCACCCAGATATGTACTTGATACTAGCCTCTTTACACAGGCCAAAAGAAGCTATTATGCCTTTGATATTGCACAAAGTTTCTGGCAACATTTGGTTAAGTCGGCTAACCAGGGAATAATTACAAGCATTGACAAAGTTTATGATGAGATAGAAAGAGGAAAAGATGATTTGTATGTATGGGTACAACAGAATTTGCCTTTGCAATTTTTCTGTGATACAGATAACTCTTCTGATGTGCTAAAATACTATCAGCAACTGATTGGCTGGAGTTCTTCTAACACTCAATTTTTAAATAATGCAAAAGCAGAATTTGCGCAATATGATGAAGCTGATGCCTGGGTAGTTGCTTTTGCACTTTCAAATGGATTAACTGTCGTTTCGCAGGAGATTTTCAATGCGAATATTAAGAGAAAAATTCTCATTCCAAATGTCTGTCACGAATTTAACGTAAGACATATAGATACTTTTACTTTTCTTCGAGAGTGTAATTTTACCATGTAAGAAAGATGAAGGCAGGTATAAAGAGTCGAAATAGGGGACATCCATGATAAGTAATGTCAAAAGGAAAATGGGGATTTCCTGTTTACCTTCGAATTAGGAATTATTCCTATGGTATCTTTTGCTTCGTTGCATCTTTTTTAATCAAATCGGGGGACACCATACTTATTTTTTTTGGAACTGAACTTTGGGGTGGTTGACCCGCGGAAATCTGCCGAAGCAATTTCCATGACTTATCTGCATTGTATACTTAAAGGTTTGCATAACAGCCCAAAGATTATTAATGATCCCGAGGCTTCGACTGAGCTCAGCCGAACGTCATTAGTTTTTCATCCTGATCTATTAAACGTTTCTGATATTTCCTGTTTAGTTATCCCTGATGGCTGTGTTGGCTTACCGACATTGGCTGCTATGGAGCAAGGCATTCCAGTAATAGCCGTGAAAGAAAATAAAAACAGGATGAAGAATAATTTAAGTGAACTACCATTTCTACCCGGGAAACTATTTATAGTCGAAAATTACTTAGAAGCTGTTGGTGTTATACAGGCTCTAAGAGCCGGAGTAGCATTAGATACTATAAGACGCCCCATCGAATATACTAAAGTAGAACTAGCCGAATCCAAAGTTGCCCGCCCGGATAATCTGGTCGGACGGGAAGACTTTGCTAACAAATATTCTAGCAAAACATGCCCAAAGATGTATCTTTATACTACTTACCAAAAAACAGTCCTTAACCTCTTCCAAAAAATACGCTCAGTTTGTTTGGCTCCGCTTTAAACAAAACAATTCTTAGCCTTGGCATTTGTTTCACTAAATCATATAGTTTCACTATACAGTGAAATGTAAGATAAGAGTGAAACAACATATTTAGCGCTATAGCAGTCTTTATTTTATATAGTTTAGGAGTGATTAGTAGAAATATAATAATCTTGTATATCTTGTTAATCCTGTCTAAAGGACGTTTATTCAAAATGAAAGTAGGAACTGCTGATCTGCCTTGCATTACAGCAAGGCTCCATCCTGGCTTTTCTAAGGAATGAAAACCTAGCCTTACTACCAAATTTTTTCTTGCTAATTTATCAAACCATATTCATACTGTCTCTAGCATCAAATCCTAATCTTTTCCGAATGAAATTATAAGGAAGGAAGTTTGACATTTGACATCGCAATTATCCTTGCCTATTTTGCCATTGTAATGGTCGTGGGAGTTTACAAAAAAGTTACCGCAAAAACATCCGTAGTAGAATTTTTTCTTAATTCCCGTTCTCTCCGTTGGCCATCAATTGCCATATCTACCATTGCAACCAATATCCATGCCGGACACTTTTTGGGCATGGCAGGGTCGGCGTATCTTTTTGGGCTTGCTCAAGCCAATCTTGAAATAAATGCCATTACAGGCATCCTGATTGCCGCTTTTTTCTTCGTTCCTTTGTATTTGAAGGAAAGAATAACCACCATCAGCGAGTTTTTTGAAATTCACCTTGGACGCAAGGTTGCGATGGTTTATTCAATATTGATGATCATTCTTTACTCCTTTGTCTTTATCGGGAGTATATTATTCTGGGGCGCATATGCCGTTAACGCAATTTTTGCGTCTTCGGTTCAATTCATTCACCCTGACCCAATGGTAAGGATTTTTATCATTGCCATTTTATTGGGGGCATTTTCTGCTGTATATACCTTTTTTGGCGGGTTAGGCGCAGTTGTCAGAACTGATCTGGTTCAGTTTGTTTTGCTATCCGCCGGTGGAATCATCTTGCTGGTATTATCTCTTCAGGACCTGGGCGGCTGGGGAATGTTATATAAAAAATCCGGTAATTTGATGCACCTTCACTTACCCGCAGAGCATCCGTACCTGCCATGGCCTGCCCTGGTGGGAATGTTTTTGCTGAATTTGAATTACTGGGGAGCAAATCAAGTCATTCTCCAGCGGGCATTGGCAGCAAAGGATCTCTTTCATGCCCAGTTAGGGCTTCTGGTTGGTGGATTTTTAAAATACTTGATGGCAGCAATCGTCATCCTGCCAGCCATTGCACTTGCCGGGATGCTTTTGAACAATCCGCTCGGTGACCCTGATTTGGCTTATCCGACAATGGTACATAAGCTCATTCCTGCAGGATTAAGAGGATTGATTTTATGTGGACTATTTGCCTCGTTAATGAGTAGCGTAGATTCCATTTTCCATTCTGTCTCGACTCTCTGGTCAATTGACATTTATAAGAAGTACATTAATCCAGACGCAGACGATCATGCAGTTGTGAAATTTGGCAGGGCTACTATCTTTCTAACCTTAATCACGGGGATTGCGTTTGCCTGGGTAAATGTATATGTCAAATTTGAAAATCCTGATTTTGCTTTGACTCACTGGTTTAACGAGGTATCATATTATGCAAAGAATGGGTTTGTTTTCCTTATTATATGCGCTGCTTTTCTCATCAACCCATCTAAAAAGATGGTATTATATGTATTAATGGGTTCGATTATAATTGCCGTAATATTGAAGTGGCTGTTTCCCGACATGAATTATTTTAACCGATCTACCATAGTCATCATTTTAACTTCGTTGATTGTGGCTATTCCAACATGGCTGAAATCAGGATTGCAACACTCAAGGAAAGAATTGATTACGGTTTCAGATCCAAAAGTCGGTCAGCTTGCGATTGCCTTATTGCTGTCATTAATTAGCTGTCATATTATATTTCACTAAATTTTATTTAATTGAAGATAAATTGTTGCATGTTTAATCTGTCTCCCTGTCATTGCACTTGATGTTGAACGATTGCGCAATCGAGTTACCACAAAAATAAATCATGCGTCAGTATACTTTAAAAACTAAACGAAGAGCCGGGAAATTTGTTGTTGACTATAGCTCTGAATTAAACCCTGAACAGTTAGATGCCGTGATGGCGAAGGGTGGTCCTATATTAGTAATCGCTGGTGCTGGAAGTGGTAAGACAAGGACAGTAACTTACAGAGTTACCCGCCTGATAGAATCAAGAGTTGACCCGTCAAGAATACTTCTTGTGACGTTCACAAACAAGGCTGCCAAGGAGATGCTTCATCGGGTTGAGTTGCTTATAGGCACAGATGTAAAAAAACTCTGGGGTGGTACATTTCATCATATAGGTAACTTAATCCTGAGACATCATGCAGACATGATTGGATTCAACAGGAATTATTCCATCCTGGATAGAGAAGATTCAAAAGACCTGTTGGAGGCATGTACCACAGACCTTCAAATAGATACTAAGTCAAAAAGATTTCCTAAAGGGGCCGTGTTATTGGATATTATCAGTTTTTCGATAAACACTGAAACAAGCATAGACAAAACCATCAACCTGAAATATCCATTCTATTATGAACTAAGCAAAGATATTAAGAATGTCGCAAGACAATATGTCAAGAGAAAGAAAGGCTTAAATGTGATGGATTATGACGCCCTGCTCCTGAACTGGAAGCTTCTTTTTGAAGAGCGCAAGGATATCAGAGAAAAATACTCCAACAAATTCCTGCATATTCTCATAGACGAATATCAGGATACAAATAAATTACAGGCAGACATTATAGACCTTACGGCTTCTCATCACAGGAACTTAATGGTAGTAGGTGATGATTCACAGAGTATATACTCATTCAGGGGCGCTAACTTTGCTAATATCATAGACTTCCCTAAAAGATATCCTGATACAACAATTTATAAATTGGAAACTAACTACAGGAGTACAGATGAGGTATTAAACATGGCAAATACTGTCCTTATACATAATATTAAACAGTTTCCTAAGAAATTAAGGGCTGTGCGGGGTAGCGGTGTAAAGCCCGGTCTTATTCCCCTATCAGATGTCTTGCAACAAGCTGAATTCATTGCTGAAAGGCTTCTTGAATCAAGAGATGAGGGCATAGCGCTCAATAGTATAGCAATCCTGTACAGAGCACATTATCAATCCATGGAATTGCAATTGGAACTGACAAAACGAGGAATCCCTTATACGATAAGGTCAGGGCTCAGGTTTTTTGAACAAGCACACATAAAGGACATAACGTCCTATCTTAAGGTTGTCGTAAATCCTCTGGACGAAATTGCATGGAAGAGGATTCTAAAGCTTCTTCCCAAGATAGGAAATATCACTGCCGATAGGATATGGAAACACATAAGAGAACACAATGGTTCTTTGTCATGTTTAGAAACAGGTAAGATACAAACGTTATTAAACAAAGGCGCAATTACGGGCTGGAGTGATTTTGTTGAATCTATAAAAAATCTCAATCAACCCGGAATCAAATCATCCCCCGCGGAAATGATTCAAACTGTTTTGAGTGACGGATATGAGTACTATCTTCACGCAAAGTATCCGGATTATGTTGAAAGGATTGAGGATATAAAACAAATAGGAAACTACGCCTCACAGTATAAGAGTACGGAGAGTTTTTTAAGCGAATTAGCGCTTCTTGGCACTGTAGAATCAGAAACCGTTATCTTTGGTGGAGAGGAGGATGAAAAGGTTATCTTAAGTACCGTTCATCAGGCAAAGGGTCTTGAATGGGACGTGGTATTTATTATATGGCTGGCAGACGGCTATTTCCCGTCTGCAAGGTCTCTAAAATCGCTGGAAGGTGAGGAAGAAGAAAGAAGATTATTTTACGTTGCCGTCACGCGTGCCAGAGATGAGCTTTATCTATGTTACCCTATCATGAACCAAAAGTCACATCTGGAATCTTATGTGATGAAACCTTCAAGATTTGTTAAAGAATTGGAAGAGAATTGTTATGAAAGATGGGAGGTCTTACAGGAATGAAAGTAGGAACCGCTGATTTACCCTTACACTACGGCAAGGCTCCATCCTGGCTCTTCCAGAGGATGAAGAAGCTCGCAAGGGAGATCGCAATTGTTATTACGAGTGAGTTTGGACCCGAAGAATTTTTAAGGAAAATATCAGATCCTTTCTGGTTTCAGGCGCTGGGATGTGCATTGGGTTTTGACTGGCATTCAAGCGGTGTCACTACCACCGTGTGCGGGGCATTAAAAGAGGGCGTAAAAGGACTTGAAAATGAATTAGGGATTTTTATCGCCGGAGGTAAGGGAGGCGCTTCCAGAAAGACTCCCTCTGAAATTGAGGGATTCTGCAATTCAATTTCACGTAATCCTGAAGACCTCGTTTATTCCAGTAAAATGAGCGCTAAGGTCGATAGCAGCGCTGTGCAGGATGGCTATCAACTCTATCACCATTGTTTCTATTTTACAAAAGAAGGTTTTTGGACTGTTGTCCAGCAGGGTATGAATGAAACTAACAGGTTTGCAAGACGGTATCACTGGTTGGGAGAAAAGGTTAATGATTTCGTTATTGAACCACATTCCGCCATTTGCTGTGACAAAAAAGAGAAAACCCTGAACATGGTTGCAATTGATAGTGAAGATTCAAGAAAAACGTCTACCTTGCTCACTCAAGAAAAACCCGAATCACTAATCAAGCACATAAAAAAGTTTCAGACACTTAAACTGCCAACACACCATCCTGTACTTCCGGAAGACCTTAATCCCAAACATTTGTATAAAATATTTACTAAACTATGCGATAGAGCACCTGAAAATTTTGAAAGGCTCATAGGCATACGGGGAGTAGGGCCAAAGACAGTTCGCGCCTTGTCCTTGATTTCGGAACTCATTTATGGACATAAACCAAGCTTTGAAGACCCTGCACGATATAGTTTCGCCCATGGCGGGAAGGATGGACATCCATACCCGGTTGACAAAAAAAACTATGACACCTCGATTGAAATAC
This sequence comes from Candidatus Scalindua rubra, assembly GCA_001723765.1. GTDB lineage: Bacteria > Planctomycetota > Brocadiia > Brocadiales > Scalinduaceae > Scalindua_B > Scalindua_B rubra. The sequence goes on from MAYW01000024.1 coordinate 25,186, forward strand.
TAAGGAATGCTATTTCACAGGCAAAGATGGGTAATCGAGAGAAAATGGAGGCGATTAAGAGACTTGGTTAAGATGTGAACCATTCATTGTGCCCGTTCTTAAACTGCTTGAGCTAATAGGTAAATAATCAGTCATTTTGTCACGCTTCCGATATAAAGTTACCCGTCAAGTTCAAATTTTTAGCTATATATTTTGTCCTTTTTCCTCGGTGGTTTTCCACGTGGATCGTAAGGTCCTAAAAAGCGTATAAACTCTATAAACATTTCTTTGTCAAAACAATTAAGCATCTTTTCCTTCATCTCCACAAGAGCATTGAATGGTCTTACTGCTTCTGCATACGACCTATTTGTAGTTAATGCATTATATACATCTATTATACGGGCAATCCTGCCACTAGGATGAATTTCATCTTTTTTAAGCCCATATGGATATCCGGTACCATCAAAGTTCTCATGATGTTGTAACGTTATTATACATTCATCTTTTAAATTCCTCCCGGTTTCTTTTAAGATTGCTGCACCTAATACAGGATGCGCTTTTATTATTTGAAATTCTTCTTTTGTCAATTTCCCCTTTTTATTAAGAATATCAGTGCTAATTTTAGTCTTGCCAAGATCATGCAAAAGTATCCCTGAACACAATTGTTTTAAATCATTCTCTCCTAAACCAATGTTCTTTGCAAATAAAGTCCCTACGGCTGCAACATTCACCGAATGAGTATAGGTATAATATTCATGTACTGCTATCTTAAGCAAGTTTTCCGCAGCGTTACCTCCTTTAAGAATGTAATCAACCATGTTGTAAGCAAACGTCTTAGTCCTTTGGATATTTCCAGTTCTCGGGTCATCAAAGAGATCTTTAACCAGGTTTGTAGCGGCACTATGCACAATTTTTGTCTTCTCATCGGGAGGGATTTTTGTATCTGATAAGATATCTTGAAAATTATTTTCCAGGTAATCAAAATATGTCTGCTGATCCTCTTTTTTTACAAAAAGGCTTTTGATTTTCTTTGCCACCAGTATTTCTTTTTTGGATTCCTCAAAGATTGCATCTCCCCTGCAATATAGTACAAATCGAACCTCAGCCGTCGTCTTCGCAAGTAAATAAATATCACAACCAACCACAGTATCCGTTCTTAAACTGCCTGGGTTAATTGGTAAATAATCAGGTGATATTTCGTATTCCATTTTAGATTTTCAGCCAAATTTATTCATAAATCACGGTATATACCTGCCTATGCCCTTTTGTAAGACTTGAGCGTTCAGGCTGGTAAGGTTGGATCAACACAAAAAAATATTAAATTAATGGATTACTGGAAGTTAGCTAGAGAAGATTTATAACGCAATATAGATGCCAAAAAACCCTTTAACCTGTTTGGCAATCATTATTCCATAATAATATCACGTTGAAACAATGAATCTAGCTTGCTCTGTCAAGGGCTATCTAGCTAGAGCTATTACACAAATATTGATAGAAGGAATGTCTCGAAGTGGGTATTTACCGAAACTTTTATCACAAACTTAACCCATGTACAAGAAAAAAGTATCCTTTTGGAGGTATAATATACACGATATAAATCCAACTATTTTTTTAGACAGGATTAAAATCGGAATTACCTTGACATTATTTAAGTGCTAAAATAAGATAATTTTTTATAAAAAATTTGTATTTGCTCTAAAGAAATCACACCCATCCATTATGGAGATATATTATCTGCAGAAGAAATGAAAAAATTAAATAGAATTTCTGTAATCAAAGAATATGCCAGAAGAAAATAACAAAACCGAAACATTAAAAATACACAAAAGAAGATGGCCGTTGATAGTTGGTATATCCATCGGCGGTGTAATCGGCGCTCTCGCCATAATAGTGTCATTAATCCCCACCATTGTCTCCTCCGACATGGTAAAAAACAAAATCATAAATAATCTAGAAGCAAGCTTAGGCCGTAAAGTACAGATCGATGATATAAATATGAGCTGGTCAAGCGGCCTTGACATAAAAAATATTCATATTAAAGAGAGAGACGATCTTCCAGGAGACACGTTTGTTAAAGTAAACAGGATACTCTGTGATATTGATTTCGTTCCACTCATAAAAAAACAAATTAGAATAAATGATTTGATAATCGACAATCCCGAGATTGTTTTACAGAAAGGCAAGGAAGGCGTGTTCAGTTATGAAGACATAAGCAAACCTGTAGAACCAATGCCCGCACCTGAAATAGTTAAAAAACCAGTCCCTGAGGTTGTTGAAAAGCCGGTTGTGAAACCAGAATACACACCCCTGGCTATTCCAGCACTTTTATCTGATATCAAAATAAAAGCAAAAGTAAATAACGGAAAATTCGCATTCATCGACCACCAATTGCAAGAAGAAACAGTTATAAAGGATCTAAATACTACATTAAGTATCGAGTCTCTGGACAAACCAATTGAGCTCAAGAGCGCTTTCGACATCGAAGCAAAAGATGAAATAGAACACGCAGATATCTCCTTAAATATATCATTGGCAAAAGATGGAGAAATTGATCCCAGAAATGCCAGAGGTATATTTAATATGAAAACTGGTTTTGCTCGGATAGCAGCAGATTTTGATATGACAAGGTTTAGGGGAGAAGGTGGTACCGGCCTTGACTTCTTCCTGAACGTCGACCTGAAAAAACTCACCAAAAAACTTGCAGGTATGCTGGGTTTACCTAAAGGGATGCAGATTGAAGGGATTATCTATTCAAAGATTACGGCTGAGGGACAACTTGAAAAGATGATAGGTATAGATGGTAATACAGAAATAACAAACCTAAACATCTCAGGCGGACCACTTGGGAATAACCCTATACGACAACCAAATATTAGACTGACTCAAAACGCAGATATAGATATAGCCAACGATAAAGTTACAATTCACAAAATTGGCGTCGAATCAAGCTTTGCAGAAATATTCCTTGCCGGTCTATTTACAGATTTTAAAAATACAAGAAATACAGATTTTAAAATATTCCTGGACTTAGACATTACAAAACTAATGAATGAAATTGGTGGACTGTTGCCTGAAGATATTGAGGTTGCAGGAAGGGTACAGTCAAACATAAATCTTAAAGGCCAACAAAACAAACTAGAAGTAGATGGCAAAACAGATTTAAGAAACTTATTTGCAAAGATGGGAACTATTGGTCCTATAAAAGAGCCTGAGATTCAAATTTCACATAATGTGATATACAATTTACAAAACAGTAATCTCGAAGTAAAGAATTTCATTATGAATACAAGTTTTGCAAACATAAAGTCTTCTGGTATTTTAAATAAAAACAAAGAAATCGAATTAAACATGCTTTTGGAAAGTGATATTGGAACACTCACACATAATCTCCAAAGTATTGTATCACTGCCTCAAGGATTAAGTGTTAGTGGAAAAGTTGCTGCAGAGATTAACGCAAATGGCACTATCGAAAAAGAATTAAATCTAGCCGGAACAACTATTTTATACGGCATAAATGCAACTGGAGGACCTCTTAAAAATAACAGGATATCGAATCTCGACCTTAAACTCATACATACACTGGGTTATAAAATTACGGAAGATTCTGTGAATATAGAGCAATTGGATGTGGTATCAGATTTCCTGGATATGAGCTCAAAAGGAGAGATAACAAATCTAAGCAAGGAACAGAATATTGACTACGCTCTTTCTCTAAATATGGACTTGGATAAGATGACGGCTCAATTTGCCGGGATGTTTCCAGTGGACATAAACATGATAGGAAAAGGTATGGTTGATTTAGGCATAAACGGAAAGCTATTAACACAAGAAAATGAAAATTTGTATGAAAACATGAATCTCAATGGAAGTGTATCTATAAATAAAATCAAATATGATGCATATGAAATAACAGATTTTAAATCTAAGCTATACCTGAATGATGGTTTTTTCACAACAAAAGATTTCGCTTTTAAATTAAATGAGGGTCCGGGAACCGTATCAGCAAGCGCAAACCTTAAAGAGGAAAAGCCCGCTTTAGATTTTGACATGAAATTATCAGATGTACGTATTAATCAAAACATGGATTTGCTTGCATATATAATCCCAATCCTTTCAGCGCCAGAGGGCAAGATATCAGGCAAACTAAGTATGATGTTCAACGCAAAGGGCAATGGGCTGAACTGGCAGGATGATTTGAGTAAGAGTCTTAATGGTCTGGGAGAAATTGATATTAAAGATGGGCACATAAAAGGAGGTAAGTTAACATCCAAAATCTTCAAGACTTTTGGCAAGAAAGGAGAATACAAATTTGACAATATCACTACCAAGTTTATAATTGATGATAGTAAAATCTCTAACGATGATATTAGCGTCAACGGCAAGGATTTTAACATTGGTCTGTCAGGGTGGACTTCATTTGATGGACGATTAGAATATTCCGTAGAAGCTGAGGCATTGAGCAAATATATTGGTGGCGATGCTGGGAGAATACTAGGAAGTATGGGCAAGGGCTCAAAACTACCAATAGTAGTCACGGGGACAATAAACAAACCAAAACTGGCATTTAAATGGCCAAAACCTCAAGAGATCGGTAGTCTCCTGCAAGGAATACTAGGAGATTCCAAGGACTCAAAACAGCGAACTGAAGGCACAAGAGAACCAACACAGGCAGAGACCAAAGAAATACCAAAAGAAACACAGCCGAAGAAAAAGAAGAAGAAAATAGGAGATGCTGTAGAAAAACTCTTTAAAGATTTATTTAAGTAAAGAAATCGCAGTGGCGAAGCCATGAATCGGGCGAAAAGCAACCCCTTATGGGGGTGGATAGTCCGATTCAAGCGATTTCTTTACTGAGACACCGGTTATTGATTATGTTTCTATTGGATAGTATAATCAGTCACGACCAATAACATACATTAAATCATTAATCTTGGAATTTCTATAAACTTTAATATTGTGGGGGTGTTATAAATGCAGAAAGATATAAAAGAAATAATATATGAGTCGTTTTCAAAACTTAAGAGGCCAATTGATATACATGTTTTAGATTCTACATTGAGTATAGTAGAGGGAGCTTGTTATAAAGAACACGACCCATTTTTTAGATTGGGTTCTTGCTGCACAAAAATACGAGAATCTTTACAAAGCCTGAATGGTCGGCTTTTTACGGATTGGGCATCGAATAGATTAAATGAACCCATAGACCTGACTCCATATATTGAGAAACTGACATATGCAGTTGACGAAATAAGAAAAAAAAGCCGTAACGAAACTCCTCGAAAAATTATGGATGACTTTGGAAGGCTTTTTACCATGGCTTCAGATATAAAAGAAATTATTTCTAGCGCTCATCCTCTAAGGGAAAGCTTTGTCAATGCAATAAAAGAAGGTAGGCCTGATTTAAGCAAATATTCAGAATTACAACACTCAATGAAGATTATTTTTAAAGAAAATGATAAAATATTTCACTGGAATCCATGGATATTGCCTACAGAGTGTGGTTGGATAATGCCACAGATTGCAAAATGTATTGTAAAATCAATAGATGAAGGTTACTATAAAATAGGATTTGGAGATTTTGATACTGTCCTCGTCGTTTCAGCTACAGCATTGCCGTTTGTAGTATTCTTTATGGATGAGCTGCATAAAAAAGGGCAAACAAAAAGTTTGATAGAGGTGGATAATGTAACCCTTGAAAACGTAAATCCCTTTCCACAAACTACTGAGAGGATACTTGTCCTGGATGAGGCTATCCAAACAGGAAATCATCTCCAAAGAGTTAAAAATAAGATTGAAACTGAGTGGAAGAAAACCTTTTCAGGTGCAATATCTTTAATTTATAATGATATGGTCCCTCCTGAATTGGATGTTAGATATGATCTTATTAATGATTTAATAGAAAAAGATAAGCTAATTTATCTCTTTAAGATTTCTACACTTTATTTACTTTACAAAATCAGAGAGATTAAAGATAAAGAAGAGATTCTTACACTTTTATGGGGAAAACAAGGGCCATTAAAAATCACAGACATGATTATGATTAAAGAACGGTATGGAGATGAGATTCTTGAAAAACCAAATTGTGTAGGTGTTGGTGTGGGATACAAGGAAATTAATAATGAATCAACGAACATATTATGTTTGCGAATTTATGTTAAAGAAAAATTACCCAAAACTGAATTGGAAAAGAAAGGATTTCCTTCTTTTCCCAGGGTATATGAGGGAAAATATGGTGAAATGGCTTTGACAGACATAATTGAAGAGAAAGAACCCAGGATAATAGATAATGCAGAAAAGATAAGGGAGGAAAAACCATGATCCCAGTAAGTGGAGGTTGCAGGTGTAGTATCATAATAAATGATATACTGCGTAAAGGAACTATAGGAATGATTATTAATGACCTGGATGATTTAAAAGGAATTTTTGCAATAACAGCAGGCCATTTGGTTCCCTATTGTCCAAATTGTAATTGCAACCCCGAGTTTATGAGAGAAAATATTCCTTTTTTTCATCATCATCATAAGTCCCACCCTTATTGCAAGTTAATTGGTAATATTGATATAAACAGACACGGAAATTATTATTTTAGTCCTTTTGAAGGTCATGAGTATGATTTTGTTGTAGTAACCTTGTCACATGCAGAGTTATCAAATATTAGAATACAGATTGGTATTCATAAAATTAATGGCAATTTTGACTACCTCACACATAATCAGTTGAATGAAAACAACTTACGCAAAATCCTTGATAGCAAACATTCTTTTTATATTGCAGAAGGTGATAAACTTTTCCAAATTAGTCAAATAAATGACATTTCAAAAGATATCAAAGAGGAAACAACATGTTTGAGATGCAACTATGCTTTTACTTATAAATTAAAAAATGATATACGATTTATAATTACATATCTAGATGAAATAATAATAAAAGAAAGCCATTCAGGTGCGCCAATCATTTGGAGAGATGGAGATGCTTTTAAGGTGATTGGGATTATATCGGGCTGTTCAAAGAATGGTTATGTGGGTCTTGCAAGTTTCTTACCAGATATTTTGCGCTCTGGAAGATGAACTGTTCAATTCAATTGTAGAGTTAAACTAGTGATTGAAAGGAGTTAATTTAACGTCTCAGAAATTTTATAACATATAGAATTATATGCGTTACACATTAAATACTTTATGTAATTGTCCTCACATTTTCTATATATATATATTTTGTTTTGCGCAGCAAACAAACATAAATTAGCCACTGAAAGAGTTAATTTATAATGAACTGGCTCGATCTCACCTTGATAGCGGTTATGGCTATCGGAACTATCTTCGGAATAATGACAGGTCCGCTCTGGCAAATTTATCGAATCTTGTCAGTTGCGTTATCCGTTGCAGCTGCCTTTTTACTTCACAAACTACTAAGCAATATCTTATATGGTATATCCAGTGCTAAAGTTTCTAATATATTAGGATATGCAATAACTTTCGGTGTTATCTTAATCATAACATATGCAATAGGCAATCTATTCAGAGCCTTTCTCACAAAAAGGAAATTTGGAATAAGCGGAAGAATTATTGGAGGCGGTATCTCGTTTATAAAGACTGCATTAACATGTTGTATAATTATATCAGGAGTGTCGTTCTTGGGAAACAATCAAACAGGGAAAACAATTAGTAATTCCCTAATCGCACATAATCTCGATAAAGGTTCAAAGGTGGTTATTTCCAAGTTTCCCCAAAATGTTAAAGGGGTGTCAATAGTTGAAAAGAAAGTTAATGTTAAAAAAGTAAAATCAATTACTAAGGGAGAGTAATCAATGGCAAAATTACAGAAACCAGAAAGTCCCGAAAAGGAAAAATCCGATACGGGAAAAAAGAATCAAGCTCTGGATCGAGCGGTATCACAGATTGAAAGACAATATGGTAAAGGTACAATAATGCGTCTTGGAACAGATGTAAAAGTTGATGTGCCGGTAATATCAACTGGTTCGCTTTCTCTTGATATTGCTCTCGGTGTAGGTGGAGTGCCGCGTGGAAGGGTAGTGGAAATATTCGGGCCTGAAGCTTCGGGAAAGACTACTCTGACACTTCATATCGTTGCCAATGCACAAAAAAACGGAGGTACTGCTGCCTTTATTGACGTTGAACATGCCCTTGACCCTGATTATGCAAAGAGGCTAGGTGTAGACCTTGATAACTTATTGGTAAATCAACCCGATACAGGAGAACAGGCGCTGGAAATAGCCGAACTCTTGACGAGAAGTAATGCAATTGACGTAATTGTCGTAGACTCCGTCGCAGCCCTAGTGCCAAGAACTGAACTCGAGGGAGAGATGGGTGACTCACATGTTGCACTGCAAGCCAGATTAATGTCGCAAGCGCTCAGAAAACTCACATCTGTTATTTCAAAATCAAAGACATGTCTCATATTTATCAATCAGATCCGTGAAAAAATAGGAGTGATGTTTGGTAATCCAGAGACAACACCTGGCGGGAGAGCATTAAAATTCTATTCCTCTGTCAGGATTGACATCCGTAGAATTGGCAGTATCAAGGATTGTGACCGTGTTATTGGAAACCGGGTAAGAGCTAATGTTGCAAAAAATAAAGTCTCTCCACCATTCAGGAAGGCAGAATTTGACATAATGTTCAATCAAGGCATATCCCGGTCTGGTGATATTATTGACCTTGGCGTTGAAAAACAAGTAATAGAAAAAAGTGGAACATGGTTCTCCTATGGAAACATACGACTGGGACAAGGAAGAGAAAATGCCAAAAAATTTATTGATCAAAAACCAGAGTTACTTCAAGAAATTGAGCAGGTAATAACTAAAAAATAGCCACAACAACATGAAACTCATTGACTCATTGAATTAAATGCAGTAAAATATTTGTTTTAGCCACAAAGGCACGAATACGCAAAAGTGATGGTTAGTAGGTCTGTAAACCTTTATTATCTTGATAGTATAGGAATTTCCATTTTAAGTCTTTTGGGGTTAAGGTCTTAGCCTTAATAGATATTCCCTCCCTTTCGGGAGGAATCCAGTACTGGAATCCTTGCGAGAGCAAGGTTCTGTATTTCGGGAGTCCCTCCCGAAATAAATCATATGGATGAAACAGAAGGACTAGCATCGGGAGAGACTCCCGATGCACAGAAATTTCAAATTACAATGTCCGAATGACCAAGCTGAGATTGGTTCTATCGAGCTAAGCTCGATGACCAAAACCAGACTTCGGCGAGCTCAGTCGAGCCGTTTGTTTGAAATTTTGTGTTTGTTTATTGGATTTTGCCCGCCCCGTGGGATAGAAACCTATATATTTAATACTTGCTCATTTCAAAAGTTAAATTGAGTTTGTTCTTTACTGTCTGGACTAGTATTATTTATCCAACGGGGTAAATTATTTGGAATTTGTTATTTGGTGCTTATCAGACAAAACTCAACAAATGAGTATTTTGCCAAAATTGGTTAAAACTTTTTTACTAAGATACTAAAGAAACTATATATGAGGTGATAAGATGATTGGTATTTCAAAGCTTTATTGTGGCACAGTTGAACCTTCTGATGCATTAAGATATGGTAGAGAATCAAAAAAACTACCTTCACATCTATTACAATTTTCTAAGGATAAAAAACCCGTAGTTGTATGGAGTGTAGGGCAGCGATGCAATCTTAAATGTATTCATTGTTACTCTCAATCACAGAATATAGAGTATCCAAATGAATTAACCACAAAAGAGGCTAAGGCTCTACTTGATAACCTTGCAGAATATGGCGCGCCAGTAATTCTCTTTTCAGGTGGTGAACCTTTGATGAGAGAAGATTTAATGGAGTTAATATCTTATGCACGTAATAAGGGTTTGAGAGCAGTCATAAGTACAAATGGAACGCTAATTACTGAAGAAAAGGCAGAATCATTAAAACAGTTTGGCCTCTCGTATGTAGGAATAAGTCTAGACGGTTTAAAGGAAACCAACGATAAGTTCCGCGGTATCGAAGGTGCATTTGATGACGCATTACAGGGAATAAGGAATTGCCAAAAGGTAGGAATAAAGGTAGGACTCCGCTTCACCATTAATAAAAGAAATGCTCAAGATATTCCAGGGATATTCAAGCTCATTGAAGAAGAAAATATTCCAAGGGTTTGTTTTTATCATCTAGTTTATTCAGGCAGAGGTTCCAGATTAATCGAAGAAGATTTATCACATGAAGAAACCCGTAACGTTGTTGACCTTATTATAGACAAAACAAAGGAAACACATGACCGTGGAAAGAAGATAGAGGTTTTAACGGTGGACAATCATGCTGATGGACCATATGTATACTTGAGATTGCTTAAAGAAGACCCCAAGCGAGCGGCGGAAGTACTGGAATTGTTAAAATGGAATGAGGGAAACAGCTCGGGAAAGGGACTTGCTTGCGTAAGTTGGGATGGCGCCGTACACGCTGACCAATTCTGGAGACAGTACACGTTTGGCAATGTGCGTGAACGAAAATTCAGTGAAATCTGGGAAGATACACGGAATCCCCTTATAGCAAAACTAAAAGATAAAAAACATCATGTTACCGGCCGTTGCGCTAAATGCAAATGGCTTGATATATGTGGTGGAAACTTCAGGGCGCGCGCCGAGGCATACTATGGTGATATGTGGGAACCAGACCCAGCATGTTATCTAACAGATGAGGAAATTGGTTTACTTGTGGATGAGCCTTTAACGGTCAAATAAGAATTCACCGCAAAGGCACAGAAAACGCAAAGAAAAAGCTTTAAATCATCACAATCTTCATTTCTAATACAGACTGCAAATCGTGGATGTTTACGTTGCTTCATATCTCTTAGTCCAATAAACGTTTGATCTTGAATCGCTTTTTACCGAAAATAATTAGTTTATAACAAATTGATATAGTTGGGATTACATAAAACGTCTTCCTTTACGTCTTCCTTTACTTCCTTTACTTCTGTCGGGTTAAAATGTACTTTATTCCTCCCAATCAATCTTTCCAACTCTCTTATAGCTACCTGCCACTCCTTCTCAATTTCCTTTTCTACTTCGGGAAGTCTAATTGCAAAAACAACATTTTCTTTAGTAAGAGTAGGTATATTATTAATTTTCCTAATGAGTTCTTTAGCAGTAGTCTCAAGAGCATCCTTTGATTCTGTATTCTTTGATGCAATGAATACAACAAAATTTTCGGCTAATACAGGAACTTTCTCTATATTGCTGTATTTGTAATTTACTTCGTTAGATTTGATAATCAAAAGCGATTTTTTGTTAACTATTTCCCTTTTATGAGTCTTCAAATCTCTAACTATTGCTAATTTAGTTAAGTAGTTTTTATAAAATTCTTCCCACTTTTTATCAAGATTATTGAGTGGACCCTTTCTATTTGCTGTGTCCTTAAGTAGTTTTCTCAATCCTTTTGCAGCTTTAGGATAAAGTGTTTGAACCTCTCCTTTTGAATGAATAATATCCACGTTTAGAAAGTCTTCACTGTCCACAAAAAGGTCAACTATTAAACCATTTTCTAAATTTTTGCTTGCTTCAATACTATCCTTTCTGCGTTTTTGTAAAATTGCTACAGAACTAGATGCTTTCATTGGTGCTTCAAATGCTAGTATGAACAAAGGATTTCTGTAATCATAATAGAAATCCCAATTGAGAGCATTAGAAGCAGGTCTTGCATGAAGAACATTTCTTTTTAATTCAAGCAGGATTTTAGTATCATCCCTCATAATATTTTCCTCTTTGATACTAATATCTATACCAACACCTCCACAACTGGGTAATCGTATTATATAACCTCCAAAGAACTCATTTCCATGTTTGAAATACTCAACATTGGAAATACCTTTACGTGTAGGCCGTACATAAGTATATTTAATCGGAAATTGCTTCAGTAAGTAATCTAGCGAAATTTGTGCCCTTGAAGTGGCTTCTCTGAATTTCATCAATTTTACCAATGCCACAAAACCCAACCTGGCAGAGCCAGAACCAAAAAGGTATAAATTATTGAAGTGTTCTGGCTCTGCCAGGTTGGGGATTTAACATAGATTATGCCGCCTAAATGCGGTATTATTTTACGGCTACCAACTAAATTTATGTTGTAACTATATGAAATATTGATTATTACATCAATAACAATATAATATTAAAAATTGAAATTACTGAAGGCGAGTTTTCTATGAAATTGTTAGATCAAGTTCGTAATGTGATTCGGAAAAAGCATTATTCGATTCGAACTGAACATCTGGAACGTGTAAGGATTATGCATGAACAGGACTTAAAAAATGGGTATGGTGAAGTTTATCTACCCTTCGCATTGGAAAGAAAATATCCAAATGCTGCAAGTGAATGCGGTTGGCAGTATGTATTTCCTTCTGAAAAAATATCTAAAGATCCAAGAAGCGGCAAGATGCGCCGCCACCACATAAACGAGAGCACTTTACAGCGAGCGGTGCAAAAAGCATCACACAAGGCGGGCCTGGTAAAGCCTGTAAGCCCCCACATATTTAGGCACAGCTTCGCAACGCACCTTCTTGAGGCAGGGTATGATATCAGAACGGTACAGGATCTGCTCGGCCACAAAGATGCATCTACAACAATGGTCTATACACACGTCATCAATAAAGGTGGAATGGGAGTACAAAGTCCACTGGATACGCTAGATTTTGTCCGCTAAGGAATGCAGGAAACTCAGGAAAAAATATACAAGACAAAGGCCTGGATTTTGAACTGTTCCTGTAATTCCTGCTTTCTTAAGATGTATTATTTATTTGTCTGTAAATGATAATGAGTATTACTTTACAAATACTTACTGGTCCGACGGCTACTGATAAAACAGAGATTGGATTTAATATTGCTCGGGAAATTGAAGGCGAGATAGTTTCTGCTGACTCAATGCTTTTTTATCGGGGGATGAATATTGGGACGGCAAAACCATCTCTGAGCATGAGGAAGATTGTCTCACATCATTTAATAGATATAATTTATCCATGGGAAAGTTATAGTGTTGGAAAGTACGTCAGGGATGCAGAAGAAGTTATAAGTAACCTTTTTAAGAAAAAGAGAAAGTTTCTAATTACGGGAGGCAGTCCACTTTATATAAAGGGTATTATTAATGGCATTTTTAATGGGCCGGAAGCGGATTGGAGTATTCGTGAAAAACTGAAGAGAATTGCAAATAAAAAAGGGAGTTCATTTGTTCATGGTATTCTGCAAAAGGTAGATCCTGTTAAAGCTAAAGAACTACATCCAAATGACCTACGACGTGTAATACGTGCTATAGAGATATATAAGAAAACGGGCAGACAAGTTTCAGTACTCCAAGAACAATATAGAAAAACAAGAAAGAATTATAAATTTAAGATTATATGCTTAACAAGAGAGAAGGAAGACCTTTATCGGAGGATTGATAAAAGAGTTGAAACAATGTTTGAAAAAGGCCTTGTCGATGAGGTTCAGTCTTTGTTAGATAACCCAAAAGGTTTAAGCAGACAAGCAAAGCAGGCGCTTGGTTATAAAGAAGTTATTTGCTATCTTGAAGGTGAATGTACATTAAGCGAAACAAAGGAAATGATAAAATTAAACACACGTAAGTTTTCCAAAAGACAGATGACGTGGTTCCGGAGTTTTCCGGGAATTCATTGGTTGGAAATAAAGGGGCATGAAGAGTCAAAAGAAATTTCTGAGAAAATTGTTTTAATGTTAAATGCTCATGCCACTACGTGACACTACGAATTATGAAAATTCTAGATTCCCTGTTTCCTTGCCATGAGGGCTATAACCACGGGAATGACATAAGGAGTAACAAATTGTCATTCCCGACTCCGATCGGGAATCTATTTTCGGATCAAAAACGCATAGATAATAGAGAAAATTATTGACACGCATCTTGTTATGTTTATAATTTATAGTAACTTAACATTTTTTTATATGATATATTTATAGCTTCAACGTCATAATATAACATAATCATCACCCATTTGGAATTTAACAAAAGATTCTTTACTTCATTTAAAATAACATTCATCTCGAAAATATCCGAATCCCTCATTTTTATAATTATGAGGGAGACATCGATGGGTTAACTCAAATCGGCCTCCTCCAGTCATTCTGAGCAAGTAAACATGTCGAAGGAATTCACTTTATTTTCAAATTAGCATTAGTATGTTTTAAGAGAATCGTAAGGTTGAATAATCTTTTGACTGAATTTACAGTAAGGTTCCAATCGTTCCTCAGAATGACAGCGCCTGTCACTCTGAACCCTTCGCTTCTGTCATTCTGAGCCCGCATCCTTGCTTCCGCAAGGAAGCAGCGGGGGAAGAATCTGAATGTGAGACGCTCAGGCTAAACTCCGTGAAGAGTCTCAATATTATGACAGTTAAAAAACGTCACCGTAATTATGAATTAGAGCACTTAGTTCAGGTGCAAAACTAGTTTTTATTCAAGGCAAAGTATGAAGGTTTTAAATTTTCTTAATGATAAGAATTTTGGAGAGATTTACAAAAAAGGTCTAAGTTCCGTTAAACTGTCAAGGGATAAAAGCGCCTGGGGTTTGGAGCTTGGCGATAGTGGATTAAAGGCCGTGAAGGCACGATTTCACGATGGGGCGCTGTTCATAGAAGCAATAGATAGGGTCGACTATTCATCGATTAATCATGAAATTACTTCTAAAAGGTCAGAGCTTATTGAAAATGCTTTAAACATTTTTAGAGGGCGTAATTTAGTAAATAAATCGGACAAAATAATTATTTCTCTTTCAGGAAAAATGATACTCTCAAGATTTTTTTCACTCCCCCCTATTAAGAAAAGTCGTATTGCAGAAGCGATAGGATATGAATTGCGTAAACAGGTCCCTTTTGAACCAGATGAAATTGTTTGGGATTACCAGCAGTTTGAAGATGACGAAGCGACTGATAGTGGTATTAAAATAGGGCTATTTGCCACGAAAAAGGAGAATATATATGGTCTTTTACCAGGCCTGGCACCAATAAAAATGAATGTGGAAGCAATTCAAATCACACCTATTGCAATATATAATCTTGTACACTTATATTCTGATTCTGACGATGATGTTATTGTTATAAATGTCGAAAAGGGAAACACTGATTTTATAGTGGTTGGAAGATCAAAATACTGGAATAGAAGTATTCCGATTTCAGAGGTAAATACAGCCCTTGTACGGGAAATACAAAGATCAATAGGATATTATGTATCTGTCTCGAAAGGAACTAAGCCGGAAATTATATACTTGATGGGTGAAGTTTTTGAGGATGATAGTAAAATAAAATTTATTGATGAAAACTTAGAAGGCAAGGTTAACTTTTTGGATCTGTTGGATAAAATTAAGATATCAAAAGACTTTGATCACCCAGCATTTAATAAAAGAAATATTTATGGTTTTGAAGCAGCGTTGGGGCTTGCCTTACAAGGTCTAAACCTTGGTGAAATTAAAATAAACCTGCTCCCGCCTGACTACATAAAGGAAAAGCAGGTATCAAAACGAAAAATATTTGCTTGCGTTATTACAATCGCAATTTTTTTGAGCTTACTCACACAGAGTATTAAGGATTATAGAATTTGGAAGTCCCTTTCGAGTGGTGTCGATGCCGTAAACGAAACATTTAATGAAGTTAAAAAATTTGAAAGGATTTACAAGGGTATAGAAAGAAAAGTTAAAGAAGAAGAAAAGAATCTACATATTTGGGAGTCAATAGGTGTTCAGGGAAGTTTCTGGATAGAGGCAATTCATAAGGTTATAGATATCATTCCAGAAAATGTTTATTTGTTAAGTATAGAATCATTATGGGATATTCCTCGTGTTGGTAAAGAGGAGAGATCGGGTAGTAAAGGATTTTTTGAAAGGAAAAAGGTAAAAACATCCAAAGAAATTGATACTTCAAAAGAAGTATTGATTATGAATATTAAGGGAGAAAGTTCTGCTCCAGAGGTATCATATATAGAGGAAAAAGTTAGAAAACCTTTAGAGAATTTAACATTATTTGACGAGCAAGTACCCGTATTTAGTGATGTAAGGTTAGTGGAAGGTTCAGTGCATCATGTTAAGTCATTGGAAAATGTTTCTGGCGATTTAAATGATGACCTAAATGTTAAACCAATTTCATTTGAAATACAATGTATAGTAAGACCGTTAAATTAAACTCCTTACACTGTTTAGTCTTTAAGTCGACAATTTCTTGCTTTTTTTGACTGCCCGTCCGAACGGATTCATCCGGGCGGGGAAATTGTCACCTAGACTGTTCTACCACACCTTCGGTGTGTTAAAGAAAAATGTCTAATAACAGCTTTTGTGGATTAAGCCCTGTGGAGTATTTTCGGTGGATTCGGCCTAAGGGCCTTAATCCACCCTACACCTGATCTAAATTAGATCGACAAGTTTTTTTAAAGTAACAACCTCTCTGAGTCGTAGACTCTACGAGTCGGGGACCGGTTGAGCCAAAAGTAAACAGTTT
>MAYW01000025.1 GCA_001723765.1 Candidatus Scalindua rubra
AAATTTCTTACTCCGCTCACTAAGTTACATTAAGGTATTGAAACTTCCTGTTTCATTCATCCAATCAATTATACCCCGCCCTTTCAGCACACTTCATGCCCATTTAAAAAAACTAAATGTTCATTCTGCGTGCATTATTATTTATAAAACTGTATCGAAAACATCCCTGTTTTCTCTCATTCATATCCCTCCCATTTAATATTTTAATAAAGAGTGTTCGCATAACAAGTCCCGCTCTTTCTTGTAATATGAGCGGGACTGAGCGCATCTCACTTATTTATTTTTTTCTTCCCTCTCCAGTATCAGTAAGAGAGGAAAGAAAAATAATGTTTCTTTTAAACCAATATCATTATCAACTTTTACTTGCCTATTGCTTGTTAGATTTTTTGATTAAATACAATATTTAGTACCTTATTTTTGCGATCCTATTACATGTATACAAGATATTGTACTTAAATATTCCAATTGGCAGGTCAAGCTATTTCTTTAATTCTCATTACACGTTCAAAACGTTTATCGACATGGCCATTAAAGTCAAAGAGGTCGTTAAGTGGCTTGTATATCAGAGGCATGGCCTTTTTTTGGGCGATGCTCCAGGGATCGATCATGTGGCTTTTTCACTGCCACACACTAAAAAACCTACGAATGATTAAAAGAAACTCCAATATATGGCTTTACAGAATCTATTCTGAGGCCTTTAAATCGATCTTGCCATACCAAAAGTATGATGATAGTTCCATATTGTACTGAGAGCGTGAACAGCTAACCGTCAATAGCGCCAGCACGGACATTCCAGGGGATCCATTTGCATTTGCAAATTGGGTAAGTGTTAACCGCATTAAGAAGGAATTACCCTTAAGGGAAAAAGCGGAGGATGTGGGGGATCCCTCCGCCGTAATGGAATTACCTTAAGGGAATAGTTTGAGGATTGTAACGGCAATGCCTACCGTGCCAACGATTATTCCGAATATTTTGATTAGCAGGTCTTTTTGAGAGTTTGCCAAATCTGCCTCTATTTAAATACCAGTAATTCACGAGGAAATCAGGTTTAAGTTTAATAGCTTCTCAGAGAAGAATCGGAAGATTAGTTGAGGGTTACGATGCCTTCATATCTTTCTTATTTTTCATTGGCTTCACAAGATGGAAATACAATATATTGATATTTTACGTGTTAAAAGAGGCGAAATAATTCCTTAATTTCTAAGATATCCAGACACTCAAAAAAACCTGAAAAGTGGTAAATAATATACTTGACAATTTACTAACGATTACTATACTTAAATCATGAGCAAATTCGATAAATATATGTCAGTAACAGAAGCAGCTAAGAAGTTGGGTATAAACAGGCAAGCAGTTTATGAGGCAATAAAACGTGGTAATATTGGGTGTATCAAGGTGGGTAACATGACGCTTGTCAAGACCGTGTCTGTGGAGAAATACAAGGTAAATGAGAAGTGCAAACAGGCAGGTTTCAAGAGTAAGGATGCTAGACAATAATCCAACGTCTGATAATATCCGTTATGTTATGTTCAGACGTGATATTATTGTCTTATCTCTTTACACGCCATATACTTACACAGGTATACAATATATTGTATAGTTGCAAATTATCACGCTGAATTCAATGATACAATATATGGTTAATACGGATCATATCTTTGCCTTAATAAAAGCCTATCTTCCCTCTTTAATCGTCTCTCACTTGTGCTATGACATTGCAGTATGCTTAATTAGCCAGCCATATTCACTATAACACACCAAAAACTATGAATGATTAAAGAAACTCCCATAAACGGCTTTACAGAATCGATTTTGAGGCGTTCAAATCGGCCTTGCCATATCACAAAGCATGTTGAGAGATCCGTATTGTGCGGAGAACTTGAACAGCCTATCGTCAATAGTACCTGCCTGGGTAATCCCAAGCATCCATTTAGCCAATATTATTTAAGACTTGATAGGAAAATGAGGATTAAGCCACTGTATTATTCACTTACAAGAAACTTCAGTGAAAAAAATTCATTTTGTTATTGACAATTAGTATTACATAGTTATACTTCGTAATATGGTACAAGATGAAACTATAGTTATTAAGATCGATAAACATAAAAAGGAAAAGCTGAAAAAGCTCGCTGCTAAGGAGAATAGAACTTTATCAGGTTACATAAAGAATATCTTGGATGAGGTGTTAAAGAAGAAACTGTAATATTTTTTTATCTATATGGTATTACTATGTATTATGTTGTATTACTATTTGCAACTTTTAAAAAGGAGGTGTAAGATAAAGAAAAAACGAGAATCAGAATTTTTAACGGAGGAGGAAATCAAGGCTATCCTTCGCGTGCCAGACCGAAGGTCTTTGAGGGGTAAGAGGGATTATGCCCTTTTGCTCTTAATGCTTTCCACGGGGTTAAGAAAGGCTGAGGTTTGCGGCCTTAAGCAGCAGGACGTTACTATATATAGAAACCAGCCGGTTGTTGACGTAATAGGAAAGGGTGGCAGGCATAGGCGTGTGGCCCTTAATGGTGATGTTGTTGAGGCAGTCAATGATTATCGGAGGTCTTTAAATAGGATGCAGGATCTTAGTACTAAATGCCCGAATAATAACGCACCGGAAAAACA
Organism: Candidatus Scalindua rubra; assembly: GCA_001723765.1. GTDB lineage: Bacteria > Planctomycetota > Brocadiia > Brocadiales > Scalinduaceae > Scalindua_B > Scalindua_B rubra. The sequence continues at coordinate 2,620 of MAYW01000025.1, forward strand.
CCTTTTCTATACCCTGGGAGAGCGAGGAAATTGTGAGATAGTACCACTTACACACAAGGCCGTAGACTGTCTTTTAAGGAGGGTCAAGAAGGCAGCTCTTATTAACAAGCGTATAACACCCCACTCCACAAGGCACACCTTTGCTACAGCACTCTTAGATAAAGGCGTTGACCTCAAAACCGTACAGGAGCTTATGGGGCATAGCCATATTAGAACCACAGAGAGGTACTTGCATACCTCGGATGAGAAAAAGATGGATGCCGTTTCGCGTCTTCAATTTATTTAATGTCTTGGTGCCTTTATGGCATCAACTTTTTATTGAAAGGAGTATATTATGTCAAGAGAAGAAGCAGATATTTTTGCTATATATGATGAGTTGCATTTGCATTCATTTGCTCTAAAGGCATTTGGAGCTTTATTAAATTCTTCTGATCTTTGGAGTCTTGCAGATGAAGATTTGGCAAGTAGGCTTAAGTCGGATAATTTTGAGGCATCAAATTTGAGAGCAGGGTTACAACAGATAATAGAGCTTTATCTTGCTCAACAGGAGAAGATCCTTAATGAAGGTATAGAGAATATGGATGGGGGAGATGACTGGTTTATCAAAAGGGTAAGGAACATAATTAGCATGGAGAAGGAAGGTTCATTCTTATCAAAAAAAGGAGCTATAAATGAGCTAAGGGGTGCTATTGTATTCATGGATGTTGTCATAAATAGGAATGGCGATGGCAGGGAAAAGAACATAGCAGTTGAATTAAGGGATGAATGTTTGAAAAAGATTGAGATACTACAGGGCAAAAAGCCGGTAGCGGCATGATTTGTTTGTTTAATCGTAATTTATACGGAGAGTATTTATGTCAAAGAAAGGATATAGATGTCAGGAAAAAATAGAAATATATATAGCCTATGCAATAAGCAATTAGCTCTACTGGATGTTAGGCATTGTGATGAATGCATAAAAGACCAAAAGGTTTTTTGTCCTCGTGATACTGACGGTACTTGCGACCACTGTGGCAAATCTTTGTGCGCATACCATCTCATTGAGCATTGGCGTAAAGTACATTGCATCGCACTGGATAATGAACATTGTAGTAAAGCCTAAAATGTAGCTAGATGTGTTACTAAAAAAATTAAAAATTACTATTGACAATTATAGAATGGTAATTATAATGACGTAAAACATAGTAAAATAAAGTAAACAAATCAAATTATCATGTCAAATGAAAATAAGTATATGACTGTTGACGAAGTTGCTAGTTACTTGGGTTTTAAGAAGCAAACAGTTTACAACAAGGTTCACGAAAAAGGAATTCCTTTCCACAAGATAGGCCCTAAATCTGTTCGGTTTAAAAAAGACGAAATTGACAAGTGGATTGAATCATTAAAGAAAAAGGAACGTAAATACGTAAAAAAGGGCAATAAATATTACCTAAAAATAGAAGATGGTCCCAATGAACGTGACTTAACAAGTGACGATGAGCTTTTTAATGACGTTAAAAGAGAAATCAATGGTAGTTGGGATATTATTATTAGTGAATCGCCTCGGTATGCTCGGTATGTAGGCAGGCTGATTTTTGATAAAGAAGACTTAAAATTTGCCAAACTTATTTTAAAGAAAAAGTTAGTATATCCTCGACTTATAAAGGGTGGAGTACCTGTTTACGAATTTCTTGATTCAGGTACTATGCAAAGCTACTTGAAAATACTAAAAGCTTTCAACGGCAAATTAAACATCGAATCATTACGATTACTTAAAACACGACTAATTGATAATGTAAAAGAGGATATTTACTCACCTGATAATGATTTAGAAGATGACAAAGCTTATAAAGGTTTTATGATAAATGACATTTCTGATGAGATATTAAATGAGCTTTGTAACATCGTTGTATTCTTTACTTATGGAAGTAAAAGAACTAATCAAAAATATACGGCATATGCTAACAGGTACTTTGACAAAGAAACATTCCTGTCTTTATATGTTGATGGATATTGTTATTTTGTAAATTATTCTTTTGGTGACGATTCTAATTATTTATTGAAAGACAAAAAAATAGAAGAACTTACTTCAAATCAAATTGAATACGGTTTAAAGATCAAACTTTTCACTCCTTCTGAGGTGAAAAAAGCTCTTAATCAAAAGATAATAGATATGGATGGCGAATTAAAAAAAGCTTAAAACAATAATCAAAAAAGCAAGGAGCTAAAATGAATTCAAACATCTTGCTCATAGATAAAAATTCTCATAAGCCGGTCAGAGAAAGTGATTTGGTAGTAGCTAATGGGGAACATTGTCCTGTTTGTAGCACTAAGATAGAAACAATCAATGAACGTGTTGTAATTGCGAATCATAGTAGATTATTGTGTTGGATCAAGGAGACAGGACAGGTAATCAAGAAATGCGAGTGCAAAACTTGGCTAAGATTGCCATACAAACTAGCAAAGATTGCCTAACGGTCAAGATCAGATACCATACGCTTTTGCGGTTAGCTGTATTAGTTTGATATATTCTAAAATACGGACAGGGAGGTAACATGAAAATAAAAGTTGAGGTAGGTAAGTTAGTGTCAGATGGTAATTTTAATAATGATAGTTTCAAGGCAAGTGTAGAATTTGAATGCAATCCAGGTAACTATGGCGAATTGTCATCAAAATTCGACAATGCCTTTGCAATAGTAAATGCAAAGATAAGACAGCAAGTAGCAAATGCCATAACAAACAAGACGCCTGCTAACTTTGATGACAATGATATCCCTTTTTAAAAACAAGTATTTTAGAATATATCAAAAAAGTAAAAGCAAAAACCAGCCCAAAAGGTAAAATCTATATAAAAAGGTAAAGCCAGGGTCAAGGAAAGACATACAGTAAGTCTTCTGTATATCCTTTCATGATTCTGGCTTTTTTTGTTTGATAAATTTTTAACAAGCTTCCTATGGATAACTATTTAGCATTTTATAAAGACCATATCAATATAGTCGATGAGACTAGTACTCACATAATAGCTAGGTGCTTCAATTGTAATGAAGAAAAAGGCCACCTATATATCTCTAAGAATACAGGACAATTCTATTGTCAAAAATGTAATCATAAAGGAAATGCAATGACTTTTTTGAAAGACTTCAAGAGCATAGATAATAAAGCTGAACTGTTTAAGGTCCTTAAATCTTATGGAATAGAATCTCAACCACCAAACAACCCACCAAAACAAAACACTTCATACAATAACGACAAACTCCCTATCCCAAGCATAATGGAAGGGTTTAAGAAATATGCAGAGTTTGCAAACAGGGAAATCTCCGAAAAGCAGTTAAAGTCATTAGCTGATAAGAGAAGTCTAAAAGTCGAGATTCTTAAAAGGCACAAGATCGGTTTTGATAAATATCGGAAAAGATACACCATTCCTATATTTACCCTTGATAGCGAAATTATCGATGTTAGATGTTACGACCCCTCTCCTAAAGATGGGCAAGCAAAAATACTTTCCAGTACCGGGTCTAAACTTGGCATCTTTGGGATTAAGAATCTGCTTAATGGTAACTTTATCCTTATAGCAGAGGGTGAATGGGACGCAATGATGCTAGAGTGTCATGGTTACAATTCTATTGGCATTTGTGGGGCAGGGCATTTACCTAAAAGGGATATAGAACTATTTAAAGACAAAGACGTAATATCTTGTTACGACTGGGACGAAAACGGATCCGGACGGAAGGGAACCATGGTAGATGCTGAAAAGATAAAGCAACAAGCAAAGAGTATCAGATTCATCGAATGGCCTGAGGAGATTATTAAAGAAATTTTATCCAGAAAGAAAGAGAAGGGCCAGAGTGGCACATCTGTAGACATATCAGACTTTTTTAATTTTGGCTATAACAATGAAAGACTGGACCAATTGTTGAAAGAGGCCAAAACAGTTTCCTTTGGTAATGATACGAAGAAGAAAGATGATAGGAAAACCTTAATAAAACAATTGGAAAATACGACTCATGATAGAGATTTTAACCCTTCTCAAGATTTTGTAGATGGAGTTATGTACTATGCTGTCAATGTCGGAGATGAAACGCGTCTAATTACTTCTCAAAGAAAATTAATCACCTTTGCTCAGGCCAAAGATGCAGGTTTAAAAATCAAGAAACAATCAGTAGATACACTTCGTTTTAGCTCTGAAGGTATCTTGAATTATTACAGGGATCACAAAGAGGTCAAGGTCTCTGAGTTATACAAAAGAATACATGATTACATAAAAAGGTATTTCTTTTTTAAGAACAATTCTACAGCAAAGTTCCTTTCAGTTTGGGTAATCGGGACATATATCTTCAAAATTTTTAGTCACTACTCTTATGTGTGGCTTACGGCAGAAAAGCGAAGTGGTAAGTCTTTACTTATGGAGATCCTTGAGGAAATCTCCTTCAATGGTTGCATGTCAACGAATGCCACTGAAGCCGCCATCTTCAGAGATGTTCATAATAACTCAACCACTATGTTTCTTGACGAAATGGAAAAACTTGGTAAAGAAGATAAAGAAAAGTACGGAGCCTTCATGAGTATTTTAAACACAGGGTTTTCACGTAAAGGAATTGTTAAAAGAACTGCAAACCAAAAACAAAACTTTTCAGTACAAACGTTCTCTACATATTCACCAAAGATGTTTGCAGGGATAAAAGACATTGATGACGTTATACAGGATAGAGCCATAAAAATAAAGTTACTCAGGAAAAAACCTGAAGAGATAGTAAGTCGTTATAAAGAGACGGATGAACGCATTGGGACGCAAATAGATATAAGGGACGATCTTTACCTTTTTGGCCTGCAATATGCCGGGGAGATAGCAGATATATATATTAACAATTATGATAAACTTCAAGGATTAGATCATTTAGAAAATAGGGAACTGGATATATGGGAGCCGATCTTTACTATAGCCAATGTGATTGATATAGAAAACAAGAATTCTGAGCTAACAGATGCGTTGTCAGAATTTAGTAAGGAAAGCAGCAGGGAGAGGTCAGAAGATGATAAGGATTATAATGAAACATGCAAAACACTATCTGTATTAAAAGACATGTTATCAGAATTAGAGGCAGACAATACTGAAAAATCTGTGAGATATTTTAATACCGATAAGGTCTTTAAGTATTTTAAAAACCATGATAATTTTACCTGGCTTGTTGATAAGCCCAAAACTGTTCTATCAAAAAGACTAAAAAAGCATGCTGAAATAACGACCAAATCCATATGGACAGCTCGGGTCGCTAAAAACGTGAGGTCATATGTCATTAACATAGAGATTGTCGAAGACCTTTTTGAAAGGTATGCGGGAGAGAATAAAGAATAAAATTATGACTATCTCGTTCTTTCTTTAGGGGTGAAAATAAGTGTTATATCTGTGAGGTAAGTCATAAGTATAGCTTTGATATAAGCTTACTACCTAACACTTATAAAAAATTGAAATGTTAGGTAATGTTATATGTGTGCGTTAAGTGTTAGGTGTGCGCTAAGTGTGCGGTAAGTGTTCAGTTGTAATTCTCTGAGAAATATTAACTTATAATATTCCTAACACATATAACACTTATTTAGGGGGGGTATATAGGAAACATGAATAATACCTTATTAAAAGGCTTGGAAGGGTTAAAAAAGCAGAGAAAAGACAATATTTCAAGCCCTAAAACGATTGAGAATGTAGATATCGAGCTTATTTTCAAAAGTGCTCTGGCTAAAATCAATGATGTCTATATTGAGGGAACTATACAATTCATAAGTGAAAACTTCCCCGGAGTAGATAACCAAATAAGGGCCATGGAAGAAAAGATTGATAAATTATGGGATTCATGTCTTAGAGGAACCTCAAGATTGAGCGATTTCAGATCTGCTATGGACCAGTATTCTAAGCTTTATCTAAAGGCAATTGACCTTTACAAAAATAGGGGTAAGACTATTCAAAAAGAGCTTAATTTTAATCATCAGGAAACGGGAGAATTTACAAGGATATACAGATCCTGAATGTATTCTAACCTTTTGAGATCGATTCAAAAAGTATCAAAGGTGACGGAATGAAGCCAGAAGAAAATTACATAAAAAACAAATTCGTAAGATATGGGCCATATTAAAAGAGCTTGGTATGGATGAGAAAAGCCTTCGAAAGCTTGTCAAGAAGTATGCTCCCTTAACTAAGGATCAGACCGAGGAAAACTTTCGAAAATGGATAGAGAAGTATTCTGTTGTACCAAAAGATAAACTTAATAAGCACTTTCAAAAACTGGTTAAGAAATATTCTGGATATCCATCTATCTCAAACTTAACCAAGAATCAGGCCATAAAAATAATAGACTGCCTGGAGGGTAAGAAAGCTTATAGGAAAACAAAAGATAAAATGAGGAAAATATCTTCAAATGACTATATGCGCATTACCCCCAGGCAACTTAAATTTATCAATGACCTCAAGGAATAGGCTGGCTGGGATGATGACCATTTGCCTAATTTCATACGCAAGAATTATAACCAAGACAACTTGGATAGGCTTACCAGTGGACAAGCCGGTGTGGTCATAGATGTTTTGCGACGTGAGATAAAGAAGCTAAAGGAGGCAGTGTGATGTCCTTTCTGGATACGGATCAAGGAAGTAAGCTTATTAAACAATACCTAAAGAAGTTCGATGGTGGCAGCCAGAAAGTCTATAAGTCAGAGATACAACAATTCTTTGAATTTAAAAATATTGGGATCCGTAATATCAACAAAAAGACCCTTCATGCCTACCAAGAGAATATAAAAATGAGGCATTCTTACAGGACAACTAAGAGGAAATTCTCTATCCTCAACGGATTCTTTAAGTTCCTTGAGAGAAAGATAAAGGATTTCAAGAATCCTGTTGCATCACTTAAGGAATTTAAGACACATAGAGGTGTTGAAAATGAGGAATTAAAAAAATACCTAGAAGATTTTTTGGGGCTGCAGCACAGATTTAATACCAGGAGAATCTATGAAAACCAGATCAAGCTATTCTTTCAATGGCTGGGGAAAGACTTCCAGGAGATAAACAGGACTGATATTCTGGCATACAGGGATTATCTGAGAGAGAACAATTATAAAGATACTACGATATGGAATAAGTTTATATCTTTGAATAGATTCTTCAAATTTATTGAGAGAGAAAACAGGAAGTTTCATAATCCTGTTTTTTTTAAAGAATTATCTCTAATCTTTCCACAAAAAGACAGGGGATATTATACGGTACTTTCCAAAACTGAGGCATTACGATTTTTGGAACAACCGGATAGACGGTCTAAAATAGGTAAACGCGACTATACAATCCTCCTTCTGATGCTTGTATATGGTTTAAGGGTTAATGAGATAGCCAACCTGAGATATAAAAACCTTGAACCGGAAAGGATAAAGGACCAACAAAAGGTTTGGATTGTAGATAGAAAAGGGAGGTATCAGAACAGGCCAAAAACGGCCATCATACTTAATGGTAAATCATTACGTGCGTTCGATAGATGGTTGGATGTGGTTGCTAAGAATGGTGTGATTATGACAGGCGACATGCCCATTTTCCTTCCCTTTATATATGATCGTGTCGAAAAACAACTAATCATAAGAAAGGATAGGCTGTCATATCCTCTCTCAGTTATGGCGATTGAGAACATCGTCAAAAAATATTTAAATATGGCCAAAGTACATAAGGAAATTGTGACGCTGAGCCCCCATGCCTTGAGGCATACAGCCTTTACCATGCTGGCACAAGCAGGAAGGCCAATACAGGACATCCAGAAGCTTGCCGGGCACCAGGATATAAATACCACCATGATCTATATCCACTCAGTGCAGAACTATGATGACCATCCGGGGATGTATAATCCGTTAAATAATTGAGGTCTTTTGCGATAATGAGCCAGGGAGGCCAAAAGGAAAGTTTTAAAACAAGGGAAAATGTTTTAATTCATACATAAGGTGTTTCTTTTATTATAGTTATGACGGACTTTGTACAATATAAAGATTATACATACTGGTCTAATATCAATATTAACGTAAGTACTTATAATATAATATCTTAACTACATTTTTAAGTTTTTATCATTCTGCGAAAATAAGCATAACTATTCTCATTCTAAACGTCAACAAAAGCTTGTAAGCCTTTTAGTGTTAATGCTTTGTTGCATTTTTGCAAAATGAGAACGTTAAAACTTTTTAAAATTTTAACATGCAAATTTCTAGCATGTCAGATCTTTGCACGCGGTATAATTGAGAGTAATGCATCTTAATTTTTCATTCAGTGGGGTAAGGGATATTTTAAAGAAAGGTAAACATGTGTTAAGTATATATGGTGTATAAAGATGTGTGATATTAGAGGGTTTTTTAATTTGTGAAAAGAATAACAGAGAATAAGGAATCACGACTAAAAATGCGAATATTTTTGCGAAAAAGTAATACGTCATTTAGAAATGGTGGAAATGCCGTTGCAACCCACTTAAAAAGGATTTTCTAAGTCATCGTAAGGAGGAATTATGAAAAAGGTAGAGGTAATAGATAGAATTCAGGTTAAGGGGAAAAGGTACAATGTGCCTGCTGAAGATGTCGAGATTGAAAGGCTTATTAAACGCTGTTTAAGCATTAAGAAAAAGATTGGATCAATGAAGGAGGATCTTGAAGGGGTTGAAAGTCGTCTTATTGAGATTGCCAGAGCCAGGAGAGAAGGTACAACTACCGTAACCCTTAATGGAATATCCGTGCAGTCTTTGATAACCTTTAGAGAATCCTATCAAGTCAAGAATGAGATTATCGATATAAAGAAATCTCTTGGACCTCTTTTCACAAGATTTTTTACAAAGAAAGAAGAGTTTAAGGCAACGGGTGATTTTAAGAAATTTATGGAATCTGATCATGCCCTGGGTATAAAGAACCCTCGTAAAGTTAAAGCTGAGATATTGAAATATGTATCCGTTAAAGAAACAAAACCAAGCGTGAAAATGGAACCACAATTTCTTAAATAAAATAGGTAATATTATTGTGCAAATTATTACCTAATATGCAAAGATGCGTACCATAAATTAGGGACTTACAAAAACCAACCTACCCGTTAAATGGGTAATAAAAAATCATTGTCAGAATTATATTATCTTTTCAACTGAAATCAGCCAACAAACTCTTTTTGGGCAGATATGAATTATATTGATATATTGACTGATCTATTGATCGAAAGAAAGGAGACCGATAATGTTTGAACATTGCAAATTATGTATTGATGATAAAGATGTGTTTTGTCCCAGGGATGTCGACGTTAAGTGTCTAGTATGCAACTCAAACTTTTGTGGAGCGCACATCATAGAACATTTGAGAGAACATTGTATAGCGACAGATTTATTTCATTGTAAAAAAGAGGAAAGTAATGTTAGAAATCAAACCTGAAAGCTTAGATCCTCGTGAGACTGATATATTATTTCAAGATAGTCCTGATGAAGGGTTGCCAGAATGTATTTGCTCTCGATGCAAACAACAAATTGGTGAAGATGAACTGGCAATACGCTTGTTTATTAATGAGGGTAGAGATGGTGAATATAGATATTGTGAGAGATGTATTTCTCAATGAGGAAAAATGAAGCTTGAAATTGACGAATCAAAGCTGATAGACACAATTGTTAAGAAGGTAGTTGATCAGCTCAAACCTTTAATTAAACACGATCCTAAAAGTGATGAGTTGATGAGTGTTCAGAGCCTAGCAGACTATCTCAAGGTTAAAAAATCTTGGGTATATGAAAAAGTACATACCAGGCAAATCCCTTTTCGTAAAATAGGTAAGTTTCCAAGATTCCCCAAAAAGCACATTGACTTATGGACTATAAATCCATACCATCCCGATTTGAGTATTTATAACTTAAATCAGAAAGAGAGGGGGTGATAAAGATATGAGTGGACTATATAGACGTGGCAAGATGTATTGGATAGATTATAGAGTCAATGGCAGGCGTTATCGTGAGAGCACAGGCACAACAAAGAGACGTGAAGCCGAGTATGTCCATGCATGTCGTACAAAGGAAGCCAATGAAGGCAAGACACCAGAGATTAAAAAAATTAAGAAGGTAGTCAAGCTTTTTGAACTAGCAAAGGATTATTTGAAGTGGACAGAGAGGCAAAAAGTGCATAGAACAAAAAAGGTTTGGGTAAAGCAACTAATCGAATCCTTTGGTAATTTCGATGTAAAGGACTTGAAGCCAAAAATCATTGAGCAATGGCAATGTGTACGCTTAAGATACAACAAGCCTTCTACAGTAAACCGTCTTACAGGTTGCTTGAAACACATGGTCAATAAGGGTGTTCAATGGGAAATGTTGCCAGAGGAAATATTAAGACAGGTGCGAAAAGTAAAGCTCCTGGAGGAGAATAATAAAAGACTTAGATTCCTAACTGTTGAAGAATGCCAAACGCTTATTGATTGTTGCCGTGACCATCTAAAACCAATCGTAACGGTTGCACTGCATACAGGTATGAGAAAAGGAGAAGTCTTGGGCTTAATGTGGGAACATATAGACTTAAAACACGGATTTATTTTACTTGGCATAACCAAGAATGGAGAACGTAGGGAAATTCCTATTAACACAACCCTTGAGTTTTTGTTCAAGGATTTATTAGAGAAAGCTAAAAGTGAGTATGTCTTCACAGATAAAAATGGAAAACATTACAGTTCAGTCAAACGCAGCTTTAATACGGCATGTAGAAAAGCTGGAATTATTAACTTTAGATTTCACGACCTTAGACATACCTTTGCAAGTCACCTTGTGATGGCTGGCATAGATTTGACAAGTGTCAAAGAACTTCTAGGACATAAGTCCTTGACCATGACTTTAAGGTATGCCCACTTAGCACCTGGACATAAACGGAGAGCTGTCAATACACTTGATGTGTTGTTACAGGACAGGCAAGAGGTCGAGTGTGACCAAACTGTGTCCAATACACTTCAGAAAAACCCAAAACAGCTTAAAACAACACTGAAAATTTTTAAGTAAATCTAACTAAAAGCAAACACTTAGAGACAGAATGAGAAACTTTGAGACTAAAATAAATAATCGACAAGCAAGGGGTCACTGGTTCAAGTCCAGTATCGCCCATATTGTCAAACAAGTACCTACGACAAATTTGCATGACCAGTTTATGGTAATTTTCTAAATAACAAACCACGGAACAGCTTTAACATCTTTGGTTATAGGCATGATTCTTTTAATATTCGCGAAAATTATGCCAGGGGTACTTATTCCACTGAGTTTTCGCCATTTGACGATATTAGATGCATGTGCAGTTTTCAATGTGGATGTAGCTTTAATTTCAATAGGAAATATTTTACCGTTTCTTTCAAGTATGAGATCTACCTCTAAACCGCTTCTTGAACGCCAATAGTAAATAAGGGGCGCTTCACCTCTATGATAATATGCTTTTAACCACTCAGAGACAATTATTGTTTCCATTAAGGGGCCTATAAATATGCTGTTTATAATAGATTCATCAGTGTATAATCCGAGAAGGAATGTTATTAAGGCCGTATCCAAAAAGTATAATTTTGGAGTTTTTATTACTCTTTTTCCGAAGTTTTTAAAATAAGGCTGAAGTAAATAAATTTGTCCACTTGACTCTAAAGCAGATATCCATCTCTTTGCAGTGGTAACACTTATTCCGGTATCCTTTGCCAATTCGGACAAATTCAACATTTGGGCTGTACGTGCCGCGCATAATTTCAAGAATCGTGAGAAGTCATTTAAATCCCCAATATTAATGATCTGCCTAACGTCTCTTTCTAAATAGGTTTGAATATAGCCTGAACACCACAATTTTTTATCCACCATGGAGTTTGTCCTAATTTCCGGATAAGCACCTCTCATAAGCCAATTAATTAAAGAAATTTTAATATGGATTGAGGAGGATTTTTGTTTTTTCTGAAGGAAAAAACAAACCGTTAATTATTTCACTCATATTTTTTTCTTCTCCAGGATTGCCTTGCGCCTCAGAAATAGAAAAAGGAAGAAGCTGAAGAACTGCAACTCTACCCGCTAGGGATTGGGATATGTTTTGCATTAATGAAAAATTTTGTGATCCTGATAGCAACCATTGCCCGGGAGTTCTATTTTCATCAATCATTGTTTTGACATAATTTAATATTTCAGGTACATACTGAATCTCATCCAGGATAATGGGAGGCTTATTAAATTCCATAAAACCTTTAGGATCATCCAATACCCTATCTCTTACATCTGGATTTTCAAATGATATGTATCTGTGTGTTTTTGCATAATTCATTTTTAGCAGGGTAGTTTTTCCTGCCTGTCTGGGGCCGGTCACTAAAACAGCCGGAAAAGTCTTTAATGCTTTTTTAATGGTACTTGAGAGGGTTCTTTTGTATAGCTTCATAAACAAACTATATATTTATGCTAATTTAATGTCAAATATTAAATTAGCACTTAACAAGAAAGGCACGATTTATAATCGCTTCAGCCATATTTTGGATCCATAATAAATATGATAGCCACAGGATAAAAGTGTGTGTGGCTGAATTAACACACTGTATTTAACAACATAGCATTGCAAATTTATTAATGACGGGTGGGCATTACTTGTCCGACGGATTGTTTGGCGGAACCACCAAAAACTTTTGGAAACATGGTTTCGGGCAATATTTTGAAATTCCGATACAGTTACTATAACGACTGAATTTTCTGAAGAACCGTTAATAATGGCAGATGGTGAAGAAGGTGAAAATGATTAAAATAGTCTGTCCTTGCTCGACAAGCAAGGGGGTCACTAGTTCAAGTCCAGTATTCAATGGACGTGTAGTTCGCTAACTTTGCGGAAATGGTAGCCATAAATTGCAAGTTTAACAGCCAGTGGGAATAATTCGTGACGATTAAAACACGCCCAAATGTAAAAGATGAATAAGAAAAGCGTGATAAAAAGCATAACTCATTGATACCAGTAGGGTTTTCAGTTTTATCTTTGATAATCAAAGCCTTATTGGTATTATGTAAATTTATTTGTTACCACAAATTTGATTTATTCACATTGATTCATGAATAAGACAATAGAGGACAATCATCTCTCAAATTATTCACTGCTTGTATTATGTTAAAATTTTCACCAAAGTCAGCATTATATCAAGTACCAGGAATAGCGTTTCTGATTTCTAAGTGTCGGCTTCAAATTGAGTATGACTTAATCAGGAAAAAATCTCATGATGAGGTGTATAGTCGTGCTCATATTTTTACAAAACAGCTTTTGAAATTCTTAAACGTAAAAGTTGAGGCATCAGGTTTAGAAAATTTGATTAACAAACCCTCAATAATATGCCAAAACCACACTTCGATAATGGATATTCCAGCTATACTATACATAGTTGGAGGGAAGTCATTGTTTTGCACAAAGGAAGAGTTATTTAAAATCTGGGTTTTTGGCAAGGGAATTGAAAAATTAGGCATGATTAAAATATACAAGGATGATAAAAAAACTGTGAAAGTACTAACAAACACAGCAAAAAATATAGAAAAAACTGAATTGAATAATGGATCTTCGACTCCTTATTTAGTAGCATTTCCGGAGGGAACACGAACAAAAGATAAAGATTATAAGATGAATGAATTTAAACGCGGCCTGTTTAGCATTGCCATTAAACATAATCTATCAATTATTCCGATTGCATCTTATGGTGGCTTGGACATTACACCGAAGGGCACATGGATTTTCAAAAAAGGAATAATATACGAAAAGGTCTTAGCTCCTTTATTTCCAGAGGATTACGGCGGAGTTAGTATCAGGGAAAAATCTATTAAGCTTCAAAATGACACAAGAAAGAGAATAAATGATGGGCTTAGTGAACTAATTCAAACTTATGGTAATTCAAAAAACTAAAAGGCTTTTTAATAATTACAAAACCAAAATATTCGTGATACTGATATAAAATAAACTAACCTACTTATTCTACCTAACTTCGTACTACTATACATTTCCAGGAATTTGGTGTGTGATTATATAGATCGTTTCAGAATTTTTAGTTAAAGGCTATTATGAATATGACGATAATAAAATAAACGTAAACTAGCGGAGCTTTTTATGGATAAAATGTCAGATAAAAGGAAATATAAACGAATAGAAAAACCATATATTACAAGATTCCGAATTAAACCAGATGAAATCCAGAATATGGCACCTACCTCCTGGGATATGGTTGCCGCAAATAATTTGGGAGCAGGAGGCGTTTTTTTCAATTCTAGTAAAGATTTTGAGGAAGGCACAACTTTGGACCTAAAAATTGGTTTTTCTACATCCATGCCTCTTATAAAATGTGATGGGATAGTTATTCGTGTAAAAAAACATCCACACACTTTCATATTTGGTGTTGCAACTGCATTTACAGAAATTGATGAACATGAAAAAGAAATGATAAAAAAAACCTCTGAAGAAAATTACATAATAGAAAAATTAGACTTTTCTAACATGCTTACAGCCCTTTCTCTTGCTTCTTAATATCCTCCCGATTGCATCTACAATTCCACTTTTCCATTGTCGATTAGTTATTTTTATTACTTTTTAAGCCCTTTTATACAAAACCGACAATTTAAGACGCTTAAATCTTTAAACTAATTTATGTCCTAAAGTTTTAGTCAAAATATCCGATACTAAGAGAATAAGTGTAGCTCGAAATAGTTGCCTCGACACTGTAATAAGGTAATTTTGATCAGTTTCAGGGGTCTAATCACCTTAATTATAAACAATATTGTAAATGAAAATAACTTAATAAAGGGAGCTATTATAGTATGAGAATTTATAGATTTTTCCCTCGCTTTTTTAGCGCCAAGATTTATGATGAGGAAATAACCCAAAAGCATGAAAAGACATTTGACGAGATTCTTCAAGAAGAACATACACGACTCATAAAGTTAATATCCGAAGCAATAGAAAATGCGGACATCAAACAACTTTATCAAAAATACAATCCAAGAATGATAGATTACATGTTCCCCGACGAATAACTTTCTGTATGTTTCACACAATGCCCCCTGCATATGTACCGCAACCTCTTAGAGCCTATATCCCTTGCATTTTTTCTTAAATTCACAACTCCACTTATCTTCTAAAAGTTCAGTACTTCAAAACAATCCTCATGCCACAGTAGTAAAACATCTTTAAACCACGTAAATACACCAATGCCTATAGTTTTCTGATCGAGTTAGGCAAGATAACATCTATAATGTTAACATCTGTGGTGAATTTATACTTGAAATAGGTATAAAATGGCTGTATCTTTCTATATTACCAGAATTTAACGTATCCATATAGAGGAACAATTTTTGATAAAATCTAAAGTTTCACTGATATTAATCATAGTATTTTCTGTTTTTGGGTGTGTCCTTATAAGTGGA
The DNA here is from genome assembly GCA_001723765.1 of Candidatus Scalindua rubra. GTDB lineage: Bacteria > Planctomycetota > Brocadiia > Brocadiales > Scalinduaceae > Scalindua_B > Scalindua_B rubra. The sequence continues at coordinate 18,009 of MAYW01000025.1, forward strand.
TACGTTTTTTTGAAAATAATTACTTCTGATGAGGCAATTAAGAAAAAGATTACAAAGACATTGGAAGATATTACTGGCGGTAAATTAAACATCGAGTATGCTCATTTTGATTTGTTTAAGGGACTTAATATAGACAAGATTAAGTTTAAGGGAAAAAATCCTGAAGAACTACGCATTGAGATAGATAAGATTTTCGTCCGTCATGAACCCCTTGCATTATTCAAAGGTGAGGTTTTAATCAATAGCATTACGGCTACATCTCCAAAATTATTTGCTATCAGACAAAAGGATGCTATATGGAACTTCCTGAATGGTGTAAAGGTATTTCTAGATCACGCAGATCTAAAATTCCCAACAGAGCATTTCAGGAATGGAGTAATTCTCAAGGACATAAAGGCACAGATTGTTGACAAAGCCGTATTCAGGAATGGTACATTAAATATAGAAGACATGGATTTATTTGTCCAACCATTTGGGGGTTCTTTAAGGGATATAAGAGTTAAGGGTAATATAAATGACAGCTTTTGGGGTAATCAGGAATTTAATATTGACATTAATTTCACCACACCAGAACTGAAGCTGGTGACACAGTTCAGGGATGAGATTATGACTGAAGAACTTATGAAAGAATTACCCGTAATAGGAGAGAAGTTTTGGAGGACATATTCACCTGTTGGAAAATTTAACTTCGATTGTACTCTTAATTTTAACAACAAGAATAACGAGAGAAAGATGGACTATTTACTGGTACTTGATGTTGTTGATTGGGAGGCGACGTACATAAAATATCCGTTCTTAATAAAACACATTAACGGCAAATTAGAATTTTCCAAAGAAGGTGTTTTTTTAAAGAGTGTGAAGGGAGACGTTCAGAACGAAGGACAACAGTCTAATGGGGAAATTGATGCCTTCTTTGGTGTTGGTAACTCAAAAAAAAGTATAAACATAAATATTCCAAGCTTTAATATTACAGAAACACTTATGAAAATGATCCCTGGTGCAGGAGAAAAGGCATGGAAAAATTACAGCCCGGAAGGCAATATAGACTTAACAATAAAATACGAAAGCAACGAAGACAAATCAGTTATTGATTATTCGGCTGAAGCAGTATGTAAAGGAATTAAGGCAAGACACCCAAGCTTCCCTTACGACATAACTAACATCGTTGGCCTCCTTGAAATGGATGGAAAAAACATATATTTCAAGAATATGAGCGGCTATCTTTTAAGTGGGCCCAATATCAACCTTATCATGCTTGATGGAGTGGTAAATCTGAAAAGCAAAGAAAAGAGATTTACAATTTCAATCCCGAATCTGAATCTGACAGAAGAAATGGTTAAGAGCATCCCGAAAAAGGGTGAAGATATATGGTCCAGATATAAGCCCACAGGACAAGTTGATTTTACGATAGATTACAAGGGATTTGAAGACAGCAGTAAAGATGAATATATAATAACAGCAGACGGTAAGGGCAATGAGATTGAATACGCAGATTTATTGATTAAATTTTCAGACGTTATAGGCAGAGTTGTAGTTGATAAAAATGATGTTCAGTTAAAGAATTTAAGAGGATACGTTGTTAATGATGGCCAACTTGCGCGTGCTGTTTGCGACGGTGTATATAAACTGAAAAATAAAGACAAGAAAACATTATTTAATATTCTCGATTTAAGGGTAACTGAAAACTTACTAGATAAATTTTCCAAACAACTAAAAAGCGAATGGCTTAAAATCGAACCTGTGGGATGGGTAGACGTAACAGTCGACGATGAAATCAACGATGTGGATGGTAAGGACAGACATTCAATCATCATTGACGCTAAGGGATGCGAAGTTGGACTTAACAACTTCCCTGTCACAATATCAGACGTAGACGGCAGAATAAATGTTGAAAAAGGACAACTAACAAGTCGGAAATTTAATGGAATATGCAGTGGGGGCAGCGTCAATGGTTCGATCGAGTCAGACAGGACATCACCAGATGGAGAATACTCGGGAAACCTCAATTTTGAAAAAGTATCTTTGCAGAAATTGATGGAGAACTTTGTAAAAGATCAGCAAAAATGGACAGGGATGTGTGAAGGAAATGTTGAGTTCCAGGGTAAAGGTAAAGGCTTGAAGAATTTTACTGCCAAAGGACGCGCTAAATTAACAGAAGGTTATCTTTCTGAGGTTCCCGCATTATTGAGCATTTTAAAACTCTTGAATCTATCCATACCCAAAAAAGAAACATTTCATACTGCAAATATAAAGTATTTAGTAAAAGATAAAGTCATAAATATAGAAGAATTAGAGGTATTTAGTGATTCTATAGAATTGGGTTGTATTGGAACGGCAGGTTTTGATGGCGCAATTGATTTAACTGTAATTGCAGGTTTTAGCAAAGAAACTTTTTCTCAGATACCTTTTATTGGTGGATTAATGGATTTTGTAGTTGGCGGTGTTAGAAAAACCCTCACAAAGGTACAAATAACAGGAACACTCTCAAATCCAAAAAGTACCATGGTTGGGCTGAAACCGTTCACTTTCCCTATAAAAAGTATTTTTGATTTGTTATCAAAGACCAAAGAAGATAAGGAAAAAGGTACGACACAAGAAGATGAAAAAGAAAACATAGAGTCAGACACGTAAATTGCTATTCTCTTTATAATAGGCAATTCAGACCTTTGATCGGAATTTCCATAATTGGGACGTGACCAAGAATATGGTGTGCGCAAACGTGTTAATAATGTATAATATATTAGTTATAGAAGTAGAGGAAAAATTGAATCTAGTACTTTTTGCAACTAGAAATGTGGAGGTAAAGCCATGAAGCAGCCAACAAAGAAAACAACCCAGAAACCCACAAAAAGGATTTTAACTTTCCAATTTGGTATATTATTATTGCGGCTTTTATGCTCGTAAGCCTTCATACATACCTCTTTGGTCCTGTCGCCGGGAGTATATCTTATAGCGAGTTTAAGAGATTGGTCAAAGAAGGCAGAGTTGAGTCGTGCCAAATTACATCCAGCCTTATAAGAGGAACCATTAAGGAAGACGAAATAGGCTTGCAAAAGAAAAAGACCTTTGTTACTGCAAGAGTAGACGACCCGGAACTTGTTAAAGAACTTGAGGCTAAGGGCATAAAATATTCTGGCGACTATGAAAGTACAGGGATACAAAAGTTTTTGTTCACATGGATAATACCCATAGGTATTTTCTTTCTTATATGGCGTTTCGCATTCAAAAAATTTGGCCCAACAGGTGGTGTAATGTCATTCGGAAGGAGTAAAGGAAAATTGTATGCTCAAGAGGATTTAAAATTTTCCTTTAATGATGTAGCAGGCATAGACGAAGCAAAAGAGGAATTATCAGAAGTAGTAGAGTTTTTAAGAACACCTCATAAATTTACAAATTTAGGCGGGAAAATTCCCAAAGGTGTACTCCTTGTCGGTGCTCCAGGAACGGGAAAGACACTCCTTGCAAAAGCAGTTGCAGGAGAGGCGGGAGTGCCATTTTTCAGCATCAGTGGTTCTGAATTTGTCGAGATGTTTGTTGGTGTTGGAGCAGCTAGAGTGAGAGACATGTTTAACCAGGCAGATCAAAAGGCGCCGTGTATAATTTTCATTGATGAACTCGATGCCCTTGGAAAAACAAGAGGCATAAATCCTATTGGTGGGCATGACGAAAGAGAACAAACGTTGAATCAATTGCTTGTAGAGATGGATGGTTTTGATTCTAACAAAGGATTCATAATAATGAGTGCTACTAATCGTCCAGAGACTCTTGATCCTGCCCTTCTTAGACCAGGAAGATTTGATAGACAAGTCGTTGTTGATAGACCAGATTTAAATGGTAGAGAAGCGATATTACGTATCCACACAAAAGGAGTAAAACTCGACACAAACGTAAACCTCAAATCCATTGCCGCTATGACACCTGGCTTTGTAGGAGCAGATTTAGCAAATATAGTAAATGAAGCGGCGCTACTTGCTGCAAGGCGTAATAAACAAACCGTCGGTACGAGTGAAATTGAAGAAGCTATTGAAAGAGTTATGGCAGGACTTGAAAAAAAGAAAAGATTGATAAATAAAAAAGAAAAAGAAATAGTGGCTCATCATGAATGTGGACATGCGCTTGTTGCATCGTCCTTGTCAACTACAGATAAAGTAAAGAAAATTTCTATAATACCAAGAGGTGTTGCAGCATTAGGATACACACTTCAGTTGCCTACTGAAGATAGATATATGATGACAAAAGTTGAACTGGTCGATCGTATATCAGTATTGCTCGGTGGTAGAGTCGCAGAGGAGTTGATCTTTAACGAAGTATCTACAGGAGCTCAGAATGACCTTGAAAAGGCATCAGATATAGCAAGAAGGATGGTGAAGTATTATGGTATGAGCGATAAGCTGGGAATTGTAACGTTCGAACAGGAAAATAAACCCGCCTTCTTGATCGGAGCTCTAGGTCCCAAAAAGGAATATAGTGAAGAGACAGCAAGAGAAATAGACCTGGAAGTTAAAAGAATTGTTGATGAAACTTATAGAAAAACCAAAGAAATATTAGAAAAAAAGAAAGATATGCTTATTAAGCTGGCAAAGACGTTGATGGAAAAAGAGATAATCGAAGAAGAAGAATTAGAGAAGATTCTGAATGAAGAAAAAGAGAAAAAAAACTGATGCAAGTAAAGTTAACTAATTTCCGGTCATTACTGAGATGTAGTTTATATTTTGTTAGTATAACAAGTATAGTTCTAATAATAAATTCTTTCACCTACGAAAGCGCTGCAATTGGAACTCTGTCAGAAACATTTGTTTCTGTAACAAAAGATATCAAAGTTTCTGTTGTTAACATCCGTACGGTTAAAGCATCAAAACAAGATATGCTAAATAAAGAAAGGAGGAATCCGCTTAAAAATATTTTCCCAAGAAATTTACCGCCTGTACAATCTGGAAAAGGATTAGGAATCAAAGGTCAAGGTTCAGGCATAATCTATGATAAAAAAGGACATATTATTACAAACTATCATGTGATAAAGGATGCTGATGAAATAATCGCTACGTTGTATGATGGCCGTGAATTCAAAGCTGAATTGACTGGTATAGACAAGAAAACAAACATTGCAGTATTAAGGATTGATGCTGAGAATCTGACACCAGCAAAATTTGGTAATTCCGACTCCCTGGAATTAGGCGAAATTGTTTTGGCAATAGGCAACCTTCCTGGTTTAGGACAGACGGTCACAAGTGGTATAATTAGTACGAAAGGAACATCAAACATACAGATTGCAGGATATGAAGATTTTATACAAACAGATGCCACCCTTAATCCCGGTAACTACGGCGGCCCACTCGTAAATCTGCATGGAGAAGTAGTAGGCATAAGCACTGTAATACCAACACGAACAGGTGGTTATTTCGGGATAAGCTTTGCGATTCCTATAAATACAGCAAAGGAAGTAACTGAAGATCTTATCGCATATGGAAAAGTTACGAGGGGGTGGTTAGGTATTACGGCTCAACCTATTACTCCGCAATTACAAGAAATTTTAGGACTCAAGAATAATCTAGGTACACTCATAAGCAACATAGAACCAAGCTCTCCAGCGGCAAATGCTGGTATCAAAAGTGGTGACGTAGTAATTGAGTATGATGGTAAAAAAGTAAAAGATCTTTTTCATCTCAGAAACCTGGTTACCAGGACAGAGATAAACAAAGAAGTAAAACTGATCGTAATAAGACATAGCAAAGAATTAAAACTTAATACTACCATAGTGGAGAGATCAAAGGCTAATACAAGAAACAAAAAAGATTTATTTAAAAATCTAGGACTGATTGTGCAAAATCTTACTAGTGAACTAGCTATTAATCTGGGATACGAAGGTGAAAAAGGTGTAATCATAACAAACATACAGAAAGAAACACCTGCCTTTAAAGCAGGATTAAAAATCCGTGATCTTATAGTAGGGATACAACACAAGGCTGTTACAAGTATTGATGAATTTTATCAGGCAATTTTAAACATTCAACATGGAGACGACATATTAATGCTCGTCAAGCGCCAAAACAGAACATCTAAATTTATCGTTTTAAAACAAGATAAAGATGATTAGTACAAGTCAACGCACAATTTAATGCAAAAGACATAATATTATTAGAGAGGGGTCAGGTCTTGACATTTGGCATATACATGACCGCTTTTTTTGTAAACGTTATTCTTTAATCTAAATCACTTATTTCAAATGTCAAGACCTGACCCCCCAACGAATTCCATTGGAAAAAAAATTCCCACATTGAAGTTAAAAGAATAGTTGAAGCCTTGTTATTTGCCGTTCAAGAGCCGATTTCAGTACGTAAGATAAGCGAGATTATCGAAGGTACGGATGCTAAACAGATTCGGGAAATAATTCAACAATTACGAGAAGAGTATGATACTTACGACAGAGTATTTCAAATTGAAGAAATTGCAAATGGGTTTCAATTACTTTCACGTCCTGAATATCACGAATGGATTTCCAAAATACGCAAAAAAAGTAGTGAAAGCAAACTTTCACAGCCAGCCTTAGAGACCCTGGCAATTATTGCATATAAACAACCTATTATTCGTGCAGATGTAGAAGCAATACGCGGGGTCCAATCTGGACAGATGATTAGGACATTAATTGAGAAAGGTCTTGTTAAGATCGTAGGGCGTGATGAGACATTGGGTCGACCACTCCTATATGGTACAACCAAAAATTTTATGGAACATTTTGGTTTAAAATCAATAAAAGATCTTCCGAAAGTAGAAGACCTGGAAATGCCGTAAAAAAGATTTCAATTCCATTATTCCGTCCATTTTATAAGAAGGACAGTCCCAATTGTGGAGGGAATGGGAGATAAGTTCTAACTTCTTACGGATTCAATTTTTCTGACACAATGTCTTACGACATTCCTATTGGTTCAGGGAGCCTCGTTATGGATGAAACTCAAGAAAAATTTCAACTGCGAGTAACGGAAGACAGAATGGCAGTTTTGCTTGACTGCGATGTGCACACCGATGATCTTGATTCCCTCGTGGAGGATATCAGCAAAGAACTAGTGTCACTTGGTATTAAAAACCCACCAAGCAAGGAAAAGCTACAAAGACTACTTCGTTTCGCAGCAAGAAAGGACCCACACCTGGTGGACTTTACTATCATCAAAGGCAAGCCACCGGTGCCACCTCGGGATGGTCGGTGTGAATGGGCGGGAGATTTCTTCAACACTGGTTTTGTAGTGGATGAGAAGACAGATAAGGCAGAGTATCGACAGAAACTTGCACAGGAATCCATTACTCGTGGCAAGTTGATTGTACGTCAAATTCCTACCAAGGAGGGCAAGGACGGCAAGAATGTATTCGAAGAAGTTATTCCTGCCGAAAAACCAGTAACATACTACCCAGAAGTGGGTGAAAATGTGCGTTTTAACATGAATGAGGGCGCCTACTATGCAGAAAAAGACGGAAGAATTCGTCTGACCAATAATATTCTTACTGTGGATGAGGTACACATAATACAGGGAGATGTCGACATCTCAACAGGTAATATTTCACATAAGGGCGCGTTGTAGTGAAGAGGGACATCCTCAAGGATGCAAAGGTTGAAGCTACTGGCAATATTGAAGTCAATGGTGTTGTAGAAGGTGCGGAGATATATACAAATGGAAATCTTACTGTTCATGGTGGTATAACTCAAACGGAGTATCGAAAGATCGTAGTTGAAGGCAGTATTCATGCAAAGTTCATCCTGGGTGGGAATATCCAGGCCGACAAAGACATCACGGTCGATAGTGAAATAGTCAACTCCACTGTGAAGACACTCGGAGCCGTAATTATACCTGAAGGACGAATAGTTGGTGGAGAAATAACTGCCCTCAGAGGTATTTTTGTCGGGCATGCTGGCACAAGGGCTTCTATTCCTACAGTGCTCATTGCGGGCGAGAACTACAGAATAGGAAAAAAACTATTGTTGAAAAGAAATAAGATCCAGAGGATCGAAGACGAACTGGCAAAACTTAAAAACATTGCAGATACATTCACATCCAAAAACGGATCAACTTCCACCCATAATCAGGAAGAATATACAAAGATACTAGAAAAGATTACCGAGACGGAACAAAAACTTCAGAGTCTAATTGATGAGCTAGAAGACACCATGTCAAGAGAAATGAATAGAGCCAAACAGCTCATTGTGGTGGGAAAAATGCTCTATCCGAAAACAATCCTTTGTCTTGGCAACGAAAAGCTGAGCGTCGATGAGGAGCGCTCCGGACCAATTCAGGCTGAGCTTGTTAAAGGCGAACTTACACTTCGTTCACAAAATGATGATGGGGACAAAAAAACATAGCTTTGCAAGTTGATTAATTAGATTTTACAATATAGTTGTCAAGATTAACATTATCCATTGGCAACAAGAAGGGAGATTATGAAATGGATATATACGAGTTCGCAATGCAGATGGAAAAGGATGGTGAAAATTATTACCGCGATTTGGCTCAAAAGGTTGATAATAAGGGGTTAAAGAATATCCTGAGTTTTTTGGCAGACGCCGAAGTAAAACATCATGACATTTTAAAGAAAATGAAGGATAATGAAAAGACACAATTATCTGAGACAAAGATATTGTCAGATGTAAAGAATGTGTTTGAAAAGATGAAAGAAGAAAATGACACAAGCGGTGCTGATACTTCGCAGATAGAATTATACAAAGATGCCCTGGAAATCGAGAAAAAAAACCATGAGTTTTTCCTGGAAAAGGCAGAAGAAGTTGAAGATCAAGCGCAAAAAGAAATATTATTAAAGTTGGCAGATGAAGAAGAAAGTCATTGTACTATATTGGAAAACATCATCAATTTCGTATCACAACCCGATAGCTGGCTGGAAGATGCCGAATGGTATCATTTAGAGGGGAATTAAAACTTTATACTATATTTTCTAAGCTAATGATTCTGTAGCCCTTGCCGTATAGAATTCCTGATAAACAAAATAACCAATTCTATACAACAAAATTTTTCAAAAGTAGGGTGGATTAAGCCTATGGAGTAATATAGTAGCTCTACTCCATAGGCTTAATCCACCTTTATCCGTAATCATGGGAACAAACCAATGTAAACATTTATACAACCAATATTGCAGGCCAGCTCATGGTGGAAACCTGAAGATTTCCGCTACAGATATCCATATTCTTATTAGTGGGTTCTGCCTACTGGCCCGTTTCCGGTCGAACGGGTCGTCCTTCCTGCCCGACGGCAGGCGGGAATCCACACCCATACCACGTGGTCAAACAAGTTTAAACAAACCTCATGCCTCAGGAGACCAGGAGGCCATATGCTTGAGTAATTTCCATCTCCTCATTATGTCTGCCTCTGCTTGTTTCATAAGCACTTTTGCGGCCTCTGGATTACTTGCCCTTAATGCCTTATAGCGGTTTTCACGATAGGCATATTCCTCAAATGGGATTGAAGGATCCTTGCTATTGATAACCAGGGGATTCTTGCCCTGGGCTTCGAGCTCCGGATTATATCGATAGAGTGGCCAGTAGCCACTGGCCACGGCTTTTTTTTGAGCCTCTATTCCCTTACTCATATCCATACCATGTGCTATGCAAGTCGAATAGGCAATTATCAGTGCTGGACCGTTGTATGCATCGGCTTCTAAGAATGCCTTAAGTGTCTGAGCCGGGTTAGCGCCAAAGGCCACCTGGGCTATATAGACATTGCCGTAGGTTGACATTATCATGCCGATATTCTTCTTGGGGGTTCTTTTTCCACCAGCCGCAAACTGGGCAATTGCCCCTAAGGGTGTTGCCTTGGACATCTGACCGCCGGTATTTGAATATACTTCCGTATCCAGAATCAATAATTTTATATTTTCTCCTGATGCCAGTACATGATCAACTCCCCCATAACCAATATCATAGCCCCAACCATCTCCTCCAATAGACCATACGGACTTTTTAACGATATAATCGGCAAGGGATAGCAGGTTCTTTACTTCTGGAGAACCGTTGTTTGTAGAAAGTCTCTTTTTCAGTTCTTCAACGCGACCCCTTTGCTCCTCGACACCCTCTTGTGTCGATTGATCTGCATCTTTGATCAAATCAAATAAATCTTTTAAATCTGCATACGAAGGGTCTGAGACCAGCCTGTCTATCAATTCCATTGCCTGTGCATGAAACTTGTCTACTGTTTGTCTCATACCAAGACCAAACTCGGCTGTATCTTCAAATAAAGAATTTGACCATGCAGGCCCCCTCCCATCGTCTCTTTTTGTGTAAGGGGTTGTTGGTAGATTTCCACCATAGATGGAGCTGCAACCAGTTGCATTAGCAATAATCAAACGGTCACCAAACAGTTGTGTAAGTAATTTTATATAAGGCGTTTCCCCGCAACCTAAACACGCACCATTGTACTCAAATAGGGGCTTTACAAACTGGCTTCCCTTAACATTTGTAACTTTGAACCTCGATCTATCAGTTTCCGGAAGATTGAGAAAGAAATCATAATTTTTTGCCTCCTCCTGGCGCAAAGGTTCCTGAAGTTTCATATTTATGGCCTTAACACCTTCAATTTTGTTCCCGTTAGCATCCTTTTTCTGTCCCGGGCAATTAAATACACACGAAGCGCAGCCGGTACAGTCTTCAGGGGCTACTTGTACAGTAAACTTAAGCCCTTTAAGATCCTTACCCATAGCATCAATGGATTTAAATGTGGAAGGAGCATCCTTTAGTTGTGATGGATCATACGCCTTTACCCTTATGGTTGCATGCGGACAAACAAACGAACACTGACCGCACTGAATGCAGGCATCAGGTTCCCAAACAGGTATATTAACACCGATATTTCGTTTCTCATATTGAGTGGTTGCAGTCGGCCATGTGCCATCAGCAGGTATAGCTGATACAGGGAGAGAATCTCCGTTGTTAGCCAGCATTTTGGCTGTTACATTCTTAACAAATTCAGGAGCATCCTTAGGCACGGGATCACGCATCCTTATCTTACTGGTAGCCTTATCAGGAACTGGCACCTCGACAATATTCTGCAATGCCTTATCTACAGCCTTGTTGTTTAAATTGACGACTTCCTCGCCCTTCCTCATATAGGTCTTTTTGATCTCAGTCTTTATTGATTTAACGGCGTCCTCTTTAGGAATGATTCCTGAAATAACAAAAAAGGCTGTTTGCATGATCATATTTATCCTTGCGCCAAGACCAATCTCTTCAGCGAGTGAGATGGCATCAATGATATAGAATTTCATCTTTTTTGTTATAAGCTGTTCCTGTACTTCAACAGGTAAAGTATCCCATACCTCATCTTTATTGTGCGATGTAGTAAGAAGAAAAGTGGCTCCCTCCTCTGCATTTGATAACATATCTATTTTCTCTGGAAATGAAGGGTTATGGCATGCAATGAAGTTTGCCTTTGAAATGAGATATGGTTTGTGTATTCTATCCTTTCCGAAACGAAGGTGAGATACCGTAGTCGCTCCTGATTTCTTCGAATCGTAAACGAAGTATGCCTGTGAATAATTATCTGTTTCATTCCCGATTATTTTAATAGTATTCTTATTCGCTCCTACAGTACCATCAGCTCCCAAACCGTAAAACAGTGAGTGGAATTCACCTTTTTCGCCTATATCAAAAGACTCATCATATTTAAGGCTGGTGCCACAAACATCATCATTAATACCTATTGTGAAATGATTTTTTGGTTTATCCTGTGAGATATTATCAAAAATGGCCTTTACCATTGCAGGAGTAAAATCTTTTGAACCCAGACCGTAACGTCCACCGACGATTTTTGGATACTCTTTGAATTTAGATATACCCTTTTCCATCATCTCACCAATGGCAGTCCTGACGTCAAGATATAAAGGTTCGCCAATTGCACCGGGCTCTTTTGTACGGTCAAGTACCGCGATTGATTTTACACTTGATGGTAAACTCTCAGCAAAGGCATCTATGTGAAACGGTCTGTAAAGTCTCACAGAAACGATCCCAAGTTTTTCACCCCTCGCATTAAGCGCATTAACTGTATTCAGCGCCGCTTCAGCCGCAGAACCCATAACAACAATAATACGTTCTGCATCTGTATCACCCAAATAATCAAACAGTTTATATTGCCGTCCAATTATACCAGCGAACTTATCCATTGCCTTCTGAACGATACCAGGGGTTGCGTCATAATATTTGTTAACAGTTTCTCTTCCCTGGAAATACACATCTGGATTTTGTGATGTGCCACGGATGCTTGGACGGTCTGGAGTAAGGCCTCTTTTACGATGGGCAACAACAAGGTCATCGTCTATCATGGCACGCATATCGTCAAAACTGATTTCCTCAATCTTTTGGACTTCATGGGATGTCCTGAAACCGTCAAAGAAATGCATGAACGGAATCCTGGATTCAAGTGTGGCCGCTTGAGAAATGAGGGCAAAATCCATTGCCTCCTGCACGTTTTGAGAACACAACATAGCAAAACCTGTAGAACGTGCTGCCATTACGTCTGAATGGTCTCCAAATATGGACAATCCTTGACAAGCAAGAGAACGGGCAGTTATGTGAAACACAGTTGGAGATAGCTCACCTGCGATTTTGTACATGTTTGGAATTATTAATAAAAGACCTTGAGATGCAGAAATAGTAGTGGCAAGAGCGCCAGTAGTAAGAGAACCATGTACTGCTCCGGCAACGCCTGCCTCTGACTGCATCTGACTAACCTTTGGCATCGATCCCCATATATTCACCTGCCCTTTTGCGGACTTTGCATCACAAATCTCTGCAATAGGCGATGAAGGTGTTATTGGATAAATTGTAATAATTTCATTAGTCGCATGTACTACGTGAGCACACGCAGCACAACCATCAACTGTTACCGTCTTACGACTCATAAGTATCTCCTTGAATTAACTTAAACTTAAAGCTAACTGCAATATTTTATTTGTTGCAAAAAAAAAATAAGGGTTTTTGCAACTATAATAAACATCTATAATTGTTATTTATGCCAATATATTTCATATATTGCCAAATTATACAAATATAATGTATTTATTAAGAAAGTAAATATAAAACTTTGATGTAAACATAAAGACTTACAACATTGCTCAATTAGGACAATTGCCAGAAGCGGGAGAAATGAAATTCTCGTTTTGGTGGCCAAAATAAGACTTTACCCATAATAAAACACATTACTTTAGTATTTCATATCCTTATTCTTCTCCAATAATTTTCTTGCCTTTTTTTCTATCTTTAATAACATGGAAAAGAACTTTGCTCCCATACGCATTGTATCTTTCTAACAACTCTATAGGAATTTTGTTTTCGAAATTATGGGAGCCGTTCGAGTGAATATTATGATGGACAAACATACCAAAATATTGGTAACGATTTGTCAGATAGATATTTACCTGTACTAATTTTTAAAACCTGATCTGCAACGATCAATTTTTTCGAGATGAAATACTAAAGAAGGAACTTTTTTGTTTCGAGTATTGTTATAAATGGTGATGAATGAAAGACTTTGGTAAACCAAGAGATAAAATACGGGAATTTGAGTTATCTGCACTCGAATACATTGATTCGCTCTTTAACGTTGCAATAAAGATGACCAGAAACAGGGAAGAAGCTGAAGACCTCGTACAAGAGACCTATCTTAAAATGCACAGGTTTTCACACACTTTTAAAGAAGGTTCCAACTTGAAGGCGTGGTTATTTAAGATATTACGAAATACCTTTATTAATGTGTTTAGAAAAAAGATAAGAGAACCAAAAGAGATTCATTATAACAACGCAGACGATTTTTATTTGTTTAACAGAATAACTGCTGACAGAAAAGAAAATGGCCCTTTAAGTGATAGTAATACCAACGTCTACGAATTTTTTGAAGATGAAGTAAAAAATGCAATCGAAAATTTACCACTCGCCTTTAGAGAAGTTGTTTTATATTCAGATATAGCAGAACTCAGCTATGAAGAAATATCAGATGTAATTGAATGTCCTATAGGAACAGTAAAATCCAGGTTATTCAGAGCAAGAAGATTATTACAGAAATCATTATGGAATTACGCAAAGGAAAGAGGTTATTTAAAAGAAAAGTAGGGGGAAAAGAAATAAAATGAATTGTAAAGAAGCAGTTGAACAACTCCACGAATTTTTTAGATAAAGAACTTGATGAGAAAAATTATTCAAAGATCAAACAGCATCTTGATATGTGCCAAAAATGCCGTGAAAAGTTTGAATTTGAACAAGCTCTAAAAAAAATTTATTAGAGACAAAACTCAACTCCACAAAACACCTCAATATGTACTGCAAAATATAGTAAACCAGTTGGCAGAGATAAATAAAGAACACAAACACACTGAACCTTCTACTTTAAAGCTAAAGAAAAGAGGTAAGCAAGGCATCTTTGGTTTTTTTACATTAAGGCCTGTTTATGTAACAATAGCAGCCTTAATACCAATAATTATTTCTGGTCTTGCTGTCTATTTCATTTTTTTCAAATCAGTAGTCTCTCCCCCTATTATTAAGGTCGCGGCAGAACGTCACGATAATTTTGTTCATGATAATATACGACTTGACCTTGTCAGTTCAGATAGAAATGAAATAAGAAGACATTTTAAAAATTTACAACGATCTATTCTTGCCATAGATGTTCCGGAATGTAAAGGACGTGACATAAAACTCTTAGGTTGTAAATATTCCAGCTTAGCCGGAAAACAGAGCGCTTATGTTGGATTAAAAGGTACTCATAACAAGATATCTTTAGAGATGGTAAATGGTTCAGGAATGAACATAAATAGGCTGAAACATGAACTTTTCAAAGGCAGGCCATATTACTTTGGAAGACATAAAGGATACAACGTCATTTTATGGAGACGTGGCAATACACTGTATAGTCTAACTTCAACAATGAATAGAAGAGGCCTTATGCGTGTAGCTAATGAATCCATATTTCCATATCATAAATGATACTAAAGAGGACGAGAAAATGTATAAATTATCTAACATAAAACACAAAATAGTTCTCGGATGTCTGTGCATGATTATGGTTGGTTGCTCATATACACCTTATCGGTATAGTTTTTCACTCATTGAGCCTCAAAACAAAACCATGAATTTTGAAGATGATAATGTTCAGTTCAGATTTATTCCTTCACCTGAGAATATCCGGGTGGCAATCAGGAATAAGACTGACCACGATATAAATTTTGTTAGAGACAATACGGAATTTATAGATTCTCTGGGTGAATCTCGCAGAATTCATTACGGTTATGATTACGTGCAAGAAGTAAGGAATTTTGAAGATAATGACTTGTATGTTCCACCAATGAGGATAGAGCCTGATTCCGAGATAGCAGGATATGTCTGGCTAAATAACTGGCCGGACTTCCGTGCAGGGCCAGGGCCAGGAACCGAGCCCGTTTTATCGTATAGGATATACTATCTAATGGAACCTTTATTCCCGAGATATAGCTTTGAGGGTAGTGGTGAAGAACTGAGAGATTCTACCTTTAATCTGATTTTACCGATTGACTTTGGTGGGTATGTTCGCAACTATACGTTTACCTTCATGATAAATGATGTGGTATAAAAGCATCGGATCCTTTTGTCGACAAACCCATCCCACCTCGTAGGTGGGACATGGTTTGATAGAAGGAAAAAGCGTAATGTTCAAAAGAAAATATCCATTGGTAGTGGGTGGAGTTTATCATGTTTTTAGTAAAAGTATTGCTGGGTTTAAAATATTCAACAACAATTCTGAGTTTTCAAGAATGATAGCAACGATTCGTTATTACCAAAAGGAAAAACCATCCGTTAAATTTTCCAAGTTTATTAAATTAAACAGAGTTAAAGAAAAAAATCCTGACGGAACCATTCTTTTATCAAATAATGAAAAACTCTTAGAAGTAATTGCCTATTGCCTTATGCCCACTCATTTACATTTAATCTTGAAGCAGTTAAAAGAAAGTGGAATAACAATTTTTATGAGTAATATTCTTAATAGTTATACCCGATATTTTAATACTAAACATAATAGAAAAGGTCCTTTATGGGAGAGTAGATTTAAAAATGTATTGGTTGAAACCGATGAGCAATTGTTTCACTTAACAAGGTATGTACATTTAAATCCTGTAACTGCGTATTTGGTCAATAAACCAGAAGAATGGCTTGCATCTTCTTATAAGGAATATGTATTTAAAGTAGTTGATAATGAAAGAATTTGCAAATATGATGATGTTTTAGAGGTTGACCCTAATTCTTACAGAGAATTTGTGCAAGACATGGTTTCCTATCAGAGAGAACTTGCAACGCTAAAAAATTTGTTTTTTGAGTGACCACCTCGTAGGTGGGATATGGTTTAAATACAATGAATACTTGTCTTATCATATTCGCAAAGAGTCCAATCCCCTGTAAGGTCAAAACAAGACTAACTCCAAAAATTACCCCCTCAAAAGCTGCTGAACTATATAAGGCATTTATTGTTGATATAGTAAATAACGTACATAAACTGAAATGTGATAAGGTAATTATTGCATATACACCATATAATGCTGAAATGGCATTGCATAGATTAGTTGGGCGTTCATTAAATTATTTACCGCAGAAAGGACACAATCTTGGCGAACGAATGAAAAATGCCTTTAAGCATTCTTTCGCTAAAGGCTTAAAAAGAACCGTAATCATCGGCACAGACAGTCCCACCCTTCCTGTATCATACATTCAAAAAGCATTTGACGTATTAAAAGAAACTCCTATCGTAATAGGTCCGACTTTCGATGGAGGGTATTATCTTATCGGCCTTTCAGAGCCGAACGACAATATTTTTGATGGTGTAAGATGGAGTACATCAAGCGTATTCAGCCAAACACTGGCAAGGATAAAGGGTGTAAATAAGCGGTTGTATCTTCTTCCTCCATGGTATGATGTTGATACCTCAGAAGGTTTAGAATTTCTAAAATCACACCTTCTGGCAATGAGATTGAGTGGTTTTGAAGAGATTCCTGATAAAACTATGCGGTTCTTGAAAATCTAAATGGCTATGATTAAAGCTGCATTATCCAAGCATTTTTTTTGCTAAAGTTATATTATGTTTATCACTCATGTTTTCCTTTCATGTTGGAAACCTGTATTCCGAAACACATGAGAAAGAAATGGATTTAGTATCCACGCCCGCTTTCCCTCTTGGCAGCAAACAGTACAGTAAAAATGATATAACAAAATTCGATGGAGAGCTTCTTAAGTACAAGATTGGTTTTTGGATTTTTAAAACGGTAGGAATTGCTACGTTTAAGTGTGAAAGAGATGGTGATAGCTTAGTTGTTACGATAGATGCATGTACAACAGGATTCATTGACAAGATTATTCATAGACACGATATTTATAGAACGACCATGAAAATTGAGGATAGTACTAATAGGCTTATACCAGTAAGTTCGTATCAAAAAAAAGATAAGAGGAAAAAAGAGAGGATTATGATTACTAACTACGATTATGAAAACAATGTGTGCAATTATAAGACATGGAGAAATGGTGTTATTCATAAAGAAGGAAGTATTAAACTGGAACCAGACGCAAGTGATGATATGACATCAGTATCTTATAATTTTCGTAACGAAATATATGGAGAAGTGAAAGAAGGCGCCAGCTTTAATATTACCACTGTTTATAAAGACAAATTTCCAAACTTTAGTGTTAATGTTCGTTCTGCAGACAATTCGGATGAGCTATCCAAATGGAAGGATTTTTTTCCTGACATAAAATACGTAGTGGATGTAGCATTGGACCCTGAAGTCCTTGACTCAAAAGAAGGCAAACTTGTCATATTGTTTACGGAGGATTTAATACCGGTTGGATATGTGGCAAAAGACGTTATCGGATTCGGTGATTTGTATGGCTTCCTGGTGGAAGAGATAAATTAAGTGAGCGATTTATGCCCGTCAGAACGACGTAGTCGGGCTAGCAACCTGAAACGAAACATTTCTTGTTTATAAAACTATTGGTTCAATCTACAAGATTGAACCAATTTGAGGATGTAATACAAACTTTTTTAGAGAGGATTTACAGGATAATCAGGGTATAAATAAGAAGCAAGAAACAAGATGCTAGAGGCAAGACACAAGAATCTATAGATTTTCGGGTGGATTAAGCCCTATGTGCCAAGTTTCATGAGAGTGTCGACACTTTTTAGTGTCACTAGCTGTGCCATGACACCTATGGAGTAGAGCTACTATATTACTCCACAGGGAGAATCCACCTTTATCCTGTTAGATGCAGGTCGCGGCAAAGTTGTTTATATTGCAGAAGTGTAAACATGCACTTCTGCATCAAGTCGATTCTTTAATCTATCTTTTTTGCCATCCTTATGCCTTTTCAAGACGCTCTGCTAGCCAGACTTTGATGATGGACTGCCGAGGCACACCTAACCGTTTTGCTTCTTTATCCAATAAATGAATCATCCACAAAGGGAAATCCACATTGACTCTCTTTTGTTCCTGTTCCGGCCTTCTCGCCTTCGATACATCAAGGTATTTTGAAATATCCTCGCCTTCATCAAATTTCTTGTCAAACTCACGAGCTTTCATATAAGTCAACCTCCTCTTTTCTGGATCGTCGTACTGAAATAATTCTTATCTTTTCAGTACGATATGTAATAACTCCTGGGCTTCGTAAAAATCAATACCGTGTTTTTTCTTGTTGCTTTCGCTTTTCTTGGGATCAAACGCAAACTCCATAGTATAATAACTATACCTTAAATATACCTTTATTCAATAAATATTTTGATGCTAATTATTAATATAAGAATTTCTTATTTATATTACTCTTCAAGAATGCTGTCATTTAAAGCTTAAACTGTCATGACCCTGACTCCACAATCTTAATCTCCTCCTCATTTAACCCATACAATTCATACACCAAATCATCAATTTGCCTGTCTGTAGCCTCAATTTGACGCTTGAGAACTATTTTATTCTGTGGAAGTTTTGTTTGTGTTAATTGTTCGTGCAAATTAATCATTTGATTAAGTACCCTCCGGCACTGAAACTTGGCCTCATCTGATAGTACGAAGTTCCTTCCAACTGCAAGGCCTCCAACAAAGCAGCCATGCAAACGTAGAAAGATTTTCGCTAATGATTCCGCTTCCTGCGACAACTTATCGAAATCTTTTGCTTTTTGATTGAAGGTTTTTAAAGCGGCTCCGCTTTTGTTCTTGTGAAATTTCATGCCGGATGCTTCAGAGAAATCGGCTGAGCTTTCGTTGCCCCAACCAATAAACCATATGCTGTGCACAATGTCGTTTCTTTCTTGAGTAAGTGATTGAAAACGGTTCAGTGCGTTTTTCAAAATCTTGCGCTCGATATTATTGAGCGTTTGAGTTTCGCAAACAAGAGACTCAAACAATGTTCGAAGAGGTTCAGCGGTAATACCAGCGAGGAGTATTTGCGTGATGCTCTGATTATGAAGACCGGCCCGATCCAGCAGGGACACAATGTCAGTCTGAAGCGCATGACAGACGTGTTCAAACTTGACAACAAATTCACCGATAGAGCAGTAAAGCTCGTCCGTGTCCTTCTTCCATCGTTCTCTACGTTCCTGTTCGTTCATAGATTCACTAGCACCCAACTATTAATACAAGAATTTCTCTTGCTGGTTCAGGCTTGCAGCCTGAACCGAAACATTTCTTATTTATAAAACTATTGGTTCAATCTACAAGATTGAACCGGCTTGAGGAAATAAAAAGTCATTGCGAGTCCACTGTGAACAACCTACCCACCTCGTAGGTGGGATTTGTGTAGAACGCGAGCCAGCTTCGGTGCAACGACGGGTTAGGCGGTACTTAGGGTTCGCCATTGGTTTTGTATTGCTCAATTAGTTCAGATAGTAAGGTCTCTACGTCGTTAGCCTGACGATTACTCACATTCACTTCGTCAAGGAGCTTGTCCAACGTAGTTATTGCGTTGCGGCGTGCCCGATTGAATACAGTTGCCATCCGAGGAAAGTCCTCAATAAGTCTGCGGAAACCTTGGATTTGGCCGTGAGATTTGGTTATCGCGGATCGGAAGCCTGCGACATTATTGAGCGCATCTTGAAGATCATCGGAATTGTCGATGCCGAAATCAGAAGTCAATGTTGCTGCTCGACCAAACGAATCCATTGCGGTTGTGAACGAATCAGAGTACAGCGGAATCTCAACGTCCATTCGCTTAACAAAATCTTCCAAGTCGCGCGCTGCATTTGCGGCAACACGCTTGGCCGCCTTCAAATTCTGACTGGCATCTGAAGCCGAAAGCTTGTTTGCTTCTTCGGCACGTTCTTGGAATTTCTCTCCGAGTTCCTGCGTTGCCTCCGTCATGCGTGTGAGCACTTCGGTGACGTTCGACATCGAGTCATTAGCGGATTCAATCAGGTCAAGGAACCCCTCCTCTTCCTCGACGGGCTCGGCTTTGTCCGCATCCACGATCTCTGGTTGAGTCGTAACAGGTTCCTTCTCCCCATTCGCTTCCAGTCGTTTTGTCCTTTTCTGGACGGAACGACTGAGATGAAGCCTGGTAATATTGCGAAACTCATCGATCGAATTAAATTGAAAATAGAGGCCACCGAGATCTCCCAATCGCGATCGAAAGTCAGAAATATCTCGAAGTTGATCCGGATCGAGGTCGGTAGGAGAAACTAGAGCGTTTTTAAAGTAGAACATTATCTCCACAGAATTCGGGTCTTCCGTATGGCGGTCGTAAGCACGCGAAAACTCTTCCACTGTGCCGGAACCCGCTCGATTTGTTGGCGTACCAAAACGCGTCCACATTATGCCGATGAAAATGTCGTACGAGACGGGAATCTGCGTGTTTATGAAATCTTGGGCATCGTCCCCAAATCCAGGAGACGCGTGAGTCTCCCACCGGACGAGGTCCAGACGAATGCCAAGTGTATCGGCCCACGTGATATTTAGCTCACGGATGATCTCTTCAAGAACGCTCCGCTCTTCGGCGACGTCGTCGGGCGATGCAACGAAAACCTGAAGTATAGTTTCTGTTTTTGGCATGCACGGATATCCTTGTGGCTGTACCACCTAGCAAGTTCTTTAACAGTTTCTGTATAGTAACAGATTTTATAGTATATCTGAATTGTTTCAAGTGTATTCTTAATAGTCACCCAACTGTATAGTATCTTTTATGTAATGTTATCCTGATTTGTTAATTATAGGGGGGTGTGGTGAGAGGAGCTGAATACTCTCGCTTACCAGATTAGTCACTGATCAAGACGTCAATTTATTTGAA
The DNA here is from genome assembly GCA_001723765.1 of Candidatus Scalindua rubra. Lineage (GTDB taxonomy): Bacteria > Planctomycetota > Brocadiia > Brocadiales > Scalinduaceae > Scalindua_B > Scalindua_B rubra. Next base: position 39,279 of record MAYW01000025.1, read on the forward strand.
TGTGTCAAGTGGCGAGAGGTGACCCTGTTTTTCCTTTCTTGATAAGCATTCTTTAGTGTTATGGTTATTTAAAATTCAAAATCCCATTTCTCGATTTAGTAATGGTACGTTTGACTATGTTCGTATACAAGATTTTTTTTAGCTGTCAAATACCTGAATCCACTATCTCGATCTCTTCTTCTGTTAAACCATATAGCTCATACACCATCTCGTCAATTTGTCTGTCTGTAACTTCAATTTGACGATTGAGGACTGTTTTCTTTTGTGGAAGTTTGGCTGCTGCCAATTGCTTTTGTAAATCCAGCATCCGCTCAACAAGAGATACTAACTTATCATGTTGGGATTTGTCTTCTGGATTGGAAAAGTCTATTGTGCGAATGGGAAGTTTAGATAAAAGTGTCGGTTTTACCTGCGCTAACACACGGCCCTTTTCAAGTGTCAAAAGCCGATATACGAAAACAAAAAGTTTTGAGTTAAGGACCCCCAATATGTATTTACTATTAATAAATTTTAACCAAATAAATACAAACCATCGGTTACATAAGTTTGGTTATGATCCAATGTAACTATTATTTTGTCTCCAGTTATAACTCCTAATATTTTTTCTTTCTTCAGAAATATATGTTCCTTTCGAGGTCGATGTAATGAATATATAGGGTGTTTATTAAGTTTGACCTCTTTACATGTAATATTCTCCTTAAATTGATTTATGTATTTACATATGTTCGATAATTTGTCGAAGTTATCATTAGCTGTTGTATAAATTAACCAAAGGTCTGGATAATCAATAAAAAACCTTTTAACATGCTTACCACCAGTTAGTACCCTTTTTAACTTGGTAGTCTCTAAATTACATCTCCGTACAGTTTCACTATCTACTAAGAAAGCTTTTTTTTAAATCAGGACTAACACCCCGTTGAATTCCGTCCTCATCAATAAAGACAACAAGTGATTGATGTGCTACATTATTAACTTTTGTCCAAATATCATATTTTGTCGGGTCTGATGTGATAAATAAAGAGGTTGGAATTTTGAGCAAATTTTCCTGTTTTACACAACGAAGTAAGATTCATCTAAAATCAGAGACGGTTTGTTAACTTTGTCAACTGTAGATAAATCAGCAGTGTTAATTACATTTTTAGAAGAATAACTTTTGCTTCTTTCAAATATTAAAATAGACGATGGACGAGTTACTTTCTCAAAAACATTACCCATATTTAATAAAAAATTGATTTTAAAATTTTTCAAAATAAAATTACGGAGTTTTTCATTGTCCTTCTGATAAAGAACAACATCAGGCAAAATCATACCAAAGTGTCTGTTAGGTTTAAGTTTCCTACATCCTTGGTAAACAAAATACATGAAGGAGTCGATCATTCTAACTATGATTTCTCGGTTTACTTGTTGAAGGTATTCTAACTCATATTTGGCACGTTTCATAAGAGTATCGACACTTTTTGTGTCATAAGATCATCGACACATAGTATACTATCTTAAAAAGATAGGAGTTAATAAAATGGAAAAAAAGCAAAACAAATCAAGATGAAATTAAACTTCGCCAACAATGTATTGAACTCTATAACGAAGGTAAAAATCCAACAGCGATACATCGAACCCTTCATCGGACAAGAGATTGGGTTTATAAAT
>MAYW01000026.1 GCA_001723765.1 Candidatus Scalindua rubra
CCAAATATTGCTTTAATAGATCTATTGGGCTTGCCTGTTTGATCATCTTTGCCACGGCCAGTGGTTTTGCCCAGATATATCCAGTTAGCTGCTTTGTAACAGGTGCCATTGAAACGTTCTGTGTCAACAAAGGTCTCAAGGTAGAAAATAGGATGGTTGTATACTCTTTGCCAATCACCTGGTAGAACCCTCGCAATATAACCTAACAGATAAGACGCTAAATGAGGTACTCGCACCCATGGCAAAATAAGATAACGCGTATTATAGGCAATCAGGTGTATATTCTTTTTACGAATATCGCTTGACCAACCGATAAACTTATCTCTACATCCTATATGACGTGGAGCCGAAGACCATCCCATACAGGCAATCGGTCTTCCTTTTGTAAAGACAACATATTTTAGATGTTCTCCAACAGGATGACAATAACCCAAATAGTGATACTCGACAATTAAACCATTGTATAACTTCTCAAATTCTGTTCGACGTACCTGATGTATTTCAAGTGGTTGAATCCCTGATAACTTGTTATGTATAAGTGCTTGATCAACATATACTTTTGGTGGCTCTTTACGATTTACAAGAGGATTATTAGGTGTAACTTTTCTTGGAGGTAGCTTGATATAGCCTGCTGATTCAAGCCGTAGCAAAAAACCCCTACATACTATGTCCCGTAAGATACCATTAGGTTGTACCCAATTCCAGGCCTTGCAAATTTTACGAGAAAGAGCACAACGACTATCATGAGGATTCTCCTCAATTAGTTTTCTGATAAATTCTACGTCCTTGGTAGTTGCAACCCTGCCTTGATATTTTACTTGCAAATCCATATGCAAAAGATAGCATATTAATTCTCCGAATGCAAGAAAATATCAAAAAAATGATTGCTAGCTTGAACTACCTGGTGAACTATTACTAAATTGATAATTGTTAATTTTGCAATGGAGCGAAGCGAGTAACGAGAAAAGAAAAGAATCTCTCTACTCTCTTACTTGCTACTCGCTACTCCCGAACGGAGTGAGGGCAAGATGCCAATAGCTAAAAAGATAACGCCTGAAGAGCAATCAGCGATACTCAAATATTATCATGATTTAAAGACGTTTTACCGGATAGCCCGCAATCTGGCCGGGGAGGTGGATAGCCTGTTTTTGCAGGCGCCCAATCTTTATGCATCCCAGCAGGGAAGGGCTATAAGAAAATCAGCCTACTCTGTTTTTGACGAGATAATGGAGGCATATTCTTTTCGCAAAAAGCAAGATATAGCCCTTCATTATCTATCGCAGGCATATAATGCGAGTGTAAACACGGTGAATCATCTATTGCAAGAGAAATCCTTAGAGCGTTTGCGCCAGAGGGATACCTTCAAGAACCTTATAAGGAAATATTCAGAATTTCAAAAAATGGTTTTTAATTTTGTCAAGTCTATTGATGAAGAACTTGTTGACGCTAATAATTTGCGGAAATCCGCGCAGTTGAATTCGCGATAATTCGCGTCTGACGAGCGTAGCGAGGAGGAAATGAGTAAAGTAATAGGCATAGATTTAGGGACGACATTTTCGTTGGCGGCTTATCTGGAAGGGGGCCAGCCTAAGATTATACCTAATGTTGAGGGCAGCCGCATGACCCCTTCGGTTGTGAGTATCCTGAAAGATGGAAAGCGGCTGGTAGGACAATTAGCAAAATTGCAGGCCACTGGAAATCCAGATGGAACTGTCTTCTCCATAAAAAGACATATGGGACGCAGGGCTTATTTAGATCTGGATAGTTTAAGCGATGACAAAGAAATCATACGGCAGATTAAAAGACATATGGGTTCTGATTACTGGGTTAAGATCGATGACAAAGAGTATACGCCGGAAGAGATATCGGCGATGATACTACAAAAGATAAAAAAAGACACAGAAGATTATCTTGGCGAAAAAATAGAAAAGACCGTAATCAGTGTCCCAGCCTACTTTAACATCAGCCAGCGCCAGGCCACCATAGATGCAGGAAGGATTGCGGGCATTGAGGTTTTAAGGATTATAGATGAACCTACGTCTGCGGCCCTTGCTTATGGTCTGGACATGGAGGACATTCATACTATCCTGGTATGGGATCTGGGTGGCGGCACCTTCGATGTCTCTATATTGGAATTGGGGGGTGGGGTATTTGAGGTTAAGGCGGTCAATGGCGATACCTGGTTAGGGGGAGATGATTATGATTACAGGATAGTGGAACATCTGGCCAATGAATTCCAGGAAGAATATGGGATTGATTTGCGCAAAAACAAGGTGGCTATGATAAGGCTCAAAGAGGTAGCAGAAAAGGCCAAGATCGATCTTACTGATAAGGAAGTTACCCGTATCAAAATACCCTTTATTAATGCTGGTGAAGGTGGTCCTAAACACTGGGAGACGGTCTTGACCAGGGAGAAATTTGAGGAATTAACCGATGATTTGTTACAAAAGATGGTTGAGCCGACAAAGCAGGCCCTGACTGACGCCAGGCTGAAACCCAGAGATATTGATCGAGTCATCCTGGTAGGCGGTTCCACCAGGATGCCTGCGGTAAGGCACATTTTCAAGGACCTTATGGGCAAGGAACCGTATGTGGAGATACATCCTGATGAGGTAGTGGCTATGGGAGCATCTGTTCAGGCAGGCATCTTAACAGGCCAGATAGAAGGAAAGATATTGATCGACGTTACTCCTATATCTTTAGGCATTGAGACCCAGGGCGGAATATTTACTAAAATCATCGAGAGAAATACTACTATTCCAACATCAGAGAGTCGTCTTTTTACCAATGCTGCTGATCAACAGACATCTATGGATATCCATGTATTACAGGGTGAGAGGCCTATGGCTATATATAATATGACCCTGGATAGATTCCAGATGACCGGTATTCCTCCCCTGCCGCGTGGGGATGCCTGGGTGGAGGTGAAATTTGAGATTAATGCTAATGGCATCCTCCATGTATCTTGCAAGGACTTACATACGGAAAATTCCAGGAGGCTGAGGATTAGCCCCCGCTTTTACGGCATACCCAGCGAGGAGATTGAACGCATGATCATGGATGCAAGAGAATATCAAAAGCAAGATCAACGAGAATGCGAAGAGGTAGAAATTAGTATCAAGGCCGATAATATGATCAGGGCTGGCCAGCAGATGATCGAGGATGTAGGTGAAGAAGGAGATCCATCCCTGCCTGAGCAAGAGACAGGTCTGATTGACCCCGTTAGAAAAGTAATTTCTAATGGGGTTGAGGATGTAGAAAAGGCAATGTTGGAGGTTCGAACAGCGTTGGCAGGAGAGGATTATGATGACATCAAGTCCAGAACTGAAGAGTTAGAAAGACGGATTAAGGCGCTGGATAGAGTGTTCAAAAAAACCAGAAGCCAGAGGCAAGAGGCCAGGATTTAGACAGGATTACAGGATGATCAGAATTTTTAAGAACGTGTTTTTTTTAAAAGCCTACAAATCATATACAGATAAATGATAGATGAATTATTAATCTTAAAGATATATTCACAGTTAAGAAACCGGAATGGAGTTAAGGCTTTAGCCTTTTAACTTGTTATCCTGTCTAAAAATAGGGAGGCAAGAGAAGATGACCTGGAAAGGTGGAAGAACGATTAAGAAAGAGTATAAGGTAAACGATCGGGCATACAGGATGGTTGTGGCTGCCAGAGGAGTTATCAAAGACAGCAAGGATATATTAGACGATGGCGATATAGAGGTAGTTAAAGTAGAAAGGGCGATATTGGATTTAAAGATAGCTATGAGGATGGATCATCTTAAGGAGATCACTACCAAAACCAATAAGCTGGCAGATGATGCCAGGGATTTAGATAATAAGATCAGACGTTCCACTGTGATAGTTAACGAGGACATGACTTATGGAACGGAGTGCCCCGAGAAATTCTAAAGAATTTCCGGGATTAAGTCCCCGAAATCTTCCAGATTTCAGGGGAAACATAAGTCATATGTCCGAGTTCACCCCCCTTCTTGCTTTCGCAGCGTGCCGCCACGGTGCAAGAAAGCAGGGGGGTCAAATCGCACTTATGATCTACTCATAACGTCGTCATTCGTAAATGAGATCGTTGTATAATGCGAAAGTTACAATACATAAATTACAAATGAAACAAGATGTTTTGGTTATTGGAATTTTGGTAATTGGAATTTGCCTGCCTCGTTAGATGCTTGCTATCTAACGGGGTGAATAATTTGGCGCTCGTAATTTGTAAGTTTTCAACAGTATCTAATCAGATGATCATTTAAAAAAGGAGACAGATAAAATGACCTGGGTAGGAGGAAGAAGTGACCTTAAAAGGGCATATAAGACAACACCTGCTAAAAAAGCCTATAAAAGAACTCATATATCAAGGTCGGTGAAGCCCTATAGCCCAAGGTCGACAAAGCCATACACTCCAAAGCCATTAAAGCCATATAAGCCCGTACCACTTAAGGATTATACCCCTGTGCCTATAAAGCCATATGAGCCAACGCCAATAAAGCCATATACACCCGTGCCTACTAAGGATTATACCCCGGTGCCTTTAAAGCCATATAGGCCTGTCCCAACAAAAGACTATATACCAGCACCATTAAAACCCTATAGGCCGGCGCCATTAAAGTCTTATACACCAAAACCATTAAAACCATATACCCCTAAACCATTAAAGAAATATACACCAAAACCCATCAAAGGGGAGCGAGGGGCTTATGATTGGTCAAAGGTGCCTGCGGGTACGACTCGAAGCAGGGAGAAATGTCCTTATTGTGGTGAATATATAACCCTTCCCACCACAGGGAAGCTTATGCTGTGTAAGTACTGCCGGAATAAGGTGAGGTTTGTTCCAGGGAAGTGAACGAGCAAGTAATTTATGGAGTACGAAGTATGACATAAATTACATATGCGAGTTAACCCCTGCTTTCTTGCGAAAGAAAGCAGGGGGTCAAATTCGATCAAACCCCGCTTCTTACTTTCGCAAGAAAGCAGCGGGGTGGCCTCATTTGAGAAAGGAGGAGTAATATGGTATTTGTAAGACCGAAACCAATGATAAAGAAGGCGGTAAGGACTAAGCCTGTAACAAAGGGTGAGTCGGTTATAGCTACAGGAAAGTTAGAGGTTCCTGCCTGGAAAAAGTCTCTGGAAGCAGGGATAAGGGCTGGCAGAAGAAAGCCATTAAGGACGCTATCAGTTAAAGCTAAAAAGACATTGCAGGAAATAGGAAAAGAATATGCAAAAGATCGTGCCAGGGTAAGCTGCGCCTTCTGTAAAGGAACTGGCATAGATCCTTATGGCTTATCCCCGCTTTCTAAGTGTGTAGTCTGTAGCGGAAGGGGATATGTGTTTGTCCAGAAGCCCTATGAGAAATGTAAGGCATGTGTTGGCACGGGGAGATATATCGGCACGCATATGTATTGCTGGACATGTAAGGGAAGGGGAGTAGTACCAGCATCCCAGGGTAAATAACATGAATATTAAATTCGAAGCACGAAATCCGAAAAAAGTTCGAATTTTCAAATGTTCAAAATTTAAAATATACTATCTCGTCGTTAGTTTTATTGTTTTGGTTATTTGAATTTTGGTCATTTGATATTGTTTCGGATTTCGGATTTCGATATTCGGATTTAGAAAAAATTACAATAAACCTGTCTGCCGACAGCAATGTCATTGAATTAAGACGTAGGGCAAACCTTTAGGTTTGCACCCTTACACACAGAGGCAAGGCTAAAGCTTCGCCCTACGATACGGATTTGTAATTTGGAATTTCCGACGACTAAAAGGAGGAAGAGATGGTTTGGCAATCACCAATTTCAAGCAAGGACATGTTGAGTACCACAAGGATGATCTGGAAGACCTGGGATGATAAAACTAAAGGCAATTTATTACAGGTAAAGAAGATCATCGAACACTTAGAAGGGATTAAAGAACAAGAAATAGCCTCGTTTTTGACAATTCCAGACAGATATGCAGGAGAGATATGTGATACCTTGTTAAAAGATGGTCATATTGTAAGGTCGGCCAGGGGGGGATACGCTGTCAAGAGAGACCTGCCCAAAGAGATAATGGATTTAGTCAGGATGCGTCGGGTAGTCTATGTTGATGAGATATCCAGGGAGTTATCCATTTCTCCTGAGGCTGCTTTGGGTCTTGCCTCTGGGCTTGTTGAGGCAGGATTTTTGATCAGGACCTCTAAAGGCGGATATTTGTTTAAAAATGATAGAGAAATAATATTAATGACTATCAAAAGATTAAAAGACGTAATCCCTGAAGAGATTGCAAAGGAATTAAAGATTCCTGAAAAATATACCACCCTTTTATGTCAAATCCTGGAGGATGAATTTCTGATATTAAAGACTAAGATGGGTAAATATATCCCTGCTGAAAATAGAATAACTAAGTTACTTAAGTTGATTAGAAAGTCAGGATTAGCTACTGCCGATACCGTGGGCCGTAACGTCGGGATTACCCCTGCTTATGCAGGGCTTTTGTGTGATAGTTTAGTGAAAGACGGTTACTTGCGAAAGACAAAATCAGAGGCGGGTGAGGTTTATACCCTGGTAAGATGACAAAGGACACAGAGAGAATGTATAAATTACAAATCACAAATTCCAAATTACAAACAATTTACAATACCAAAATTACAATGACCAAAAGTCACAAGGGTGTCACAAAATGTTTGGAATTTTGGACATTGGAATTTGGAATTTGTTTGTGATTTGTGGTTTGATTATTGGGATTTTATATTTGACTTCTGTCTTCCGAAAGAAGTGAGGAAAGAATGGGTGAAGGAAAATATTTATATTGTTTTATAAAATCTCCTGTAAAGAAGCAATTTGATGTAGAAGGCATTGCAGGTAATGGCAGTAAAGTTTATACCATAAATCATAAGGATCTGGCAGCAGTGGTTTGTGATTCGCCGAATGTGAGTGAATATAAGTTGAGTAGAGAAAATACTATCCATCATGAATTAGTGTTGGGTAAGGTCTTAGAGGACTTTACTGTCCTTCCTGTAGGCTTTGGAACTGTTACCGAAGGCGCTGAATTGATTAGAGAGAAGGCGCTGAAAAAGAATTATGAGGAACTTCACCAACTTCTGGATGAGATGGATGGAAAGGTGGAATTGACCCTGAAAGCTCTATGGAAGCATAATCGAATAATACATCAGGAGGTTTTAAAAGCTGACCCGGGAATTAAAAATCGCCTGGACAAGATGATATCTACCAGCAAAATGGATTTAAGCCAGGTAATTCTCTCATCCACCAAACTTGGCGAGAGATTAATTCAGGCCATTGATAAGATTAAGAAATGCTATACAGAAAGGATGTTAGCCTCTATTGAGCAAATAGCAGAGGATAAGCGGCTTAAGAAGATTTTTAGCCCCCTTATGATCTTTAATACAGCATTTCTGATAAACAGAGATAAGGAAGATGAGTTTGATAGAAAAGTTAATGAGTTGGACCAAAGATATAGTAGAGATATTAAATTTATCTATACAGGGCCATTAGCGCCTTATAGTTTTGTTAATTTCCGTATTGCATTGGAGTAATAATGCTTATTGAGCTACGGTAACGCCTGCCTGCAGGCAGGAAGCCCGTATCATGGAGTAAAGTAGAGAGTAGAGAGAAAATGGTAAAATCACAAATCCCAAATTACAAAATCCAAACAAATCCCAAATTACAATTACCGAATGACCGAAATAGATTCTTCTCTATTTGTTTTGGCCATTGCCGAAAGTAGGCTCTGTAAGAGTAATTTTGGTAATTGTAATTTGTTTGTGATTTGGTACTTGTAATTTGAAATTTAAAAGAACTCGCTACTCGTTGCTCTCTACTCTCTACTTTTTTAGAGAACGGGCATCGTAACCTTAACCGTATAACGAGAGAAAACTAATTATTATTATGAATAAGATTAAGTGTATATTAATCGATCCACCCAGTTTAGAGGTTAATATCTCTGATGAGTTAGGCCTTAAAGAGGATAAGGAGAGCCTTGCGTGTTCTCCCCCTATAGGTCTGGCTTACATCGCAGCCTCTCTCCGGGCAGGTGGCTTTGAGGTAAAGATTGTGGATGCCAAGTCTTTAAACATGAGCCACAAGGAAACGTGTAAGGTAGTTTTAACAGAAAAGCCTGATTTGGTAGGGATTACGGTCTTTACATCTCAACTAAGAAGCGCATTGATAACTGCTGGAGAAATAAAGAAGAACTTGCCATCCTGTAAGATTGTAGTAGGCGGACCTCACGTTCACCCCCAGCATGGAGAGATTATTAGAGAGAAGGATTTTGTTGATTTTTGTGTAAGATTAGAAGGGGAAATCACCGTGGTTGAATTAGCCAGAGCACTCTCTGAAGGGGGAGATTTTGGTGGTATTCGAGGATTAACCTTTAGAGATGCCGATAATAAAGTGATTGTAAATCCAGACAGGCCCTTTATAGAGGATCTGGATACCTTACCGTTTCCTGCCCGTGATTTACTCCACAATCATATTTATAGAGGTTCGATAGGTTTCAGGGAGCGGGCTCGATTTACCTATGTTACTACCTCGAGGGGATGCCCTTTTAAATGCCGCTTCTGCTCCATATCTCAATTCTGGCCCAGACAGAGAAGAAGATCAGTTGAGAACGTCCTGCAGGAAATGAAAGAGACTTACGAAAGATTTCAGATAATTTATATGAAATTTACAGATGAGATGTTCGTCTTAAACAAAAAATGGGTAAATGAATTCTGTCAAGGTATGGTAGATACCGGTTTGAACAAGAAGGTAACATGGTCCTGCGATGGCAGGGTAAATAACGTAACGGAAGAATTGTTAAGAAATATGAAAGAGGCAAACTGCGCCGTCATATTTTATGGTATAGAATTCGGCAATCAAAAGATCCTCAATGATAGCGGAAAGAGGACCAAAATCGAGGATATTTACAGAGCTATAGAAATAACTAAGAAAGCGGGGATATCCCCCACTGGAAATTTTATGATTGGTTATCCCACGGAAACCAAAGAGACGATTAATGACACCATGAGATTAGCAATAGACCTGGACCTGGATTTTTGTTCGTTTTCTGTCGTAACCCCATTTCCAGGAAGTGAACTTTATTATTACTGCAAGGAAAAAGGTCTTTTAAAGACAAAAGACTGGGAACAGTATAATTACTTCCATCCCGGAGAGAGTGTTATCAGGTTACCTGATATAGATGATGATGAGCTGATGGAATTATATCGGCGCATCCAGTATGAATATTACTTTAGGCATATGAAAGAGGAGCTTACCAGTGAACTGGCAGGATTTTAGTGAAGACATAAGTTATTTGTCTGAACTAACCCCCCTTCTTTGTTTTCACAAAGAAAACAGGGGGGTCAAATTCGCCCCGCCTCTTGCATTCTGCAAGAATGCGGCGGGGCTCATTTAAAGGAGGAGGTGTAAAGATGGGAATTTTTGGAAAGGGAGAAGCAGCCGTAGTCGAGAGCAATGAGGATTTAAAGACCCAGATAGATGCAAAAAAGAAGGAAATTGAGCAGAAAGAAAGAGATTTACAGGCTCAATTGGAGAGAGAACAAGAGGATTTACAAGATATGGAAACTGCCTTAAAAAGATGTTCAATGGCAGGAAAAGGTAGGGGTGGCGGAAAGAGAGATTGGCCAGTTATATCGAGACCAGCGCAAAAAAGAAAAGAACATCAATAAAGCGGTAAATGAGCTTTTCCACAAGTCATCTAAAAGGGTTGAGGAAATTAACGGTATGTTTGGTGAACTGGAGGGATTAAGGAAAGAAATATCTAAAAAAGAAGATTTATTGATTCGGAAAGGCGGAGAGCAGGATCTTCTGGTCAGAGACGCCTTAGAGTTTAAGAAGGCCGAGATAGACAGAGAGATTAAAGTGTCTCAGCAAGTTGAAGGAGCGCTTTCTCTGATTAAGGAGGTAAATCGGACCAAAGGACTTGAAGGAAAGTTGAGTGATATGCTGGTTGGAAGGAAGGCCGATACCCTCTCTTCCTATGCCAGAAATATATATCTTGAACTGACGGAAAATAGAAGCAGGATAATCAAGCAGAAGGAGGATGCGCTTGTCAAATTAGCTAGTATCCCTGAGCCCAGGATTATAAAAGCCAGGGAAGAACTTCAAAGATGCCTTAGTGAACTGGAAGAGGATAATCTTATCGTCTATGAAAAAAAAGGTGCAGATTATGTTATAAGGAGTAAGGAGGCTGAACTTGTGTAAGTAATTGACGTTTCGAAATTCTATAACTTGATAAGAATTTCCAATTAACCAAAAGAATGGAGGTATTAAAATGCCAGAAGAATTTGTTTGGAGACAAAGTAAGAGGGTTAGAAAGACAAGGACCCGTGGAGCAGTAGAATATCGAGGAGGAGAGACTCTGGCCTGGCAGCCTGCAAAGGCTCGCGGTCATAGGTCATCGTCTGCATCTGTGGCAACCAGACCCAGGCCTGTGGGCGAATTAATGAGGGATAAATTCTATACATGCGGCTTCTGTAAAGGTGAGGGGATGCATCCAGAGGGTACTAAGTGCCCAGTTTGTAAGGCCAGGGGCTGGGTTAAGGTAAATCCACCAGCAGTAAAATGTGCCTTCTGCCAGGGACATGGTTCTGAAAAGCCCAGGAGTCTGGTAACCTGCCTGGTCTGCAAGGGAAAAGGCGTTGTCTCGGTTAAGGAACCTGTGGAGATCTGCCAGGAATGCAATGGAAGGGGACGTAAGCCAGGTGAGGGCCTTTACTGTGGCAAATGTAGAGGTACAGGTGTAGTCCATGTTGAAAAAGAAGAGATAGATGAGGAGACAGGGGAAGTGATAACCAAACACTTCCGCTCGCCCAGTGGGACGCCAAGGGATATCTGTCAGACTATATACCAGTTGGGAGGCGAAGCTGGCAGGGCGGAGGTGGCCAATAGCGTGAGGATTTCAAGCGCCTACGCTGAATTCGTCCTCAAGGATATGGTTGGTAGAGGGTGGCTTAGCAAATATGGCAGAGATATATACGGTCTTACTAAACAGTGTGAGAATTTTGTGAAGGAGATGGAAGAAAGGGATCTGGAGAAGGTAACGCCTGAAGATGTCAGGATTCTCAATCTTGTCCAGGAAGGCGCTGGAGAGTATAAGATTAAGGATGTGGCAAAGAAGCTAAAGATGCGGGATGTCTTCAGGTGCAACAAGGCCTGCACCAAATTGGCCAAGGCCGATTTTATGGATATCTCTTTAAGAGGAAGGATGATGATTACGCCTAAGGGCGAAAGGGCTATTAAAGAGGGACCAAAGGCAGCCCAGCCAGAAGAACCGGTGGGTGTAAGTGCTTTTGATGAGAAGAGTTTCTTTAAGTACGAACTATAAATGAGCACATAACTTACGGAGCCTGGAAGGTGACGTAAGTTATAAGTGCGGATTTACCCCACACCTTTATGGGTAATAAGATGCATTTATTCACTATAAAGGCAGAAGATAGTACTTTCTATATAGGTTGTTCAATAGAACAAAAGGTGCGGGATTCGCTAAATTGCGTCCTCGTAAAAGAAGGGAGGTGATAAAAATATGTCCCCTAATGAAAAAGAGCTTTTAAAGAAGTTTCAAGAGGTGCCAGAGGCAAGCGCCATCACTATGAGTAAGATGATGAACCCTTCTACCAACTCGGCAATGAACCTTTCCATCGATTATTTGCAACGTCTGTGTCAGAGCTTAGTAGCCCAGGGTCATCTGGAAATTGTTGAGGGTGGAAGGTGGCCTGTGTTTAAGGCATTAAAGGAGAAAGTCAAATGAGCACATGACTTACGGAGCAGAGCGAAGTAAGTCATAAGTGCGAATTTGATTGCGAGGAGCGATAGCGACGAAGCAATCTCAAAAGCGAAAGAGATCCTTCAGCCCTATCGGGCCTCAGGATTCAATTCGACCAAACCCCGCTTCTTGCTTTCGCAGCGTGCCGCTACGGTGCAAGAAAGCAGCGGGGTGATCTCATTGAAGAAAGGAGGTGAAATAGTGACGCCTAACGAGAAGGAGGCTTTAAAGAAATTCCAAGAGGTGCCAGAGGCAAGCGCCATCGCCATAAGTAAGAAACTGGCTGTTGGAGTAGATTATTGTCAGGAGCTTTGCATGAGCTTAGTGGCCCAGGGCCATCTAAAGGTAGTTGAAGGAGGGAGATGGCCTTTTTTTGCAGTTGCCGAGAAAGTTGCAAAGAAGAAAGCCGCCAATAAGAAATAATAATGGAAATCCTAAATTCATAATTCTAATGTCTCGAATATCCATATTTTGTTTCGAATTTTTACAAGAAGGAGGTGAGAAATAATGGTTAAAAAAGTTGTTAGAACGCTACCCAAAAGTCGTGGTAACCCTGTAACCGTAAAAGTGGAAAAAGGTGAAGTGAAAACGTTGAAATGTGCATATTGTAATGGAACAGGCAAGGATCCTTGGGGAATACCTTCACCACTGTCCAATTGCCAGGTTTGTAAGGGTAAAGGAACGATACAGATTGAAAAACCTGATGAGACATGCCCTGTTTGTAGAGGCAGTGGAAACCAGAGGAACAAGAGGCTTACGTGTCTTGCCTGTGGAGGCAAAGGGGTAATTCATATTAAGAAAGGGATGAAGGAGTGCCCTAAGTGTGGAGGCACAGGAGTCACCGGTTCTACAGGCTTAAGAAATTACTGCCTCAAGTGCAAAGGCAAAGGGTTAATTCCAGCATAGAAAATATGACAGAGTTCAAAGAAAAGGCCAGGGCCCATCTTGATAGAGGAAGGATATTTGGCATCCAGGGAAAATATAAAGAGGCCATAGAAGAATATAAAAAGGCATTAAAGCTCGACCCAAGTCTTAAACAGGCGCTGACCAACCTGAAATTTACCTATTATATGGCAGGGATGGAATTACATGATGGGATCCGAAAAAAAGTTTAAATTGGAATTACAGGATAACTTAAAGGAGCTTGAAGCCGAAGGAGAGAATTTAGGCAGACAGATCAAATTTTCTCGAGAGTGGATTTCTAAACTGGAAGAGAGGATAAGAGGGGCTCAAGAGGGGGATGATGGATATACCTGGCGTTCTATAGCCGCTCCTGATAAGACAGGCCCTTCATGGTCCCAGCTTAAAGAATTAGAGGATGAGAAAAAGGGTTTGCAATCCTTAGAGCGTGAATATGCTGAGGTTTTAAAGAAAATAGAGAAGATTTCAGAAAGACTCAAAAGAGAAGAATCTAAGGAGTTTGAATTTGGCTGGGGAAAGAAAGACTTAAAGGAAGATAGCGGAGGAAGCCTTGGCTCTAAATCCACTGAATTTGATGTCTTAAAAATAATTGCACGGCAAGGCGGTGAGACCAACTTTGGAACAATCTCAAGCGCAATGAGACTGGGTTATGATTATGTTCGATGTATTTGCATGTCGTTAGCCAGGCGGGATTTTATCGATATAACTGTTAAAGGGACATGTAAGATTACTACCAAAGGAGAACGGGAACTGGAAAAGAAGGGATATATATCGTATTTGGAATGATAGACAGATTTAGAGGTTGTTATGGCTTTGATGCGTGGATTTGGCGTGGTTGATGAAGTAGGGGGATTTACTATACCTCTTCATCTTCGACGGTTTGCTGGTTTTTGCTTTAAAGATAAGGGCGTTGTAGCCATCAAGGTCTTGAGACTTAAAGGAACAACCAGGCTTCCCTATCTGGTCATACATACACCTGAGCAAATTCCTTATATCGCTGTGATGCTGGAGGCGATTATGCTTGAGTCAGCCGGTATGATTGATGAGGAGGGAAGGGTTGTCTTATCAGAAGAGATCTGTGAGGAAGCAAAGATTAAGCCCAAAGACTTATTAGAGATTAAGATTCACGGCGCCAAAGGCTTACGCTGGGTTAAGGTTCATAACAGAGGTACACACAGGATGACCACGCTTCAGGAGAAAATGGGTAGGGTGAAGGAAGAGATAGAGGAATTAAAGTGGTTTAAAAAAGAGTGGAAGTATTAACGAGGACATAATTTAGAGAACCCCACACTTTCTTGCCGTGGCCCTAATCTACTCTGGATGAAAGGGCGGGGGAGCTAAATTATCTGTCCGAGTTAACCCCGCACCTTTTGGACATTCAAAAATAGTTGATTATTACCTGGATTTTGCGCCAAAAGTGACAAATCCCCCATTCCCTCTTTAGTAAAGGGGGATTAAGGGGGATTAGATTTTAACCAGATGGGTTATTCTATAGGTTTTAGTTTTCTGTCTGAAAAAACACAACTGATGCATCTTTTTCATGCAAGAAATTTCTTGCACACAAAAAGGTGCGGGGTCAAATTCGGCCAAACCCTGCTTCTTGCTTTTGCAGCGTGCCGCTACGGTGCAAGAAAGCAGCGGGGTGGCCTCATTTAAAGGAGGTGAAAAATTATGAAATATGGAACAGGAAGAGGTGCAAGGGTTAAACATTCTACAGGCTTAGATATGACCAGGTTAGATGAGATAAGAAGGAGGGTAAAGAGGCTGAGGCATTCTACAGGCGGAGAGTCATCTTTGGTGCATGCTACGGGCAAGGAGATGGATTATAAATATGAGTATGATAAGCTGGTGGAAGAGGAAGAGAAGTTAAGTAAAGAAGAGCAATTGAAGGTCGAACCTAGTGCTTAGTTGCAATAATAAGCTATATTTATATTTTAATAAATTCGAAATCCGAAGCACGAAACAATATCGAATGACTAAGCTAAGCTCAGCTTTGCCAAAATTTGAATGACAAAAACGGGTGGTTGCCTGCATGTTTTGAATTTCGGTCATTTGGATTTTGAATTTGTTTTGGATTTCGATATTCGCCCGCCTGCCCTGTCCGTCCGACAGGCGGGCATTCGTCGGGCAGGAATTTCGGATTTCATTTTATTTCCGACTTATCAGGGTTAGGTTCTTCAGTTTTTTGGTTAATATCTGACGTCTGTCTTCTGACTTCTAATAACCCAAAGGGTATCCCCCTCACCCTTCCCTCTCCCCCGCATCCTTGCTTCCGCAAGGAAGCAGCGGGGGGAGAGGATTAAGGTGAGGGGGGTGTTAAAAAGTGCCACGGTCATGCCATGTACCATTACGGTTCAGGGCATGCCCGTGGATATCTACAGAAAGGGGGTAAAATAATGAAATATTCCACAGGCAAGCCTACAAGACTAAAACATTCAACAGGTTATGACTGGGACGAGTTGGAGAAGATCAAGGCCCAGGCAGGGCCTTATCGCTACAAAAAAACAAGGTATTCAACCGGTGAGGATTCATATATAAAGCATTCTACAGGCCAGGAATTTGATTATAAGGCTTATTATACCCATGAATTAGAAAGCCAGGAGAAGATAAAGAAAAGGGTCCGCTCCAAACCTCACTTCGAAGGTGAGGAGTACTTAGAGAAATTCCAGTCTGTTTTAACAGAGAAGATGCGAAAAAAATTAGGCAAATAAGTGAGACTCAAACTTACGGAATGAAGTGAACCCCGTTAGATAGTAAACATCAAACGGGGTGAACGTAAGTTTGATAGTCGAACTTACCCCGCCGCTTTGCTTCGCAAAGCGAAACAAAACGGTGGGGGCTCATTGAAGGAGGAGAAAATATGGCTACAAGAGATGAGAGGACTATCCTGAGATAATTGATGAAGAGGGGGAAGACGGGGTATATAGTGAAGTCAATATCTCCAAACAAATGGGGTTGAGACTTGATTATCTCAGGTCTGTCCTGGGGTCTATGGGGAGAAGAGACTTGATAAACTATAAGGCAACCGGTAAGTGTGAAATTGCGGAGAAGGGATGGAGATGCCTTGGGAAGACCCCATATTCAAAGTATGATGCTATGACCACAGGTCCCCAGATGGCGCCAGAAGAGAAATTTGAGAGATGGACAACAGGCGAGGTCTCTAAAGAGACCAAAGAAAAGCTTCATGGTCAGGAAAATGAGGAAGAGCAGAAAGATAAATTAGAGAGAAGATATGATAACTTACCACCTGAAGAAAGATTAAGGATGTGGACAGAATAAGTGAAGCCCAGACTTACGGAGCCCTTCGATTACCTCAGGGTAAACTCCGTGAACCCCGTTAGATAGTAAACATCAAACGGGGTGAACGTAAGTCTGCTGGCTGAACTTACCCCGCCGCTTTGCTTCGCAAAGCGAAGCAGCGGGGTTCAATTCGCACTTATGATTTACGCCGTTCCGTATCTAATGGATTACAAATCTAATTCGTGCAAAATTTCTAACAGGGTACCAGGGTAAATTATGGAAGTAAACGCCCGACCATATTGTTTGAACAAAAATGAGGACGTAATCCTCTCCAGGCCTGGATTATATAAGGAGAGTTTACGCTCGGGCTGGAAACCGGGCCGCTATTATCTCACTAATGAGCGGATTTTTTTATTTCAGCCCCCAAAGATTGTATTTCAAGTTTCCTATAAAGATATTATTAGCATTACTACTGAAAAGAGGGCAGTGATTTTAAGAACCAAAGAGGTTATTTTGCTTACTTATAGAAGCGCCACTCGTAATCGCATTCATGAGATGCTTCACCCTGTTAGAAATCATGTTCTGAGGGGTAGTGAAACTGATGTTTCTAACGAGGATAACGCCTCTAATGAATCAGCCCGGGACAACACTATCTTGAAAGCCTGGATTGCTGTAGGTGATCTCGAGGGCTGGAGGAAGAAGATTTACGAAAGGTCCCTTTTAAAAATCGATGAGGATGGGATAAAGCAGGTTTTAGAGGAGCTTGATTCTGAGAGTCAGGAGATTTTATCTTACCTCTGGAGAAAAGGCTACGCCAATATCGATGAATTAGCTTCTCTTTATGAGGCCCCCAATCATATGGATACCCTGTTTAAGATAAGAGAAATTATCAATCCTACTGCTGAGAGGTTGCTTGGTTATAGTCTTTTGACCTTTGAAAGGTCAAAGAAGGATGATATCACCGGTAAGATTATTACCTATAGCTGGTGGATTATAGGAAAGAGATCGGCGGAAGAGGAGAGAAAGAAGCCGATAGTGGAGATTTTTGATGAAGGAGATTATCTAAGTATTATTATGGAATTAAAAGGTGCCAGGCAAGAGGATATACAATTAGAGGTGGTCAGGGATAAACTTTTTATCTCAAGCAATAACAATGCCAGGTTATTTAATTATCAAATTCCTTTGCCTTTTGAGGTTAAGGCCGAAGGGCTAAACAAGAGGTATAATAATAATATACTAGAGATAAAAGTTAGGAAAGCAAGTTCACCCAGTGAGGTAGATTATACTAAGTCTGGATAACTTGATAGTATAGGAAATTTCATTTTGGACAGGCCCACCTGCCATTTGCCCGCCCGGACAAGCCATTCGGACGGGTCGGGCAGGGTTTTTTAGCAATGTTTAAGGCAATTCGAAAAATTGCACGTAACTCATTGAAAAAAAGAAAAATTTAATAATATTGATAATTTAGTGTCGGGAAACCAATTTCACGATAAGTTAAAGATCCTTTACTTTAGGCAAGGATTTCTAACGGGGTAAAGATTGGACTGATAAAACCAATTGAAGGAGGTGATAATCGTGGAAGAAGAAAAAAAGAGGAAGAAAAAAAGAGGAAAAGAAGGAAGAAGAAAAGAAGGAAGAAGAAAAGATACCAGACCTTGGAGCTGCTGAGGAAGTAGTTGGTATGGCAGAAGGAATGATAGGAAAGATAGGCGGCTTAATCGGTGGTATATTTGGCGGCACTAAGAAGAAGGAAAAAGAAGAGAAAGAGGAAAAATAATAATGTTTAAGAAAAAAGCCTTTTCGAGTTTCCTGAATAATCAGGCGCTACGGTTAATATTCTTTGGTGGAAAGGGCGGAGTAGGAAAAACTACTATCGCCTGTGCGGCAGCGGTCTATTTAGTCAAAAATAAGCCCAATAAAAAGGTCATTATCATATCGGCTGATCCATCCCATTCCCTGGGAGATATATTTACCCCGGTAGACCCCGCCCCTTCTGCTCCACCGAGAAGTTGCGAAGTAGGAAAGGACAGTGCCTTACGGGGCAAACCTGCCGTTATAAAAGGCATACCCAATCTATATTCTCTGGAGCTGGATGTAAACCAATTATCTGACGATTTTAAGAAGAAATATCTGCCTGTTCTAAAATCAATTGCCTTTAATGGAACTTATCTTGATAGAGAGGATGTCTCAAACCTTTTATCACTTTCTATCCCTGGATTGGATGAAGTTACAGCTATATTGGAGATAGCCAGGCTTTATAGAAGCCGCCAATATGATTTGATGATTATAGATACCACAGCTTGCGGTCATACCTTTGGATTCTTGAGGTTTTACAGTAAAATGAGAAGGTGGCTACGCCTGTTTCAACTAATGAAATTAAAGCATCGCTACATATCTACAGTTTTTACAGGCTCATATGTTAAAGATGATACAGATGAATTTTTGGAGACTATGGATAAGGATATAGAGGATGTGAAATTCTTCTTCAAGAATATTAAGTCTACTGAATTTATCCCTGTGCTTACTCCAGAGGTAATGAGCATAAAGGAGACAGAAAGATTAATTGCGCTATTAAAAGAAGAGAAAATCCCGGTTAGAGATGTGATCGTAAACCAAATTTTAGATGAAGATTCACTTTCCTCTTTATCGAGGTGTGAAGACGAAGCTATGTCTATTGCCGGGGTTGGTAAAAGATTTAAGCATTATAATATTATCAAAATGCCTTTCTTTTCTAAGGAGATCATGGGGCTTGAGAGTCTGGAGAGAATGGCTCAGGCACTGGCAAGTGGTTGTCAACCTTCACAACCAGGCGTGTCTTTCAAAAGACATCTTGATCTGGATAGCCAGATGCATTTTCAGACCTCTATGAATCAATACCTGTTTGAGATATTCGATAACCCTGAATTACAATTTATCATCTTTGGAGGCAAGGCTGGCAGTGGAAAGACCACTTTTGCCTGCGCTACAGCTGTTCATCTTGCAGATAGATATCCTGATAAAAAGATAATGCTCTTTTCAATTGACCCTGCCCATTCATTAGCTGATAGTTTTGATTTACCCATTGGTAATGAAGAAACTCTCATACCTGGATTCCACAACCTTTATTGCTTGGAGGCAGATGGCGACAGGATCTGGGACGAGCGTAGGATAGCGTATAAGGAGGATATAAACCAGGCATTCGTCCGCTACAGGGATAATCCTGCAGGGTCATTAGATGTAGTAAGCTCAGAGGTTAAGTTTGACAGGGAGGTTATGATTGAGTTCGTGGAGTCCACTCCCCCTCATGTTAATGAGACTATGGCGGTAGAAAAACTTATGGAATTTGTAATAAATGATAAATATGACCTGTATATTCTGGATACCGGCCCCATTGGTCAGCAGCTTCGTTTATTGGAACTTCCTTCTATAACTTTAACCTGGATTAAAACCGTCATTAATATACTTCATAAGTATCGCAAATTTATACGTTTTGACGAACCCATTTCTAAACTATTGCTCCTTAGACGTGACATGCGCAAGATGGCCAGTATCCTGATAAATGAAAGTATAACGGAATTTGTGACGGTCACCACTCCTTTTGCTTTGAGTGTTCTTGAGACAGAGAGAATACTTTTTAAGATAAGTCAACAGAATGTTCCCAATCACCATATAGTAATCAACAGGATTATGCCAACGATTAATGACTCTGATTTTTACCCCGTTAGAAGAGGCTCTGTCCGTAAGAACGTGGGTGATAAGGGAGATTATAAAGAAGTGAAGGTAGAGTATAAGGCCCCATCCGAATTTTCTAACGGGGTATATTTAGCAAAAAGAAGGGAGCAAGAGAAATATATACAGTATATTAAGAATTTGGAGACCTCAACCCCGCACTTGCGCGCAAGTGCGGGGTCAATTCATAAGGTCTCACAGGCACCTCTGTTTCCTTACGAGATTAATGGTCTGGATAATTTAAAGAGATTTTCCCGGGTTCTCTATAGCGCTAATTATCGCGAATCTAAATTAGCAAATATTCGCGAATAAATTATAGTAAATGTATTAAATAGGTTGACATATTTTTCGTAGGGCAAACCTTTAGGTTTGCTTTTAGCAAGGCTAAAGCCTTGACCTGCGTCCATTTGTTTTTTGCGTTTACTATAGCGTAAATTCATGTTTAAAATGACGGGTTCCCATAAACAGGTATTAAGGATAGTTAGCAGGTTGAGAGGCGCTAATTTAGAAATAATAGCTAGCAAAATGGGTGTTTCTATCAATTATGTAAAGGATCTATGCCAGGGACTTATTCAAGATAATCTTATTCGTCAGGAGTCTGGTGGAGAATACAGGGTTACACCAAAAGGTTCAAGGATACAAATATCTGGCGGTGAGAATAGGATACAACCGGCAAGAAATATTGGGGTGTCAGCAGGTGATGCTATTCCTAAGGGGCTTAATCTCATAGAGAAAGAAAGGATGCAAGAAGGTATGAATGGGAATGAAAAAAGATATTCCATCGGTGAGGTGATCGGTGAGATTGAGATGAAGTCCAATCTTCCATCTCCTGAGCAGGTGGAGGCTGCCCTCAGGTCTAATCCCCAATCCTCCTATAAAGAGATGGAAGAACGGATGACATCTTATACTCTGGTATGCCCGGCTAATGGAAAAGAGACTACCTGGCATTATTGCTCAGCTTGTCCACAACAGAGAGGAATAGACCTTAAAAAATGGACTGTCCAATGCAATTACGAGTTCAACGAAATAAGATTAGATATGGTATCTGGAAAGGAAGAGATTAAGGCTTTAGCTGGAGATAACAAAGGAGAGATTACTGATATAGATATAGAGGAGAGCGTTGCATTACCCCATGTGAAGTGCCCTTTATTTGGCAGGGTGATTGCTGTAGACCGTTGTGCTGATTGTCGCTATCAGCGTGGTGGAGAATGGCATTGCACATCACGCAAAAGGGGTGTTGTAGGATGGGTGCTCTGCGGCTCCCCGTCAAGTATTGAGAGAAGGAATGATGATGGCCGCAAGGTTATATATGGTGGTAAAGAATGGAACGTAGTTCCCCCGAGGTGGAGGTGAAAAATGGGAAAAAAGCCAGTAGCAAGTGAGCGAGATGCTCTGAATGTGATTTATGAGTTGGGTGGAAAGGCTAAGATATCAGAGATAAGCAGGGAGATGAACTTCTCTTCCGAGTATACAACTATCCTCTGTAAGAGCTTATGGAAAGCAGGATATTTGAGAGGCACAACCGTAACCGGATACGAACTAAATGAGAAGGCAGAGAAGTTTTTAGCTGAAATGGAAAAATGAACGAGCACATAATTTATGGAGTCCGAAGGACGACATAAATTATCTGTGCGAGTTCACCCCGCTGCTTTCTTGCGAAAGCAAGAAGCGGGGTCAAATTCGACCGACAAACTTATGTTCGCTATCGCTCCATAAGTTTGGGGCTCATTTGAAAAATGACAGATGATAAATCAGATATTGGCCGGTTTAGAAATCGTGTATTCCAATTATACCAGGAGGCAAGTACCCTCTTTAACCAGGGTGATTATGAAGAGGCGCTTGCCAGATTCAACCAGGTGGTTTTCCTGGGTGGGAACTGGCCTTATGATGATATGATTTCCGGGGTTGTGAACGCAGCCCTGAAACAAAAAAAGAAATGTCAATATCGGCTGCTAAAATTTTAGTGAAGACATAACTTATGGAGTCCGAAGGACGAGATAAGTTATATGTCTGAACTACCCCCACTGTTTCGTTTTGCTTCGCAAAGCGAAACAAAACGGTGGGGGTCAAATTCGGCCAAACAATTTACGTCGCTCTTCGAGTTCCGTAAATTGTGGCCTCATTTGAGGGGGTAGAAAAATGCCTTCACCTAATGAAATGCAGGTTTTAAGAATAGCTGAGGATGCTAAGAAGGTAAATAAATCCGTAATAAGCCGCAGGATGGAGATTACAACCATTTATGCAGATTATCTTTTAGCCACTTTAGCGATGAAGAACCATCTTCAAAAAGCCCGGCAAGGAAAATATGGGGTATATAAGTTAACACCAAAGGGCCGAGAGGTGCTGTCTAAGATAAGGCTAGTAAAGTGGGTGGGGGCCAGGGAACGAGAGGTTTTAAAACTGGTATCTGAATTAAGAAGGGCAAGCCCCGTTAGAGATAAGACACCTAAGGTGTCTGCTTTGTCTTCGGCAAAGATCTCTAACGGGGCAAGTACTAATGTAATCAGTCGGAAGTTAAAGATTTCTAATGATTATGCCCTCCTTATATGTAAGTCTCTTGCTGGTTTAGACTTAAGAGCTGCTTATTTAAAAGAGATTAAGCCCTGTGTATACAAACTTACAGCTTTAGGTGAGCAGTTTGTAGCCAAGAAAAGGTAGGCGTTTGGTGTGTGGTTTCAGTTAGAGGCTGATCCGTCTTTGGCAAAAATTAAAATAATCCCCCCCGCTGCTTTCTTGCGAAAGCAAGAAGAGGGGGATTTGTTCTTTGCGTTGATATTTACTTTCCATAATATATTAAGTAATTGCTTTTTAACCATTAAACCAAAAGGAGAGGAGGTGATAACAATGACACCGCGTGAAAAGGAGCTATTATTAGTAATTGAGGGGTTTAAAGACAAAAAGGCTACCCCCAGGCAGATATGCGGGATTATGAGCTTAACTACCGGGTATGCAGAGCAGCTTTGCAATATCCTGGTCCGTAAAAAGAAACTCTTTAAGGCAGGCAAATTCTTCCAGATTCCGGTGAAGGAGCATTATGCCGGTTTTGGATATGCGGAGAAAAGCATAGAATAATGCCTTCATTGAGGAGAAAGCTATTAACTTTGTAGGAGTTATACAAACAAAGCACCCCAGGGTGCTTTGTTTGTCTGGTACAGCATTTCATAAAAAGGCTCTGGAGGCTTTGTTAAATAAGGAAAAAGATCTCACAAAGAATAACTTAAGAAAGGTTATGTACGTCAAATGAAGCCCGGACTTATGGACCCCGCCTCTTGCATTCTGCAAGAATGCGGCGGGGGAACATAAGTCTAATGTCTGAATTTAATTCGACCATATGATTTATGTCGCCCTTCAGGCTCCGTAAATCATGCGCTCATTAAGATAATGGAAAAAGAAGACTTGGAAAAATCATACAAAGAAAATCCACCTCAAACGATTGTATCTGAAATAGGATGTTTGAAACCCACGTTAGAACTTTTTCTGGAAGCAGAAAGGGAAGGACGTTTAGCTGGAAACTGGGGGAAAAAGATGTATTTGTCAAGAATAGAAGGGACATATGAAACAATTTATTCTGTTTATTGGAAAAAGCAAGGAGGAGTAAAATGGGGACTATAGGAGCAAGATTTGACGATTTTAAGAAAAAACGGTGTACGAGATGTGGACGAATGGAAGTTGTTCAAACAAGCCTAAGGGAAAGGCGTTGGATTTGCACAGTTTGTAAAGCAACTTACAAAGAGCGTGCTGGTCTACTCTATAGGGATATGAGTAGGTTCCTGATAGAAAAGAAGGCATAAGTGAGGAGAAAGGGGGTCTAAATATGGGCACTTTGGGACAGGCAAAATATATAGCTCGGAAGTATAAAAAGAGGGCGCCTTATGAGCCGCTAAGGTATGAAAGAAGAGAGGTCTCAGTATTGGTCTATAAGCCTCGTAAATTTCATTCACCTCTCTATGAAAAAAGGATATTCAAATCCCGTAAGTATTCCGGGAGGAGGATTACGCCTCAAAAGACTGAAGAGGTCGAGGAAAAATAGCAAAATCCCTGCTGCAGGTAGGTGCTTCGGATTTATCAATCCTGAGACAGATTCAGGACTTTGCCTACCACGCTGAGCGCGGAGCTAAGCTAAGCTTTGTGGTTAAGATACGCTAAGGGCGAGGTTTTTTTATCCCATTCTCAGAAAGGGACAATGATGGTCGTGCCATATCAAAGGAAGGTGTTTGAAATATTAGAGGCACAGGCAAAGGCGGAGAATCGCAGGAGGTTTAAATACCCTCGATGGGTAACCAGGAAATCAGAGCCTTATGATCCCGTAGAAGTGGCCAGAATAACCGAAGGAGTCGTTTGTAAAAGTGTTAGAACCACAATGGGTTCATCAATCTATTTACGCAAATATACTAACTTTTATGTTGCTAAAACCTATGGCAGGGCTGCAAATGCCTATACTGTTGGGTGTTGTTTAAGATGTATCTTCTGCTCGGTTGAAAAGTCAAGGGATTTTCCAGAAAGGTATGGGGTCTTTTATACCCCCAGGGATGTAGTCCAAAGGCTTCTCCGTCTGGCCGAAGAGCGGGATACAGATAAATTGAAGATTTCCGGTGGAGAACCTACTATAGGAAAAGAACACCTCCTTTCTGTTTTAGACTTGCTTTCCGGGGCCGACTGCCAATTTATCCTGGAAACTAATGGAGTCCTCTTAGGGGCTTCGGCGGATTATATCGCCACCTTAAGGAGGTATGAGAACCTCCATGTGAGGGTCTCTTTAAAGGCAGGCAATGCTCAAGGTTTTGAGGAGAGAACAGGAGCCCTGGGGGAGTATTATATACTGCCCTTTATGGCCATAAAGAATCTAATGGATGCAGGAGTTGATTTCCACGTTGCCTCCATGAGTGATCCTGAAATTATGCATGGAGAAGAAAGATTAGACATGCTTAAGGAACTAAAAAATGTAGGATACAAAAAAGATATAGAAGAAGAAAAGTTTATTCCTTATGACACAACTATGGTTCGCTTAAGAGCCGCTGGTAGATAAATGAGCACATAACTTATGGAGCCTGAAAGGCGACATAAGTTATGGGTGCGAATTTACCCCGCACCTTTAAGTTAACAAAATGCATTTATTTGCTGAAAAGGCCAAAGATAATAATTTCCATGTAGGTTATTCAATAGAACAAAGAGTGCGGGGTTTAACTCAGACATACAATTTAGCTTTCCCGTCCTTTCATCTAAAGTAGATCAGGGGTAGGGTAAGAAAGGTCCGGGTTAGCGAAATTGTGTCTTCGTAAAAGAAGAATCATGTTCCAGAGTAAAAAAATTATTTTAATTGATCCACCCGATATGGTACCTGACCCTGACAAAGGCAAACATCTTCAGCAGGCTACTGAGATGCAAGAGGTATATCCACCCTTAGGTCTGGCATATATTGCTGCGGTTCTTCGTAAGAATGGGATAGATGTTGAAATAATCGACGCCAGGTCCTGCGGCCTGACTTATGAAAAAGTAGTAGGAGTAGTTAAAGAGGAAAATGTTGTATTTGTGGGAATCTATGTAAACACCTCAAAGATTAAGAATAGCCTGTATCTTTCTAAGAGAATAAAAGAAATCAAGCCGAATATTATGATTATATTAGGAGGTCCTCATATCAACTTTGAGCATGAGGAAATCATTAATAACCAGGCGGTTGATTTCTGCGTAAGGGGAGAAGGGGAATTTACTGCTCTCGAACTTATCAATACAGCCTGTAGCAATGGAGATCTCCGAGGAGTCAGGGGAATAACTTATAAAAGGGAAGGCCATGTAATTGTTAATCCGGACAGACCCTTTGTCAAAGACTTAGATGCAATATCATTCCCTGCCAGAGGTCTTTTGCCTAATCCTGTTTATGGAGGGGCATGGACTCAAGGCAAAAAATTCTCCTCAATGCTGGCAACAAGAGGCTGTCCTTATCTTTGCCAATTTTGCGATGCTCCAGCTATATGGGGGAGAAATCATAGGAGAAGGTCTGTAGAAAATGTCCTGGATGAGTTAGAGGAGATCTGCCGGAAGTTTGAGGTAAGGTATGTAAGATTCATAGATGATCTTCTTGTGGCAAGCAGAGACTGGGGTATAAAATTGTGCAGGGGTATAGTTGAACGTGGCTTAGACAAAGTGCTGGTATGGAGCTGTGATGGTAGAGTTGGTATTATGACGGAGGAATTACTAAAAGAGATGAAAAATGCTAATTGTCAGATAATCTTTTATGGTATTGAGTTTGGAAATCAGAGGATACTGGATCTTTGCAAAAAGGGCTTTAGGATTTCTCAGATCCGAGAGACCATAGATATGACCACAAGGGCCGGTATTTCCTCATACGGATATTTTATGATGGGTTATCCTACAGAAACCGTTCAGACCATTGAGGATACAATCGCCCTGGCCAAGGACCTGGCCTTAAACCATGGGATGGATGGCGCAGGATTTTCCATAGTTACCCCATTTCCCGGAACTGGCCTTTACCAATACTGCAAAGAAAACAATCTCTTAAAAATTACCGATTGGAGCCAATATTCATATCAACTGGGAAGAGGTGTTATCAGGCTAAAAGATGTTACAGATGAGGAACTTAGTGATTTATACCACAAGGCTATTTATGAATTTCAATTTAAGGAACAGCTCCACCAATTTGTTTGATACTTCGACGGCGTTCAAACCCCGACTTTTCAAGGCGGGGATAAAAAAGCGCCGCTCAGTATCAACCCTGAGCAAACCCCGTCGACTTCGACGGTGAGCTCAGCCGAACAGCCTTGAGGTCGGGGAAAGTCGAAGGGTTGATTATAACAAATGCACAGATTAACACAGCACAGCATAGCCGCAACCAAGTTTGAAGTGTCTTAAGTGAACTAAAGTGCCTAAAGTTAAAAAATTGTTTTTTACCACAACTTTAGATCACTTCAAACTTTAGGCACTTCAAACTTTTTATGAGATTAAAAAACTTTGCAAAAAAAACACGATGTTACAAGTTTGTAGTACAGACGATAAATAGAATAGAGAGTAGAAAGTTGAAAGTAGCGAGAAAAGAATAAAATTATAAATTCCAAACTTGTGCTGAATTTATTTCAGTATAGGAATGGATATTTTGGTAATTGTAATTTCGGTATTGTGTATTGCCTGCCCCGTTAGATAGCAAGCATCTTACGGGGTGAATAATTTGTAGTTTGTATATTGTAATTTAAAAATCTCTCTACTCTCTACTTTCTACTCTCTACTTTGTTTCATATCTGTGTGAAGGAGCGAAATAACGAATGGTAATGTATGGCCACAATAAGCTGGGTTGGAGCTATAGTTTAAGGATGGGATTTCAGAGTGCGACTAAGGGCAATTATGAGGATAGCGTTAAATTTTACAAAGAGGCCCTGAAAGAGGAGCCAAAAAAAGCCATCATATACAATAACCTGGCTGATGCATATATGAATCTCGGACAACTTGATCAGGCCGTGAGGTTCGCTAAAGAGGCAATCGCCAGACCTCAGGAACAGACGCTTTCGTATGTTACCCTCGCAGAAGTCTATAGGGATATGGGAGAACATAAGCAGGCCATCGATTGCATATTAAAGGCATTGGAGATTTATGAAGAAGCGGTACCGCAATTAAAAGATATGCTTTTCGGGCCAATTGATGAGATTATGAAAAAGCTCCCCCCCCATCTGAAGCTGGAAGTAGCTTCTTGTAATTGGATAAGAACTATGTACCTGGTTAAATATATAAGGCATACCTACGAGATGGAAAAAAGTTACGTGGATAAAGGTGTCGCCTGGGAGGTGCTCCTTGATTTCAAGAAGAAGTCATTGAGCTCGATAGGAAGCAAATACCTGGCGGCTAAAAAGAACCTGGGAATTAAAGGGAGCGACACTGCTGCTATTGCTAAAACCTGTGCCGCAGTGTCTTCAATTACGGGCAAGCAAAGGATTAAGATTATAGAAGAAGATGAATCACGGGCATTAATTCAGATATTCGCCTGTTGGGAATGCAGCGTGATCAAAAGTATGGAATTGGATAAAAGCGATGGGTGGATTAGCTGTTCCCATATGTGCCAGGAGCACATAAATACAGTAGCTAAGGCAATCAACCCAAGGGCAAATTTCGTTTTTACTTCAACGCTCGCAGATGGGGATAAGTACTGCGAGGGTACTGTTGAGATCAAGAGTTCATAGCGTGGCATATACTTTTTCTGAGATTAAAAAACTTACAAAAACTTGTCCTCATGTAAATGAGAAAAAAAAGTTTTTACAGAGCTAAGCTCAGCTTTGCAGGGTAATACTATAGAGAAGAACATGCCTACACCTTATCAAAGACAGATACTCAAGATAATAGATGAAGAGGGGAAGGATGGAAAATGTCGCATTTCTCTGGTGAATAAGCAAATGCTATTGGGAACAGATTATGTCAGAGGTCTCTTAGATTCTATGACCAGGTTTGGTTTGATTGATTTTATAGGTTCAAGGCATGTGCGTCTTACACCTAAGGCCTTAAGAATCTTGGGAAAAGATATCAGTCAGGAGAGTGGGGTTCAAACAAAACAAAATCTGACAGATTTCCAGATCCAGGTTTTAAAGGTAGTTAAGCAGTTGTGGAGTGCGGAAGCAAGGAAGATAGCTACTGTGATGGGAGTTTCTGTTGATTATGTGAGCAGCCTATGTGAGATACTTACAAAAGAGGGTTTTCTTCGTCGAGATGTTACAGGAGAATATAGCGTTACGGTTGAGGGATCAAGAAAAGCGGCGGTTGATCGGCAAAGTCCCGTTAGAAGTGTAGAAGGATTAGATACCCACGGGCATGCCCGTGGCGCTTTCTAAGCCCCCTCACCTTAGTCCTCTCCCCCGTGGGGAGAGGGAAAGGGTGGAGGGGACACAAGAGGAAAACAATGAACGTGGGATAAAGAAAAAATGTTTCAAATTGTGATAAGAAAGGAGTGATGTAAAATGGCAGACTTTAGAGGTATTTCAGAGGATATCGTGAATATGTACCACGAAAGGAAGGCGTTTGTAAGAGATTTGATAAAGGATGCTCAAAGCGAGAGCGCCGAAAGGAGGATTGACGTTGCGCAGTTAATTAAGGATTTTCATAAGGAGAATCAGGAGATAATTGAAGAATCTCACCAGCTAATAGAGGATATAAAAAAAGAGAATAAAGAGCTCATTGCTGAAGCCAAGCAAGAGGATAGGGAAAGAAGGGTGGAAGTCCCTAAGCTTATTGAAGAGTTCCATAAAGAAAATCAGGAGATAATTGAAGAATCTCACGAGCTAATAGAAGAGATTAAAAGAGAGAATAAGGAACTCATCGCTGAGGCTCAGAAAGAAGATGCTGAAAGGAGAGAAGAGGTCTTGTGCCTTTTAAGGGATTTTCAAAAAGAGAATAAGGAATTAAGAGCTGAAGCCAGGCAGGTGGTAGCTGAATTAGTTATGGAGAATAAGGAACTCATCGCTGAAGCCCAGAAAGAAGATGCAGAGAGAAGGGTTGAAGTTAAAAGTATGATAGGCGATTTTCATAGTGAGAATAAGGAGCTGAAGGCGGAGACCAGAAGGTTGCTAAAGGACATTCATAATGAGAATGCTGAACTCCGCTCTGAAGCTGAGAGGGAGGATAAAGAAAGGGCAATCGAAGTCGATAGATTGATTAAAGACTTTCACGGGGAAAACAAGGAGCTAAAAGGGGAGACCCATCAACTTTTGGCTGACCTGGCAATAGAAAATAGAGAACTTGTTGTTGAATCTCAGAAGGAAGGCAGAGAAAGAGCATCTGAGGTAGCCAGGCTGATTACAGACTTTGCCAGGGAAAATCAGGACATAAAGGGGGAGACCCATCAGTTATTAAATGATCTGGCCAGGGAAAACAAAGAGATGATTGCTGAGTTTAAGAAAGAAAATAAAGAAAGGGCTGTTTCCTGGCAGGAATTTCTAACTATAGTAGCACAAAAGGGGTCGGGAAAAAAGCAAAAGTGAAAAATGAATCAAAATCCTTTTTGCTATCCAAACAAGCTTTTTCTTTGGTTATGGAGTATAAGTTCGGTCCAGCCTTAGAGAAGATAAATCAGGCCATTGAACTCGACACCAATAATGCTTATGCTTATTGTACAAAGGCATTTATTTTAGGCGCAAATAAAAAATATGACCAATCCCTTGAGTTGTGTAAAAAGGCTTTGAAAATCAATAGCTTCACTGCAGAGGCATGGATGATAGCAGGTAATGACCTGGAGATGTTAGCCATTGATGAAGAGATAAATGGGAGTTTAGACATGGCCAAAGAATATCATAAATTGGCCAGGGGATTTTGGAAAGAAGCAAAATCGATTAGTCCGGATATTGTTCTTCCGTTTTTAACGAGGACATAAGTTAGCGCGGTTCCAAAGGAACAAGCTAACTTATATGTCAGAGTTATCCCCCCTTCTTTGTTTTCACAAAGAAAACAGGGGGGTCAGATTCGCACTTGCAACCCACACACCCGGTAAACTGGGTGTGGGGTTGTGTGCTCATTTGAGGAGAAAACAATGCCATATACCAGAGGAAGATTTCATCTTAAAAGGGATTACAAGCCGCCTTTGGGTTTGGTAAAGAAGAGTCCCAAAGAGAAAGATAGTGATGTCTCTACAGATATCTCAGTTCGATTAAGACTTTCCACTCTATATTCTAAAATAGGATTACTCTTAGCCAGGCAGTATAAATATGACCAAGCCCTGGAGGGGATAAATAGAGCACTAAAACTTAACCCCGATAATATCGATGCCTATTGTACGAAGGCATCTATATTGTGTGCAAAAGAAGAATATGAAGAATCAATAAAGTTATGTAAAAGAGCTTTACGCATTAATAAACATATGGCAGAAACTTGGATAATACTGGGTAACAACTATAAGATGTTGGCCGTTGATGAAGAATTGAAAGGGAATCAAGATAAAGTCAGAGAATATCATGAATTAGCAAAAGACTATTGGGGAGAAGGGAAATCTATCAATCCTAATATTATTATTCCCTTTTTTGATGAATAAGTTTGGAGGGTAAATAATGAGTGAATATTATACTCTTGAACACCTGACAAGGCAATCAGGCATGAATGTTACGGCGGTAAAATATTATCTAAATATTGGCTTGATAAAACCAGTAGGAGGACTGGGTAGTAAAGGCGGGGATTATCAGTATTTTTTTGATGAAACTACCGTTAAGCGATTAAAGACCATCAAGAAGCTCAGAAGAAGCGATACTTCCATTCAACAGGTAATAGCTATGATGAGAAGGGAAGAATGAATTTATAGATGAGTTACTGGAATCGGTTGAAAAAAGATTCTCCAAATGTGGATAGATAAGGTTAAGTTAGAGAGGGATGCATAATGGCTGTCACCAAGATACCAAAGTTTGTCCAGGACCGATTTAGAAATATCATACCAGAGACAATCAAGGAGATCACCAAAGGGATTTTTCGTGCGGAGGTTTTCCTTTTAGAACGGTCCGAAATGATTAGTGCACAATGTGTCTATTGGTCCGAAGAGGCATTTCTCACCCTCACTGTGGGAAAGTTTCGGTTTAGCGATTATCTCCAAGAATTCGAGTCTGAGTCTTATGAGCTCTCATTCGACGGATGGGGAACCAAGAGAACCGAGTGTTTTAATTCCCTTGAGAGCGCAGAATGGAAGGCGATCGACATTTTAAGGGGCAAAAAGGTTGCATCAAATGATCAAAAGGGTCGATATTACCAGGATGACCCGGCTCAAAAGTACAGACGATGGACATCTTAAATGACCACACAACTTACGGAACATAATGAGCGTAAGTTGTGAGTGCATAGTATAGGAATTTCCATTTTAAACCTTTTAGTTTAAATGTGTTGTGATAAATTGGCAGTCAGTTTTAAATGTAGAGAAAATAGGGAATGTAGAAAAGTATAACATTTAAAAAAAGTAATCACACAAAGACACAAAGAGCACAAAGGGTAAAAACTATTATCTTTTGTTTTATTTTTTTAAATTTCGTTTTCTTAGCGATCTCTGTGTCTCTGTGTGAAATTTTATTACGTAACAAGAATTATAGCCTGCCCTGGTGCGATCCGCCCTGCGGTCTGGGCCAGGGACGGAGAACTCAAATAAAGTCAATCTTTGTGCTCTTTGTGTCTTTGTGTGAGGATTAGTAATTTAGAATTTTAAAGCCAGAACCAGGACAAGGAAAAAGAGTACAGGCGAACCCCGTTAGACTTCAGAGAGGGTTTAACAGGGGGATCTGGGTTAAGGAGATGTTTTTAGAAAAGGAAGTAGTTAGAATTGCAAGAAGAGGTCTAACGGGGTGAAGAACCAGATTGAAAAACTCAAAAAAGAAAACGAGAACTTGAGAAAAGAAATACTAAGGCTGGATAAAAGAATAGAGCTTGTGTCTAACCAAAGCGTCCTTAATAAAAACAGTATTAAAGATTTAGAAAAGTCTAAGGGAGATTTTCACTTAGTAACCGTAATGAATAGAACTATGATACGTGTGCTGGTAGAGTTGTTAGAGAAATATGATGTAGTAGATGAAGAAGGATTCAGGCAACTCTGCAAAGAGAAATATCTCCAGTTTGTAAACGAAATAGAATGGAAAGCTATAAAAACTTATGAAGATTTATCTCGGGCATTAGGTTGGGATGATTAGTAACCTATTTCTATATGCCGTATACTAAGGAGATAGGAATGGATATCTGGAGTTTGGAACATGTTTCTCAGGATATATTTACTTCCATCACTAAATTTATAAAAGAGGGTAAGGGAGGCATAAAACTTTTCTCAATTGAACAGTTGCAGCAATGGCGCAATCGTTTACCGGATGATAAGAAGGCTGAACTCAACTCTTTCCGCCAGCGCTGGGCTGATATGGATTCGCAGATTGATGAGTTCTATTCAGATAGGAAATTACCTGACAGTGACATGCATCAAGACGAAAAGGTCCGACTATACAATGAATATAAGAGTATACAGCTTGAGAAGATTATAGAATACAATCGCATGATTGAGAAAATAGAGTTGAGAATAAGGAAATTAGAAAGTTCGAGAGAATAAATTACCATTATTGATAAGGAGATATAATGAAGATAAGAATAAAATCGCCCCTGAAAAAATGTCCTAATTGTTTTGGTGACATGGTAAGGGTAAAACTAGAGGTAATTACCCTTGTCTGGCTTTGTAGTGGTTGTGGGAAATTTTTTGAAATCGATGATTCAAGCGGGGAATTCAATCAACTGGAGAGTAAGGAAATATTTGGAGATACGTAAGTATGCCTACACCTTATCAAAGTGAGATACTCCGAATAATAGATAACGAAGGCAAAGGCGGAGAATGTGGTGTTTCTCTCATAAATAGGCGGATGATGTTGGGCACAGATTTTGTAAGAGGTCTCTTGGATTCCATGGCCAGGGTTGGTTTGATTGATTTCATAGATTCCAGGCGTATCCGTCTTACGCTCAGAGGATTAAGGGCTTTAGGAAAGGGGCCTACCGGAGATGCTGAGGAAGAGAAAAGTCGATTAGGTAAGGAAATCCCTGAGGAGAGATATAAGAGGTGGACAAAAGGTAGGTCAAGTGTACCACGTTAGAGAATTTTCTCCAACGGAGTAAAGGTGATAAAAGGGAGGTTTCTAATAACCCAAAGGGCAGAGTTCCACGGGCTTGCCCTGTACCATTACGGTTCAGGGCATGCCCGTGGGTATCTATATTCTCTGGTTTTCGTATGAAACTATAGGTAGACATTATGGCTTTAAAGATCAATTTAAGGAATTCTGATTTGCCCCGTAAGGAAGCGAAGGCCTTACGGGACTTACTTGCAATAAATGGAGGAGAACCCATACGCAGCCAAAAAGACCCTTTGGCAGAAAATAGCTCTTTCGTTGATATTAAGGGTCTTCTCAAGAGTAAGGTATTCAAAGGCGGATTAAATTCCAATGTAAGGGAACGATTTGAATCAGCTTTTGCTAGGATGTGCGGAGCGAAATATGCTGTGGCTCTAGCTAATGGTATGGGGGCCATCCATTCCAGCCTCGCTGCGCTTGAGTTAAATCCCGGTGATGAAATTATAGTGGGCGCTATAGCCAGTCCTTCTTCAATCTTAGCCATTATTGCTCAAGATTGTATACCTATATTTGCTGATGTAGACCCAAAAACAGGCCTTATTACGTCAGATGAGATAGAGAAGGTTTTAACTTCCAGGACAAAGGCCGTAATCGCAGTTCACTTTTGGGGTTTTCCTTGCGATATGAATCCAATTATAGAACTGGCTAAAGAATATGATTTAGTAGTTATTGAGGACTGCTCAAACTCTCTTCTGGCTTTTTATAAAGGCCGAACTGTAGGGAATCTGGCTCATGCTGGATGTTTTTCTTTTGAGACTGATAAAGATTTATCTATTGATATTGGGGGAGCAGTCATAACTAATACTGAAGAGTATGCAAAGATGGTTCGAAACTTTGCCTATGAGTTTTGTTCTGTTGAAAGGGGAGGCTTTGGCAAAATTTATTCTTATCCTGGCATTGACTATCGGTTGAGCAATATGCAAAGTGGTTTGTTGCTTCTTGAGCTTGAGAGGCTGGCTGAAAGGATAGAACGGCGAAGATACCTGGCTCAGAGGCTGGATGAACATTTAAAAAGGGTTAAAGGTTTAATTCTTCGGGAATGTTATGAAGGAAGTAAGGGAAGTTATGAGCAATATCATTTTCGCATCGATAAGAGACCCTTCCATGCATCTTTAGACGAAATTAAGCGCGCTATTCAAGCAGAAGGTCTTAAATCAATTGAGAGCGTGTATTCCTATTATATGCCAGAGGTGATTAGTTTTTTAAACCAATATATAGCTCGATTGTCAGAGGCCGGTTATACAGATCGTAAATTGCAGCTTAAGGAAAATGGGAGCTTTAAGAAAAACTTAAAGCATGGGGTGCGCTGGAGGATATTTGAACCTTATGCCCGACGAACAATTGCTAAACTCGATTATGCCGATCCAGATAAATTCATCTACTATGGACCAGAAACTTCTCCTAAGGCCAGGGCCTATCTCGAAAATACGCTGAGGTTTGTCCTTACTGAGAGATACTCAGAACGCGATATAGATGATATTGCAGATATTATAAAGAAGGTATTAGACAATTATAGGAAGTAAATTATTATGGTCAGAAGTATACCACCGATAACAAGTACAGGTGCGCATAGAAAAAATTGCCGAATTAGGAAAAACACGGAAAGACGAAAGATTTAAGCTGAAAGTTCAGAGAAAACCACGGCAGTGGAGATACGAAACTAAGCCCATTTTTAAGAGAATAAAAGAACCCCTGGTAGACGTATTTAAAGAGGCGAAAGAGGTAAAGATTATAATAGATTTGGGTAGTTTTTCAAGAGGGGAGGTAGACATCGATATAAAACCCGACAAATATATTATCATTGCCAAACATGAAGAACAGGAGTTCAGAGAAGAGATTAACCTTCCTCCTGATGTGGATATTGAAAATACAGTAGAATATTTTAAAAACGGGATCTTAGAGATAACACTTCCCAAGAAGAAAGGTGGGCGCAAAACTAAAAAAAGAAAAAAGGTTAGAAACTATTAAAAAGAAGGGAAATGGGATGAGAAGAAAACCGATTATTTTGGTAGTAGATGATGAGAAAATAATGCACGAATTATTTCGTAAGATATTAAAAAAGGAAAAATATGCAGTTCTTACGGCTGGTAACGGCAAAAAGGCGTTAAAGATGGCGGAAAGTAAGAAGCTGGATTTGGTAATTTTAGATATGAAGATGCCCGATATGAACGGAATTGAAATCTTGCGCCGCATTAAGAAAATAGATGAAAATATAGAAGTAATTATGCTTACTGGTTTTGGGACAATGAAAACAGCTAAGATAGCAATGGGTATGGGAGCCTATGATTATATAACCAAGCCTTTCGATAACAATGACATTATGGCTCTTATAAAGGATGCCCTTTCATCCACCTCTGATAGTTTCCTTTCAAAATGTAAGGGGAAATGCGTATGAAAAAACTTATCTATGTTCCGATTATACATATGAGTGCTGACTTAGGCAGTATTGCTAAACAGGTGGATAAAAGAGGGATTGCAGGTTTTGGAGAGGAATTCTGGAAAAGGCATAGAGAAACTATTTCCGGATTTTGGGATATTATAATTAAATATTTTTCTAATTTGGAGGCCAGGGATTTTAAGATATACCAGGATGGTTTGGTAGCTGACGGAAAAGTCGGTCAAAAAATAGTTGAAGAGGGAATTAAAGGTGGCAGTAAAAATTATGAGGTTATTAATGATTTATTAAAGAGAGGAGCGATCTTAGTTCAGACGGAGAATTTTAACCTTGTCAAAGAAGAAAGAGACCGCATTGTTAAGATTACCCAGGCCAAGACAATCACACGGAAGTTAATGGCTTATCTGAAATATAGATTGGCTAAGAATAAGCTCCTAAAGAAGAGAGATAACTATATAGCTAAAAGAATAGATGAGACCTTGAATCATGGGGAAACGGGTATTCTCTTTGTAGGGGCATACCATAATATAATCCCTAAACTCTCTAAGGATTTTCAACTAACTGAAGTAAAAGAGGCAAAGAAAGTAAGGGACTACCAAAGACTGCTTCTCCATTATAGAAAGAATGAGGAAGAATTTGAAGAATTAGCCAAATATCTCATCTCACCGGTAGTTTGTTAATTTACTGTATCGGAATTTCAAAACATTGTCTTAAACCTTATTTTCAAAAGTAGGGTGGGCAGTGCCCACCCTTTAATCTCATCAATCAATTTGCAAAGCTATGTTCATGTATAGGAATTTCAATGTTTGTTAGATTCCCAATTAAGATTGTTGGGAATGACAGGCCCCGAAATTGTCATTCCCGCGAAAGCGGGAATCTAACTTGTTAATTGGCGACTTTTTATTAAATGACAAGGATGCTTTAATAAGTGTCATTCCCGACTTGCCCTGAACCACGATGGTACCCTGTACCAGTTGCGGTGCAGGGGTACAGGGCTAGATCGGGAATCTATTATTGGATCAAAATATTTATATTAGCGACTGCCTGCCCGCCCGGCAATGCGGTTCGCCAGCCCGACGAGCTTTCTGGCGGGGACGGGTTATCAGTCGGACATGTAGGTTGAACCAAAACGTCAAATCCCCCCTTATTCCCCCCTTTTCAAAAGGGGGGCAAGGGGGGATTTCAATATTCTTGTGTAATTTCATGGCGAACTTTACCCAAAAAAAATAATGACTAATAATGAAAAAAAAATAGTTTTACGTGTCTCCGAAGCAAGACCAAAGGATGTTGGCAGAGGGATAGTCAGAATAGACCCTAAAGATATGGAAAGAATAGGCGACTCAGTAGGAGATATATTACAGATTGCCTGCCCGACGGATGGCCCGTCCGAACGGCGTTGCCGGGCGGGCAGGCGGGAAGGTAAGAGGAAAACAGCAGCCAAGGTGTTACCAGCGTATATGGAAGATCGGGCCAAAGGTATAATCCAGATGGATGGATTATTAAGAGAAAATGCCCAGATTAGTCTGGATGAAAAGATTGACGTGCAAAAGATAGAGTATGCTACGGCTGATAAAATAACCCTGTCACCTCTAACCTTAACAAGAGCTTCTCACCGTGACAGGGATATGAGATATATCGGAAGCCTTCTTGGAGGTTTGCCGCTTGTGGAAGGCGATAGAATAAGAGCTAATCTCTTCGGCGTACGCAGTCAGGATTTCACGGTAGTTTCCACTTCACCTAAAGGTGTAGTATTGGTACAGCCAGGTACCACAATAAATATACTGGAGAAAAAAGAGAAAGTAGGGGTACGGGAGAGGATATCTTATGAAGATGTTGGGGGGTTAAAGAAGGCGATTCAAAGGATCAGGGAGATGATAGAATTTCCCCTGAAATATCCTGAAGTCTTTGAAAGATTGGGTATCGATGCCCCCAAAGGGGTCTTTATGTATGGACCTCCCGGATGTGGAAAGACTTTAATTGCCAGGGCGGTAGCAAATGAAACAGATGCCGCCTTTTATACATTGAGCGGACCAGAGATAATGCACAAATTTTACGGTGAAAGTGAGGCCCACCTGAGGAAGATCTTTGAAGAGGCATCAAGTAATGCGCCAAGTATTATATTTCTGGATGAGATTGATGCCATAGCGCCAAAACGGGAAGAAATGGGCGGTGAAAAGCAGGTCGAACGTCGTGTTGTTGCACAACTCCTGGCATTGATGGATGGATTGGAATCAAGAGGACAGGTAATAGTAATCGGTGCTACCAATATTCCTAATGTTATAGACCCTGCACTTCGAAGGCCCGGGAGGTTTGATCGGGAGATTAATATCGGTGTTCCGGACAAGAACGGTAGGCTTGAAATCCTTCAGATACACACAAGAGGTATGCCCATTGCCGAAGATGTTGATCCGGATAGGTTATCTCAGATTACTCACGGATTTGTAGGAGCAGATCTGGAGGCTCTGGCAAGAGAAGCGGCTATGACTGCCTTACGAAAAATATTTCCCAGTATCGACTTTCAACTGGAGGACATACCTTATGAAACCCTATTAGAACTTAGGGTGACTATGGATGATTTTCTGGAAGGATTGAAGGAAATTGAACCCTCAGCACTCCGGGAAGTCTTTGTAGAAGTACCCGACGTGAAGTGGAGTGATATAGGAGGTCTCGATGAGGTTAAGAAGACACTTACTGAATCAGTTGAATGGCCTTTGCAAAATCCTGAACTGTTTAAACATATTGGCAGCAAGCCACCCAAAGGTATCTTACTATCCGGCCCTCCTGGAACAGGGAAGACCTTGATGGTCAAGGCGCTTGCTAATGAGAGTGAAGTGAACTTTATATCCGTAAAAGGCCCTGAGCTTATATCAAAATGGGTTGGAGAGAGTGAAAGGGGCATTCGCGATGTCTTTCATAAGGCAAAACAGGCATCTCCATGCATAGTATTCTTTGATGAAATAGATTCCCTAACCCCGATCAGAGGTGTGAGTGGAGCAAATTCTCATGTTACCGATCGTGTTATAAGTCAGTTCTTAACAGAGTTAGACGGCATTGAAGAACTAAAGGGTGTGTTGATTGTGGCTGCGACAAACAGAAAGGATATAGTAGACCCTGCGCTCCTGCGGACAGGTAGATTTGATATAACCATCGAACTTCCTTTTCCAGATGAAAAGGCGAGAATGGAAATCTTCAAGGTACATACAAAGAGAAGGCCTTTAGCTGCCAACGTTGATCTCAAGGAACTGGCAAAATTGACGGAAGGGCTCGCGGGATCTGATATAGAGGCTGTTTGTAGAGAGGCCGGGTTGGATGCAATAAGAGAATTTTTAAGCAGTAAGCCCGGTGCTTCACAGGAAGCGCGGGTTAAGGCAGAAAAGGAAAAATCTGAAAAGATCAAGATTTCAGTGAAACACCTTAAAAAGCCATCAAAAGAATCAAAGAAGAATAGAATGGAGTGATGGAGTAAGGGAAAACTGGAGTGATGAGAAAAAACAAGAAACCAACATTTCATTTATTCTTAACTACATTACTCCAAAACTCCATTACTCCAATTTAAACTGAAAGGGAGTTCGTTATGACTGAACCAAGGAAAAAAGAGGGAACAAAACGGAAAAAGAAGGGAAGCGAATCGGAAGAAAAGGAGGAAAAACTGGAGGAGGAAAAAGGAGTAACAGAAAGCGTGCTCGAGGGGTTGAGTAACGTTATCCCTGGTCTTGGTGGATTGGTTAAAGGTTTAGAAAAATCAGATGCAATCCAGGAAAGATTAAAAGAAATTGACAAAGAGGTGGAAAAAAGGATAAGAGAAACACCTTTAAAAAAAACCACAGCAACAAGAACTCCACATTTCAAAGGAAGATTTGAAGCAGTTCCAAGTGTTAGAAGAAAGAAAGAAGTTTTAAGAGATATCCCTGTGGATATATTCGATGAACATAAGCATATAGACGTAATCGCCGAACTACCTGGAATAGAGGAAAAAGATATAAAAGTAGATTTAAGCGCTGATATCCTGACCATATCGGCTGACAGGACAAGGCTTAAATACTTTAAGAAGATAAAACTTCCCTGTAAGTCCAAAGGTATTATAAAGAAATTATATAAAAATGGCATCATGGAAATCAAAATAGAAAAGAAGTGAATCCCCCTTCCCGCCCGGCCTCGCCGTACGGACGGGTAGAAAAGGAGGAAAATCCCCCCTACCCCCCTTTAGTAAAGGGGGAATGGGGGATTTGTCAACTTGCTTTTTCATTTATTCTAATTTAATAGTATAGGAATTTCCATTTTAACTGCTTATTACGCAAGAAGATACACCTTTGTCATTCTGAGCGAAACGGAGAGAAGCGAAGAATCTTTATTTTGTGCACAGAGAATATATACTAATACTTAAAATGCAGCGCTCAGAGCTTGTCCTTGAGTGAAGCGAAGGAATAAATTCCGTGAAGAATCTAATGCTTTCGGCTCAGGATAAATTCCGCGAAGAATCTCTCGTTAGTAAGCCAATGATGTTTCGTGAGGTTAGTGAGATTTCCGTAAAGAGATTCTTCAGTCGTTCCTCCTTCAGAATGACATGTTGGCGAGCGAAGTCTGCCCGAAGGGCATTAAATTTACAACACGTAGCGGCAACCTTTAGGTTGCCTGTCTGCCGTGCTCGGCACAGGCAGGCCACGTCCATGCCTGCCTGTGCGTATGTCCGCACGCAGACAGGGGATAGCGAGTAAAGATAGTTATATGAATATTTAAATTGGATTTAATCTCATGGTGTGTGGAGGTCTGAAGACCTCCGCTACACCCCGCTTAGCGGGGTACAGTTGGTAATCGGAGTCCGCCCGAAGGGCACTAATTTCATCTCAGCGACCTCTGCGGTGAGCTAAATAATTAGAAAGGAGATATAAAATGGTTGAAGAAAAAAAGAAAAAGAAGGAAGAAAGAGGCTGGTATACACATCGAT
>MAYW01000027.1 GCA_001723765.1 Candidatus Scalindua rubra
GTAGTTGCAACCCTGCCTTGATATTTTACTTGCAAATCCATATGCAAAAGATAGCATATTAATTCTCCGAATGCAAGAAAATATCAAAAAAATGATTGCTAGCTTGAACTACCTGGTGAACTATTACGTGGTTTGTAATCTGGATTTTGTGTTTTTTTTAATACTTTACCTGTACATGCTGAGGAAAGTAAGTCTTTAGATGTTCCGTATGATAGCCTGACTGATCTGTTAATATCAGGAGACAACACACTTCGGTTTGAACACTATAACACCTCAGGTGATGAGTTGTTGAGTCAGTACCAGTTTGAGGGTCCGCAGACTTACAATCAATTCAGTCTCAACTTTAACAAACGAGACAATCCATACAGCGCCTGGCGTGGAAGAGTATATGGTGTGATTAATGAATCTGACTACCGTGTCAAAGATCGCGGTTTTGTTCCCGAACGTCTTAATCTGGCGTACGAAAAGGGTGACTTTGCTCTGCCTTTCCGTGTTGAGGTAGGCGATTACTATCATTACTTCAGTCATAGAACCATACAGCGTTCTTTAAAGGGTGTACAACTAGAGATGCAACCGGATATAGGTTTAAATGCGGGTCGGCGTATGTCAATCCAATTTGCTTCCGGTGCTAAACAGAGTACCTGGAAGGATTTCAGGCTTACTGAAGACCTGACAAAGGGCACGTCGTTGTTGTTTGAAGACCCCATGTTCGGCCTCTGGAATCTTAATTTTGTTCACAACATACGTAAGGGAATACGTTCCAAAGGCACTTTACACCGCTCTCAGAATGTTATAGGACTGGCTGCGGAGAAGACCATACCTGCAGGCAATCAGAGGATAACGCTTGAAGGTGAGTTTGACCACTTCAATGGCGACCATAATGGTGTTAGTGGACCTGCAACCGGCAAGGGTAGGGATGAAAATGCATTATATTTTCAGTCAAGTGGTAAGAGTGATCTGCCACTTACTTACAGGTTGCGATTTGAGGATTACGGGCAAGATTATCGGCCGAATGGAGCAGTTGTTACACCTGATAGACGTTCAGGTGAGGCGCATGTGGGTTGGCGTTTTGATTCCGGGCTGAGAGTCAGAGGACGCTTTCAACATTATAGAGATGGTGTGGAGAGGGCTGATCCTGTTGACACAAATACAGTAGGTATTACCTTCAGCGGTCCTTTGCTCAAGGGTATTGTCAACGACCTCAGCGGTAACATTAATGCATACGTCCAGGATGTTGAAAGTCGTAATAAAAGCAGCAACACGACAACTCAAACCGTGACCGCAAGCTTCAACAAACCCATTTATGCAGGTTGGAACGGTCAGGCGGATTTGTTTTACCAGTTTATTAACAATCAGACTCGTAATTCTAATGACACGACGACCAGACAGGTAAGAATAAGCGGAGAGCATGCCTTGAGATTCTTTGGCTTTAAAGGAAACATAAGACCAGGTGTTATGATACGCCAGATAGACAATATAAACAGCGGCACTGATGACCTATATCCCACACTTGCCGTAAACCTCAGTAAAGGTCCTCACAGCTTTGATTACGACATGGGATTTAACGTGCAGAACGCACGCCTTATCACAAACGATGATGTCAAGACATTGACGCAAAATTTCTACTACCGATATACAATGGAAAATAATACATTCGGCCTGGAGATTAACGGTGCGGACAGAAATCCT
The DNA here is from genome assembly GCA_001723765.1 of Candidatus Scalindua rubra. GTDB lineage: Bacteria > Planctomycetota > Brocadiia > Brocadiales > Scalinduaceae > Scalindua_B > Scalindua_B rubra. The sequence goes on from MAYW01000027.1 coordinate 1,690, forward strand.
GATCCTGGACGCGTCTCAAAATCCTTCCGTGCGAGCGTATTCTGGACGCATCAAATTGGAAAAAAGGTTCGTTTGAGGAAGTTATTTAGAAGAACTACCACAAGTGTACCCAATACATATATTACAACCTATCCCTCATCCAAAGGCAAGGTTGAATTGATAGAACTCGCTCCGAGTGCTGACATGAGGACAATAAAAGAAAGATTGGCAAGGGCCAACATCACAGGCGCTTATGAACAAGCTAATCTAATTACCTACGAGGTAGTTTTGCTTAATGAAATTGAACAAAGACAAAGACTTGCGCTTGAGCATAAAGAAGGGATATTACAAAAGGCCTCCATGATTATTGAATTTGATGATGTGAGTGATATTAACGATGTGATGCAGACCTTTGAACGCGTGCGTAAGGAACTCCTTGACAGATACGGCAATCCTACCAATTTCTTCGAAGAAGGAGAATTTGGCGCAAACCTGATAAATGACATTAACAGTGGCAAATTCATACGGATCATGGAGTGGTACAGACCAGATGGAATCATAAGATACGGCATCCCCAGACGACTTGACAGACAAATCAGGATGGAAGTGCAGTTCGCAAGAAACTTCCCGCCTGAAAATGACACCTTGTGGAGTATTGAAAGGGTGAGGTAGTGACTATGCATGTTCAGGATTGCCAGCTCCCGTCCGTACCGGCACGGGCGGGCGACACGTCTTTCCCGCCAAAAGACTTGTCGGACAAGCTGGCGGGTAGTCGTACCGAAGGCAGTCGCCTGAGGACGACCCTGTGGGCAGCTTCAAGATCCGCCTAAGGCGTGACCTGAACCTAAATTTATGTATAGGGATTTCAATGTTACCTCAAAATTATCGGCTTACGTTTAACCTGGAGTTTTCAGGTGTAACTCAAACCTGAAGGTTTGAGTTACATTTTACCATCTTTGCAGATAAGACCGTGGACATGGAAGGCTAAAGCCATTCTGCTACACCCCGCTAAGCGGGGTACAGTTGGCGATTGTAGTCCGCCGAAAGCTTAGCTTGTTTCTAAAACAAGCTTAGAAAAAAAGTCACTTTCAGTGGGTTATCATCAAATCTTAAACCGATATTTTTAAATTACTAATCCTCACACAGAGATACTTGATACAAAAATTGCAGTTTTGTTATTGTGCTTGATTCAATTGATTTTCAATTAATTTAACCATTTCCTGAGATTGGGACGCTTCGTTGAATCTTCCTGAAATAATTAAAGAGTTTTTAAATTCACTTAAGGCATTTTTTAGATCATTGTTTTTATAGTGCGCCATTCCAAGATGGAATCTTATAGTAGGTGAGCTTGGTCTTAATTCAACTGCAGAAATCAGATTTTCGAGAGCTTTTTTATAAATTCCTTTTTTAAAGTATACCCAACCTAATGTATCCAGGATTGATGCATCTTTTGGAACTAACTCTGCAGCTTTGAGAGCATATTTTAAACCTTCATCCAGATTAGTTTTATTTTCTGCATAGTAATAAGCCAACTCGTTATATCCAATCGGAGAATCAGGCGCTAAAGTTATAACCTGTTTGTATTCGGCTATGGCATCTTCGTTTTTCCCTTGTTTTAAGTAGATATTTCCTATTGAGAGGTGAACTGATGCGTCATCGGGTACCAAATCTGCTATCTTTTTGTACTCTTCTAATGATTTCTCAACTTCATCCATTATAAAATAAAGTTTTGCTAAATCGTAATGTGGAGATATGAAGTTAGGTTGTATTTCAACGATCTTTTTAAATTGTAAAAGAGCCTGGCTAAAGTCTTTTTTTATTTATAAGCGATTTACCCTTTACATACAAAGTAATAGGGTTTTTTGGATGTATTTTTAGTGCAGCATCGCACTCGGTAATTGCCTTGTCTTGCCATCTATTCAGGTGAGAAAAGATTGCTAGATTTGTGTGGGCGTAAGAGTGTTTTTTATCACTATCAGGTTTAAAAACAAGATTTTCAGGCCTAAATCCCGTTATAAAACCAGTAGACTTTTTTAGACTTTCACTTGATAATTTATACTTGTTTTGTGACAGGTAAAGGTTTGTAAAGAAGATGTTGATTATGGAATGGTTAGTTTCTGGTGTTAATCCTCGCGCTTCTTTAAGATAATTTTCTGTCCTACTATAGTTGCCCTCAATATGGTTTATCAATGCATTAGCTATCAGAATATTCCCCTGTTTAGCATCTATTTTCCTGGCTTGTTCTAATGCTTTTTTTGAAGATTCAATATCTCCCTTTGCCATCAGGAATATTCCTAAAAGGTAATTTCCTTCAAAAGAAGCGTCCTGTATGTTTATAAAATCTTTAATATTTTTTACAGCTTCATCGAAATTGTTTGTATAGGAATGAGACCTTGCTAATATCAGATAGGCAAGAGGTGTGTTTGAATCGATATTTAAAATTTCGTTAGATTGTTCGATCGCATCTTCAAACCTACCTATTTGAAGATAAAGTGAAGCCAGATTTTGACGTGCTGGAATATAGGTAGGTATCTTCTTCACAACAAGGTTATATTGTCCTATTGCATTTTCATAAGCCTTTAATCCCGTAAATATTGCGGCAAGACCCATTCGGGCTATATGTTCATCCTGGTTAATTTCGAGTGCCTTATTATAGTTTCTGAAAGATTCTCCTATCTTTCCTTGAAGCAAATAGTTTATGCCCAGGCCCGTGTATGCTGAAGCAAGCCCTGGTTCATTCTCAGTAGCCTTACTTAGATATTCTGCAGCTTTATCATATTCCTTCTTATCTATATATATTCTTCCAATGACATAGAATGCAATAGGATTGTCTTGGTCTAAATCTATAGATTTTTGGCATTCATCAATTGCTTTATCAAATTCCTTTTGAGAATGTAAGACCATCCCTTTACATAGATGCAAAAGCGGTGAATTCTTGGTAACGTCCTTTAATGATTCAATTATCTCTTGAGCTTTGTCAAATTGTCCGATTCCAGCATATGCTACACCTAGCATCTCATAAGCAATTATGCTTTTTTTATTAATTTTTAATAGTTCTTCACACTTTTTAAAAACTTTCAAGAACTTTCCACGTCTTAAATTATAAAGAGCTTGATTCTCAAGTTCGACTACTGAAGGGTCAACTCTTAATATAGAGATTGCAAAGGAAATGGTGTTTTTCTGTAATATAAGTATAGATACTATCGCAAAGACCAAAAGTATTTTAACAAGCAAATGCGAAAACTTTTTAACTCTTAATATGTTTTTAAATTTCATAATTTTTTACTCAAGATTCTAACCTTTTTTCCATCAATTTTTAATCTCCCTTCAGCAAAGAAGCGGATTGCTTCAGGATATGCTATGCATTCTTCTTTAAAAACTCTTTGTGCAAGAGTATCTGCTGTATCGTCTTCGTACACAGGCATTGCCCTTTGGATTATTATGGGTCCGTGGTCATATTCATTGTCAACAAAATGCACCGTACAGCCTGAGACCTTAACCCCGCTTTCGATTACGGCCCTGTGAACATGATGACCATAGTGCCCTTTGCCACAAAAGGAAGGAATTAAGCCCGGATGTATGTTCATTACCTTACCTGAATATTTGTCAGGTATCTTAAAAAGGTGTAAGAATCCGGCAAGTATTATTAAGTCTACAGGATATTTTTCGATCTTTCCTATTATTGTATTACTAAATTCTTTCGAATTATTATAATTGATATATTTTATTACGGCTACAGGAATATTATTTTTTTCGGCTCTTTGTATACCATAAGCATCTGGAGAACTGCTTATTACGATTTGAATTCTGGCATTAAGAGTTTTGTCATCTATTTTGTCAATAAGGTTTTGGAGTGTTTTACCACTTCCAGAAATAAGTACTGCCAGGTTAATTGTCTTAGACATTTTTTAGAATTATGAGTTTAAACTCCAAATAATAAATCTCAAATCGTAATTCGTAAATTTAAAATATGATTACCTTGTAATATATCATAAATTCTATACCCTATTAATATATTTATACTTATAAAACTTGCTAATTGTATGAGTTAATATTAGTTTCCAAGATGTATTTCATTTTGCGAAGCAAAATTCCATAAATTAGCGACTGGAAGGAGTTAATTTATCTATTGTTTTCAATGCTCTTTGAATGTCCTCATCAGGTAGATAGTAGTCCTTCAACTCGCCGGATAAATAAGCATCATAAGCACCCATATCAAAGTGCCCATGTCCACTTAATCCAAATAATATTATCTTTTGTTTACCTTCTTCTGTACATTTGTTCGCTTCATCAATTGCAGCTTTGATTGCATGTGCCGCTTCTGGAGCAGGGATTATGCCTTCAGTCTTTACAAAGAGCAGGGCTGCCTCAAATACTTCTAATTGATGATAGGCAACAGCTTTAATAAATTTATCATTTAACAATTGACTAACTAATGGTGATACTCCATGGTAACGCAATCCGCCAGCATGTATCCCGGGTGGTATGAAATCATGTCCAAGTGTGTGCATTGGTACCAATGGTGTAAGTTTGTTGCTATCACCATAATCATAGGCAAACATACCTCTTGTCAATGTTGGACAAGCTGTTGGCTCAACAGCCAAAGTACGTAGTTCTTTGATAGTTTTCTTTTTTATTGTATCATGTATAAACGGAAAACTTAACCCAGCGAAATTACTTCCACCCCCACAACATCCAATTATTATATCAGGATAATCTCCAGAAATCTCCATTTGCTTTTTCGTTTCAAGACCGATTATTGTTTGGTGAAGAATGACATGGTTTAATACACTACCGAGAGAGTACTTTGTGTCATTCCTTGATAAGGCATCTTCTACTGCCTCTCCAATCGCGATCCCAAGACTTCCTGGTGATTCAGGATCATTATTTATGATATTCCTTCCAGTTTGTGTTTTATCGCTAGGGCTTGCGATAACCTTACCACCCCATGATTCCATCATCGAACGGCGGTAAGGTTTTTGTTTATAACTTACCTTAACCATGTAAATAGTGCACTCAAGGCCAAAAAGACTGCAAGCCAAACTCAATGCACTACCCCATTGTCCGGCGCCTGTTTCAGTAGTTAAGCGTTTAACACCTGTCTTTTTGTTGTAATAGGCTTGAGGTATGGAAGTATTTGGCTTGTGACTACCTGCTGGACTTACAGATTCGTTTTTGTAATAAATCTTTGCCGGAGTTTTTAAGGCCTTTTCAAGCATTGTTGCTCTATGGAGAGGTGTTGGACGCCATAGTTTATATATATCGAGAATTTCTTCAGGTATGTCTATCCAACTTTCATTACTTATCTCTTGTGAAATTAGTTCCATTGGGAATATGGGTGCAAGATCATCTGGAACTAACGGCTTGCTTGTTGCAGGATTCAGTGGGGGCTGGGGTGGATTTGGTAATTCAGGTATTATGTTGTACCATTGCGTTGGAATATCATTTTCATCTAATATAATTTTATTCTTAATCAGCATACCGTTTATTCTCATCTTCAAAGCACCATGACATGGTGACTGAACAATCAAGGACGAATCGATTCAAAATCTTCTTCCTTCCTCTATCATTTCTCTAATTGATAAACCTTTGAGTGATCGTCCTTTTCGGAAAGCTCTTATTTCCTTGATGACTTCCTTTGGATCCTGCTTCTGTTTAGATTGCACAGATACAAGCATTGCTACTGCTACGCCGTGTTTGGTTATAATAATTTTCTCACCATTGGCAACCTCTTCCAGGAGACAAGGAAGATGAGTTTTTGCTTCGTATGAGCCTACTGTTTTCATAAATAAAACCTCATTAAATGATATGATCTAAGATTAGTCTAACATAACAGCTTCACTTATCAAGGCAGAAAAACCTTAATTTTTCATATAAAAATTTAAATTTGTCATCAAAAAATTTAACAAGAGTAATGTCTCTTGTTATGAAACTTGAAGCAACAAATTTAGAGAACAGGCTTGATCTCAAAACGAACATCGGGAATAAGGTATCTGGCATCTAGTATCCCTTTTTAACAGTCGTTGTTCCTTATACCTTATACTAAACTACTTTTTCTTGAACAATCCATTTAATAGCCTATTCAAACTTCTAGGATCACGGCAAACCAATAATTCCCATCTCCCAACACTACCATGATAATTAACTGCCTTAATCCACCTCTCAGTAGCAGTCTTTTTCTGTCTGTCTTGCTCTGATTCGTATCCTTTAACTTCGATGATTACGGTAGCTTCACCATTATAGGTTTTATACCTCACAAGAAAATCAGGATAGTAAGAATGTCTTACGCCAAGATAGTCATATGGGATTATGAAATCAAGGTGTTCATTTTTTACATAGGAAATTACATTAGTATTTTCTTCGAGATAAAAAGCTACAGTATGTTCCCAAGAGCGATTGTCTGTAACTACATGACTTACGTGACTTGTGAGAGTAGAATGTGCCCTTCGGACTGTACGGAAAAGAACCTCTGATGTTGAACCTTTTGGTCTGAATCTTTCTATTATTGGCAATAATGGAGCCTCGCCCTTATTTGTATCTGGCTCTATCGTAGTAAGCAATCTTTCAACAATAAGTTGAATATATTTTTCAAGCGCTATCTCATTAGGTTTTGCATCTAAAAATCGGACCTTTTCACTTACAAATTTCTTTACAATTGCTAACACCTGTGGAAATAAGGTCTCGCGTGCTTGCCATTCAAATTTGTCCTTATGTTTAAGTGCATTGGTGATTCGTTTTGCTATCTCAAATAATGTTTCATGTAACCTCTTCGACTGGTGAAATGGATTTCTGTCCTGATTAACTTCTTGCCCTGGTCCCAGTCTACTTGGTGAGCCAATTTTATATCCTACTGTTCCTTTTGAAACTACCTTAGTTGGCTCCTTACTGGGATCAACAGTAATTTCCTTCATTTTGATAATGTCTGCCTTTATTTTGCTTCTAATATCGAATACATAACCTTCTACACGTGGAAATTCTATTTTCAAATGTTCTCTATCCTTCAATGCCTGAACGAGGGTTGATGGCGGAGGTGGCAATGCAGGACCCTTGCCCTTTTTCTTTACAGGTATGACCTCAAAGGGTATTCCATAAACATCAACATACTCAGGTGGGAGCATCCCATTATCATCAAGAGTATAGTTTATCCTCCTTAATCCACGACCGACAACCTGTTCGCATAAGAGCTGAGATGCAAAAGCCCTCAGCCCAAAAACCTGTGTCACATTGTTTGCATCCCATCCCTCATTAAGCATCGCAACAGAAACAACACACCGCACATCCTTACCATGAGGGTCACCTTTTCCTTCCCATTCAATCTTACCAACAGTTGCCACTTTACGTCTCAAACCTTGCGCCACTTCCTGCTTAGTCTTTGTATCTCCTTCACTCTCAGCTTCATTTAAAAGTTTTGTATCGATCCTCATTGTAGGCTGAAAAGATTCACTATTTCCTAAAATCTCGGGGAATAACTTACCACCTGAAAATACACGTATTTTCTTTTTTGACGATTTATCTTCAACTATCTTTTCACCACTTATATATTCAAAAATAAGCTCTGCAAGGTCTGTATTGTCACAAACGCAGATCATTGCGGGAGGCACAGGATAATCGCTATCCCTAAATTCCTTAAATGTCTTTTTCCATTCACCTGCAAGAGTAGCAAGCGCTCCTTCTGCTTCTCTGAAAACTGATTCAGGTTTTGGCTTTCTTCTTTGAGTAGCTCTCTCAGAGGCTGGCAAAGATTCGTTTATAGTTTTCCATATGTGGAAATACTTAGGTATAGGTTGCCCTGAGTTATCATCTACAGGTATACGAGGAATTTTAACAATACCGCTTTCAATAGCATCAACTAGACCGAAGTCTGAGACAAGCCAGGGAAAAGGTGAACCTTCTGGGTATCCACTTCCTTGAATGTAGAATGGTGTGGCTGACAGATCAACGCAGAAGTTATTCTTCCTTGCAATGTTTATCTTATCAAGCCCGCCAATCCAGATTGTAGCTTTTTCTTTTTCTTCCTTTATCTTTTTTCTTTCCTCAGCAGAAAGTATCTTTAATTCATCATCGATTTCATAAGGAGCAGGCCTATAAGCATGATGAGCTTCATCATTAAATATAAGAAGATTTTCCTTGCCTTGCAGATCTTTCAAAACCCTATTGCAGAATGCCCTTTCGTTTTCCTTTCCTCTTTGAACAATGCTCCTTTTTTTGCCATCATCAACTGGTAAAAATGCATGCCAGTTAGTAACAAGGAACTTCCCCTTTGACAGCAACGCCATCATCGAACGTGGAACAAGATCAAACTTCTCATAGTAGTTTTCTGAATTGGAAGGATAGAGAACAGAAAGTCTCTCATATATTGTAAGATTTGGGCATACAAAAAGAATAGCGTCTGAAAACCTTTTATCTTTCCTGTACTGTACTTTATTTATAACTGACCATGTAGCAAGCATAGCCATAACTATGGTCTTACCGCTGCCAGTTGCCATCTTCAGGCCATATCTTTTCAAGGCTTTATACCCCTTTGCAAGGTCAGATTCTAAGGGGAAATCTTGAGGAATGGTTAAGCCTCTTGGATTTTTAGATATAATTTCAATTAGAAAAATTATTGTCTCAACCGCTTCTAACTGGCAGAAAAAAAGTTTTCTTTCCCTATCAGTAGAGTTCCAATGTTGGAGTAGCCTTTGTGTAATCCCCGTAATGCCTTTATATCCGCCTTCGCGCCATTCTTTAACCCTCTGACGTATAGTGTTTACTAGTTCAAGCTCCTTGAATTGCTCCTCAACAAAAAGCCCTATTTGTGCATCAGGTTGTTTGCCTGTTCGGAAATAATATCCCGCAGGACGTCTTCCAGTCATCTTCTTAGACTGCCCTTCATCATAGATCCAGTATTCCTTTGGTTCTTTAAAGGGGTTGTTCAGGATCGGGTTGTCAACTGCAAGGGTCATGATTAGTTTGTTTAAAAAATTATTGTGTCTCTATCTTTTGCAAGTAGTCAAAAAACTTTGATTTCTTCACGAAGTTCTTCAACTGTCATAACAAAACCTTGCCTTTTGTCTCAATATGTCGGGTAAACCGTGTTGGAGGACTTAAAGGTACAATATCAAGGGGCGTTTCCAGTTCTTCCTCAAGCCTTGCAGCAAGCTCATACAATTTCCACCCCGGGATCCCCTCACAGGCCAGATCAATATCTCTTGCCTTCATCGGCATTTCACTTGCACTGCCAAAAAGGATTAAACGCGTAGGACCATAGCTCTTTGCTAAAGCAACTATCCTTTCAATTTGTGATTGTTTAATTGCCATTTTCTATGCCTCCTTTTTCAATCTGCTTCAAAAACATCCTTGAAGAAACTTATTATAAGTTAATCCCTTAGTGTATAGGGTCACCATCTCTATCGCTTCTATAATATCACCAAGAAAATCTTTCTCTCTTCTCTTCTTAGACATATACCAGGTTTTTTTTTACATCTTCAGCAATGTGTTTATATCTGGGATTGTTAAAGCTGCGCTTGTAGCAATCAAATGTTGCAACATCGACTTTTTTCCTAACATTTCTTCAAGTCTATCTGCAAGCTCTATGAATTCAAGGCCAAGTGGCTTTTTTTAGTTCTACAAGGATATCTATATCACTCTTTTTCTTTTGTTTGCCTTTTGCGTAAGAACCGAAAATAGCTATTCTTTTTACGCCATATTCTGAGGTTAAAGAGGGAAGCTCTTTTCTTAATAATTCCTTTACTTTATTCTGAGATATTATCTTCATACGGCGACTCCTTCGAGATAAAAAATTTTTTTATGCAAGGTCTTTGAATCTCTTAACTATTTTTAGGTCTTCTTTGCTCATTTTACTAATCGTTTACAATACAATACCTTTAACAAAAAACAACATAACTATATCTATTATATATAGTACCTAAAATCTTTAGGCACATGACTATATGATTCTAATTGTTTCACTATATCTGAAATGCTATGTGCAAATTCAATAGTAACTGGTAGCTTATTATAAATCTGAAGATTATTCCAATTCATTTTTGTAAGCTTTAATATATCCATGGAAACTGTCTCCATAGGGTCTTTACCTAGATAACGTGTAATTAACAATGGTGCAGGTATTGAACGTTTTTCTTGGTAAAAGTGCCATCCTCTTGGGTCTACACCATCTAAATCTCCAGATGTCCATAAAAGAAAAGAATATTTATCTAGAGGCAACACAGTTCCCCTTTTTACGGGAAAATTCGATACTTTTTGTTTTCTATCTTTTACCTCTCCTTGTATTGTTCTATAAAGGCTCTCTTGTTGTATGGTTAAAAGTTCAATATTATTTATTCCTTCCAATGCTTCAACAATTCCCTCTATTTCTTCTTTTTTAAATGGTGTTGACTTATGAACCACAATCTTCGAAGGCAATTCACTATTTATAGTCTGGTAATCCTGTCTTATAATTGTAAAGAGCCGTCTAGCATCTTCTGCATTCATATATGGATTTTTTCTTTTATTACCTATTATTTTTCCCCAAAGTGGATTTTCTATTGGAAAAAGGTGAAACCTTATCCCTTCACCTCTTTCGTCGAACACATGGCTGGAACCGAGGACAATACGATTTGCACCACTACCTGGCTTAATACCATATGCTAAACCGATAAAAGCCGCTCTCTCAGCTCTATCTGCTAATTTACAGGGAATACCCCCTGTTTTGGTATAAATAGCAGAGGATAACCACCATAATTTACGAATAGTATCCTTGTTATTATCATTGCCTATCTTAGGAAGATGTTCTTCTTTTATAAGTTGAAGTTTTAAATTGGAAGGGGCCGAATAAGCCTTGAGATGATCGTGAAAATTGAAATAATAATTTTCACCTCTGACTTCCAAAAAATCTTTCATTTCTCTACTCACAAACAATACTATTAAGTCTAACTGCTCTCTTTTATCGCCCAATAATTTTAATTTCCTTTTAACCACTTCAAGAAATGCCAACTCAGGATTCTCAGCATTCGTGCACTGCTTTATCTCATTGGTACCGATGCGTTCAATTAAGTTTTCAGGAATATCTAAGTTCAAGCCATATATTTGCTTAAATCCTTTATAGTCTCTCAAGTACTCATGGATTTGTCCTAATTTAACTTCTGACAATAACATTTGAACGTATCTTTGGATTAGGTTAACTTTATGAGAGACAGAAATTATCGCTATTCTTATAGGATTTGATGGACGTTGAATAAAGCCAGGAATAGAAGCATCGTATGGCCCCCAATTTTGTAAACCTTCCAATGGGCTAATAGATTTATAAGATGGCTCCACACTGCTAAAAGATAGTTCTGGTTCAGGTATTAATATGTAATTGCTTCTATAATGTGCCACACTTTACCTCAAAGACGAGAAACTATAACCTCCGTCAATGATAAATCTGGCAGACGGAGGATCTGCCTTTACTGGATAGGATACCTCAATTTTGTTTTTTCCATTTTTTAAAATATTAATCCAGTCTCGTAACATTTCTCTTATTTCTGAATTGTATTTTGAACTTATAATCTCATTTTTGAACACTTTTTTGACTTCTTCCGGGAGAGGAGAGCCATCAGTTTGCATAGGAAGGATAGTAGGATTAAGGATTAAGAATAACTCTCTTTCTCTAAATTCTAATCCATAAGAAAAAGCTTGATAGTATATGCATCTTTGTCGTGTCCATTTTGAATCATAATTTTTAAATGTTTTAGAGTTCCAAAAAGTCCTCTTGCCATATCTTTTTAATTCTAACGCAGATTCAAAATATTTGTTGAGCATATCATAAAAGAGCTTATAAACAAATCCATGTTGCCAATTAAGTTTATTTAAATGTACTTCTAAGATATTTAAAATTTCAATAGTATCTTTTATGTGGGAACTAAAAACTTTTTCAATTAATGATCTGTTACCAATTGCTATGATTGATGGCCCATTAGAAAGGCTTGCAACAATATCATTTGAACCAATGACTTGCCCCAATTCATCCCACGTATTAATGTTAGTTTCAAATTTATGTGCAATTGTTGGATATTCTTCAATATAAGCAGAGTTAGTCATTATGGCAGGTGGTTTTCCACTATTTCCTCTCTCAAAGCAAAAAGGCATTTTCTGTTCATATCTTTCTTTGATAATCTTTTCAATTACCTCATCTTTGATTCCTGTTTGTTTATAGAGATGAACCAGAAAGTCATCAAAGCTTTCAATCTCAACAAAATCAGCGTCTAAATTCTTACTTTTAAGTTTTGAGATTAAACTTTGCACACGTATGCTGGGTTTACTCTCTTTTCGAATGCACCAATAAAACCCTTTAGAAAAGATATCTTCTTCTTCAACTAATTGTTCAAAGAAAGACATTATGGAATCATCTCTTCCACTATAACCAACTACAATAATGCCAAACTCCTTAAAAAAGTCTTTTAATCGCTTTTGTATTTGTTCGTTAATTTTCTTTATTTCATCAGTGGTATTTTTCAACTTATCATATCTAAAATCACCATGAAGTTTTATTAGTTGAATTTTATCGCCTGCTATTTCTAAATCTCCAGTACGGTGGGAACTTTCATCAGAAACCACAAAAACATCTGGGTATATTTTTTCGATAATATTGTCAAAGTTTGTTGTTACTAAGTTTCTAATCTTTTTGTTACGAATCAATGCTCCTAAACTTAGATATCCAATACTCGGGGATGAATTTGAAACATAATTATTAATTACTCTTTTTCTGGCATGAGAAGATGGATACGCCTTTTCAAAAAAGAAGGCATACTCATTCAATTCAACCACAGGAAAATTTGTCTTTATCCAATCCTGCAAGACTCTTTGTATCTTCGGAAGGGTTATATCCTTTAGTGCTTCCGGTGACACACTATTTTTTGAACAATAGATGTCTCTTTTGAAATACCATGTTAATTCCCATGCTGTTGGGATACCAGAGCTCTTTGAAGAACCTGCACCGAGAAGAAAGATTAAATCAGGATTAGAGCGGGATTTAAAGTCTCTTAAAAATTGATCTTCTTTCATTACCCTATCTCCCTCACCACCATAACTTCATTCCCCCTATGATCAATTACTTTGACGGCGATTCTTTTTTCTTTGCCTGATTTAAATGGTAAGGAGCGTGTACTGGTAAGGAGTTCAAATTTATCTTCGTCAATAGAAGCTTTAAGAGCCCTTTTTAATTTGTCCCATGCTTTTGAGTCAGGGAAGAACGCCTGAGAAACGCAGAAAGAACGTTTATCATAGTCAGTATCAATAAACCATGCCGCAATTCTATCACCACTACCTGAATAGACCTCGCCTGTCAGGGGATCATAAATGTCAACTCCTTTAAGGATTACTTCATATTCGTTCTTTTTCCTCTTAATCTCAATATCAGGTTCTCCAAATACTGTAAACAACTGACTTGCGGAAGTGGTTTTTAACAAATCGCCAACAAGGACATCAGGTCTTATGTGTGAATAGAAAACCTTTATCTTTGGATGTTTTACATCCTGAGCAGCAGCATCAAAGGCAAATCCACAAAAAATAATTGCATCGTACCCACTGAGATAGGCATCATGGATTCCATCCTCAACCTGTCTTACAGTAACAGGACCATGCGGTGGTCCAAAGGATACTGCTACTCTCTCCAGTCCATTCTTATCGACCGGTTCTCCCTCTGCATGAATAAAACCTCCACTTACAGGAATGAGGTTTTCAAATTTCATTCGTTTGTTTCCAGGGAAGGTTACACCATCTTTGCGCAGAAGTTCTATTAATGTATGGATGTGGTTTTCAGCATCAACCCTCGTTATGTCATTCCGAGCGGAGCGAGAATCTCGTCCTTAGATTGCTTCGTCTCTTCACTCCTCTCAATGACAGTATGTGATTCTCGTTCAATTTCTGTTTCATAATTCACATCTTCAAACTCAGTAACAGAATGTTGAGGTATTCCCTCAACTGTAAATGGCCCGGTTATCCTTACCTTACTCCTGTCAATCTCTGGTTTGTCAAGAAGTGTTTCCTTTTGTGGTGGCTCATTCTTAGCGATTTGTTTCAGAGTTATATGCGGTACTTCCTCATAGATAAATCCTCCTTTAACACCCATCTTCTCGTCAGCAAGTTTATAATATGGATATACAGCCGTCATAAGCCTTTGCCTTGCAAGGGTCAACGCCACCCTTGAAGTATCACAAGTTATCCACCGCCTGCCCCACTGCTCGGCTACATATGCAGTCGTTCCACTTCCACAAGTAGGGTCAAAGACTAAATCTCCAGGATCTGTGGTCATGAGGATACATCGTGTAATAACTTTTACATTTGTTTGAACAACATATTGAATATTTGCTTCACCCATCACATCGTCCCATATAGAAGTTATACCGGAAAATGGAAAATCATCAAAGAAATGAATATAACGCAAGGTATTTTTTGTAGCTAATAACCTTCGACTCTTTTCAAGATTTTGTAAACCTTTAATTGTGGTTCTCCAACCAGCATTTGATCTTGGAGTATACGTCTTTCCTTGAAATTCATAAGGTTGAGTTGTTGACTCAGATCCTGTCCGAGAATGTAAATCAGTACTTTTAAAAATTCTGGAACCATCTGGCAAATTTTTTTGACCCATCAATTCTTCGCTCCTAATAGACCGTGTTGTTCCATCTTTAAGGAGCAATTGTCTAAACTCAGCTGATTCTAGTCCGATTTTCTTTTCTGAGTATAGTGGTCTAAATTTCAAATATGACTTATCCTTGCAATACCATATAAGGAAATCTGCGACTGTTGGGACTGCAATGGAAGTTTGACTTCCAGATTTTTTGAAAGTTATTAGATTTACAAAATTCTCCTTCCCAAACACTTCATCCATCAATTCTCTTACATGATGTAGATTCTCATCAGAAATCTGGACGAAGATGCTGCCACTTTCTGTAAGAAGTTCACGGCTTAAAAGTAATCTATCTCTTAAATATGTAAGATATGAATGTATCCCAAGTTGCCATGTGTCACGGTAAGCCCTTATCTGTTCAGGCTCACGCACCATAAAATTATCCTGGTCTTTGACATCCCTTTGCTTTGTTGTTGGTTGAAAATTAGATGAAAACCTTACACCATAAGGTGGGTCAACATATATACACTGTACTTTGCCTGCCATCATCTCACGTTCAAGGAGTGAGTTCGTTATAAGCAAGGAATCTCCGAGTATCAGCCTGTTTGTCCAGTCCATATCATGCTGATAGAACTCAACAAGTTTCTTAAGTGGCATGTCGGGCTTCGCAAATAGATACATTTGTGGGTCTTTTCTCTTTACTGATCTGATGATTGCCTCAGTGGCTATGTGTTCATGGATGTGCAAAGATACCGTGGGAACCTCAAAAGATGTATGTTCCGCCTTGCCTGACCATATTAATTGAGGATCAAGATGTGGGTTGTATTGATATTTTTTGGGTTTAGGTTTTGAAGTGTCGTAAGATGCAAGTCCAGCAAGAACAGCATTTTTACGAGTATCTTTTTCGTGCCTGTAAGCTTCTATCTTTTCCTTTTTATTACGAGTTTTTCTTGCCAAGAGTTGATCCTCCTTGTAATTACCTTAAAATATATAAATTTTCGGCAATAAATGCAACACATGAAAACATAATCAATTTGTAACAATAGAGAAAGCAACTTTTTTTTGATTCTTACGAGGTTCTCCATGGTAATGCAATTCATCGTCAATCAAAAATTTGTAACAAGATTGCAAGGTGAACAGACAACTAGTTTTGAATATAATATATATGAAAAATTTTACTTGTATAATCAAGTGAGTTTAAGTCGTTATGGTTCTTCTCTTTTTATGTCTTCAATTGCTTTTTTAAAGGACATTTTGCATTTATCATATTTTAAAGGATCATCTTTGGTCAGATACCTGAGAAATATGTTTGTATCAATAAACTTTTTTTTCATGATCTACTTACCTGTTGCTACTTTTTTAGCAATTCTTTTCTTTACCCCTTCCCTAACCTTATGGAAATCTACAGGTTTCTCCTTATCAGGTATCTTAATCGAGCCTCCAATATCAAGGATATTGCCTCTTAGAGGTTTGATAACAGCATGATCACCTTCAACAACTATGATAACCTTTTCAGAAGGTTTTAAGTTCAAGGCATTTCTCACTTCCTTTGGTATGGTCATCTGCCCCTTTGATGTTAATATTGAAACAGGCATTTTATCCTCCTTTTTATAGAATTTCCTACATCATAGAATTTTTCTTACATTTATGCAAGTGTACTTCATGTGAAAATTTGTCTTATGTTATCCAGATTTTTGTTAGTTTACGACATGTTCAAAACGGTCTTTTCAATTGTTAGGGAATAATAGGGACAGCGACTGGTTGTTGATTCTTAAAGGGTTTCAACAAGGTAATGCAATTAATCATCAACTCCATAAAATCTGGAAAAAGATTGTCATCAAGATTTAAGAAATAAGACACAATAACTCATGCAGATGGAATTTAAAGGTTAATTCTTTAACCTCTTAAAAGTCGACAAGAAGTGTCTCAATGTAGGAGATTCATAATCAAAT
Source organism: Candidatus Scalindua rubra (assembly GCA_001723765.1). Lineage (GTDB taxonomy): Bacteria > Planctomycetota > Brocadiia > Brocadiales > Scalinduaceae > Scalindua_B > Scalindua_B rubra. The sequence goes on from MAYW01000027.1 coordinate 18,208, forward strand.
TCAAAACCCTTTATCTTTTCTCTTCTTTTATAAGCATTAACAACTATTTCGCAAACATAGTCGAGATGTTCACTGCAATAAACCCTGCGTGGAATAGCTAATCTCATTAAGTCTAGTCTTGGATAGATATTTTTTCCTGTATTTTGATCACGTCCTGCCAGAATGGTTCCTACCTCTACACCACGTACTCCGCCCTCAATATAACATTCTATGCATAATGTCTGAGAAGGAAAGTTTTCCTGTTTGATGTGTGGAAGAAAGCCTTTTCCATTGATAAAGACAGCATGACCTCCAAAAGGCTTCATTATTGGTATTCCTGCATTAGACAACTTTTCACCCACGTAACGTACCTGACCTATTCTGTAACGTAAATAATCTTCTTCAATCCCTTCAAATAAACCTCTGGCCAATGCCTCCATGTCTCTGCCGGACATACCTCCATAGGTAATAAAACCTTCAAACAGGACGGTTTTATGAGCTAGTTTATCATAGAGCTTTTTATCATTTATGGCTATGAAACCTCCTATATTGTTTATAGCATCCTTCTTGGCGCTCATAGTACATCCATCCATGTGAGACATCATTTCTTTTACTATTTCCTGGATTGACTTATCCTTGTATCCTGCTTCACGTTCTTTTATAAAGAATGCATTTTCTGCAAAACGGGCAGCATCCATAAATAGTGCTATATTATTCTTTTTTGTTACTTCGTGTACCTGTCTTATATTTTCAAGTGAGACTGGTTGTCCACCTCCGCTATTACAAGTTGCGGTGATAAGCACATACGCAATATTTTCAGGATCTTTATTAATAAAACCTTCTAGTTTGGAAATATCAATGTTCCCTTTAAAAGGGTGTTCAGTATCTGGTTGATAAGCTTCTTCAATAACGCAATCAATTGCTCTACCTCTCACGTTTATTATATGTGCCTTTGTTGTGTCAAAATGCATATTTCCAGGTACGACTTGACAGGGCTTTACCAGAATCTCATCTAAAACGTGTTCGGCACCCCGTCCTTGATGTGTTGGTAGTACATACTTAAAACCCATGATACTTTTCACTGCTTCCTCAAGGTGCTTAAAGTTTATACTACCTGCGTATGACTCATCTCCCAGCATTATGCCTGCCCATTGGTTATCACTCATTGCACCGGTACCGGAGTCAGTTAAAAGGTCTATGTAGATATCCTGTGATTGTAGAAAGAAAAGGTTATACCCCACTTCCCTGATTCGTTTTTCTCTCTCTTCACGAGGGATTAAGTTAATCTTTTCAACAACCTTTATCTTGTATGGTGGAAGTATCATGAAAATGCAAGTTAAGAATGCTTCTTGGTAGGTACTACGATAAAGCCAAATCTTTGAAAGTCTTTATCAAAAGTGAAGGCTGTCTCCACATTCAACTTTTTCATTAATGCAAAGCTAGTACAATCCACAAATGACAAATCCCATTCTTTGTATTTTTGAAAGATAGTCCATGCATCATTTCGAACCTCACGTGATACATCTATGAACCAGACAAGTCGGCTCGTAAGTAACATATTTCCAGCTTTAACAGCCGCTGAATGTCCAGATCGGAATCTAATACATGTTACTGTTTCAGAAAATATATAATCAGTACTGATAAGTCTTCTGACCCTGCCTTCTGAATTAAGCCAATTGCTAGCCGACAAATGGTATTGGTCGTCCCTATCTATGAATGCTTGCCAGGCGCTCGTATCAACAAAGACATCTTTACTCATTTAACTTTTTTCTTTTTAGTCCTATAGATATACGTATCATGCTTTATAGATGCATCCTTAACCCCTGAGCTTATAAGACCTTGAAGCTGCCATATTGGATCTTTGTCAACAGCCTTTACATATGTAGTTTTTTTGCTTTTACGTACTTCATAGAACCATGAATTTCCCTCTCTTACAGAACAAATGTTGATACCCTGTGAACGAAGCTTTTTGATAATCCTCAAGACTGTAGGTGTAGATACACCTAAAGATTGAGCCAATCTAAAGGTATTTACACGTTCTGTTTCTATTAGACGCAATACCCTTTCTTCTGTTGTTTTTTTCTTTAACTTAATCATTTTTTATTCCTTTGAAATTTTAATTAAATATGATATTATTATATCAATTGACATTATTATATCAATATTTTTAATTTTATATGGTTATTGATTTTTTGTCGGAATGTGAGATATGGCAAGATAAACAATAAATAATGCAAATAGGAAATGAAAAGGTATGTTTTAGTGTAGATATGCAGCAAGGCGAATTTAAAGGCAGAGTTTCTAACCGTTTCTTTTTCATCTGTCAGGCTTAAATCCACTGTCGTTATTTTTCTTTGTGTTGGATTACTTTGACCCAAATTGGTGTATCGGAGAAGGAGGATTCTTGAATATGCTTAATGATTTCTGTTACTTGTTGTATAATATTTTCTCTTTTGCAATTTGATGGAAAAAAATGGAGTATTTCTGTTTCGATTTCTCTTCCTTCTTCAGCATGGGCCTTGTCTGGGATGATATGTATCGAGTAGTCTAGAGGAATAATTCCACGATACTTACGGATTAGTTCATCATAGTCGTTAAAAATATTTTGTATTAAGATTCTTAAATCTTCTGTTTCATGCTTTCCTTTTTCGAAGATTCCTTTATGTATATCAATCAAATATTCTCTTTCTTTACCGAAATTAGTATATTGATGCTCGTATTTACATGAGCTGTTTTCCTGGAAAGACTCTTTGATCAAGGTTAATTTTTCAAATCTACTTTTAAACCACTCATCGATACTCTTTTGAACCTGGTTGACGTTAACTCCAATTTTTTTCGCAAGTTCTAGAAATATTTGTCTCATAATATTTATCCTTTACCCATTTGGCAAATCCCCCTCTCATTAATTAGGGACACATCCCTTTTACTCGCTAATCATTATGTATACGTGTGCTTAAAAAGGGATGTGTCCCTAATTAATTATCTTTATTTTTTAAATTTAGAAGGACTTTCCACTTACCATCTTCTTTAACTAATTTGAAATTTCCTCTTTCTTCAATCATAGGCACATCACCTTCTTTTAAGTATTGTCTTAACATATGCCTCATAGCTTCTTCGGGATTTTTCATGTCTTTTCGTCCCTGAAAAGGTCCAAAGATTTCCCCTAAAACCCTGGGCATGTCTGGGGCAGTTATTGTAATATCGACGATTGCATTGTCTTCGCTTATTTTTGTTTCAATTATCTCGTACTTACTTAATGAAAAAATTGTTTTTGCCATTTCTTGAAGAAAAGGGTCATCAAGACTGTTTTGCTTTATGAATTCTTTTCTGCTTATAGTGTCTTTATCTTCTTTTGAAATATAATTATATGTTTTTTGTAGATTGTTTGAGTAAAGAGCTTTTAAGTACTTTATCAGCACGCTTTCAGGAGTGTTTTTCCAAAAGCCAAAGATTGGAATAATAATTATAAGAATTAAGATTAATGTAATGAGTTTTCTCATTGATTGTTTTTTCCCTTCAACTCTTTGACCGTACGAAAACCATTCCATGCTAAAGGTTTTTTCAATTTTAGCTTTTATCTTCCATTGCCATCTTTCTGATGACCAATAATTTCTTTCATTATAGCCCTGTTTATACATTTGTAATCCATAGACTTGTTATTCCAGAAAATGACCTATTTTTCTGTATTTGTTATATCTATTTTCAATTAACTTATCTATGGGTATTGTTTGGAGTTCATCAATATACCGTACTATTGTTTCCTTTAATATCTTAGCCATTTCTTCTGGGTTATTGTGCGCTGCTCCTATTGGTTCTGGTATTATTTCATCTACTATTCCCAGTTCGTATAATTCCTTTGCAGTCAGTTTTAATGCAGTTGCAGCTTCTTCTGCGTTATCTTTACTCTTCCACAGGATAGCCGCACATCCTTCCGGTGAAATAACGGAGCAATAGGCAAATTCTAAAATCGAAAACTTATCACCTACTCCTATTCCCAGCGCGCCACCGCTTCCTCCTTCACCGGTGACAATACAAATTATTGGAGTTTTAAGCTTGCTCATTTCTGCAATATTTATGGCGATTGCATGTGCCTGTCCACGTTCTTCTGCCCCTATATCAGGGTTTGCTCCTGGTGTGTCGATTAATGTGACTATTGGTAGATGAAATTTTTCAGCTAGTTTCATTTTATGTAATGCTTTTCGATATCCTTCTGGATTGGGCATACCAAAGTTACAGTCAATTCTTTCCTTTGTTGTTTTCCCCTTTTGGTGACCAATTATCAAAGCCTTTTTACCATCAAATTTGCCAAGGCCTGTGATTATGGCCTTGTCATCTCCATATCTTCGGTCTCCATGTAGTTCTATAAAATCATCAACCATCAAGTTTATATGATCAGATATAGGTGGTCTAAGATGGTGACGGGCTATCTTTACTATTTCATAGGGAGAAAGATTGGAATACATTTCTTTCTGAAGATTTCTTTTCCGTTCTTCTAGCTTTTTTATTTCAATAGATGAATTGACATTTTTCGGATCACTCTTTAATTCTTGAATATGTTGTTCTAATTCAAGAATTGTGTTTTCAAACTTAGAAGTGTTTTTTTTCATATCGAGAATTGTTTTTTTGTGTGAATGTAGCGTGTTTATTAATGTTTTTTACAATTTTAGCAATTTTTTTGTGCAAATCAAGGGAATATAGAGAACTTAGCTCTGTCGCTAACTTCTTGGTTTGCTTCGCAAAATTAATTTTACCATAAAAACTGTGTACTAACGATTGTAATAAATAGTGCGGCATAGCCGCAACCGTTCGGCTGAGCTCACGCCGAAGCCGAGTTTGAAGTGCCTTAAGTGAACTAAAGTGCCTAAAGTTAAAAAAATATTTTTCCACATCTTTAGCTCTCTCCGAGGCGTAGGTTCTACGAGCCGGAGGCACTTCAAACTTCCTGCCCGAACTGATTGGCAGGCGGGTAGGCACTTTTAACTTTTTATGAGACTCAAAAAACTTTCTAAAGCTTGTCCTCATGAAAACATGTCCTCATGTAAATGAGGATGGGGAAAAGAAGATTTTATAATAAAAGGAGTCACATCTCGCCACTTGACACAAATAGAGTAATCAGTATAAAACAAGAAAAGAAGCCTTAAAGAAACTCCCCTACAATAACATTGCAAGGATGGCAATGATTTATCTTGCGTTTAGTTATTGTGGATTGACATTAAAAGAGATCGGGCAAGGTTATGGAGGGATAAGTGATTCTACTGTCAATAAGGTAGTGAACCATTTTAGTACCTGTCTTTCAAATAAAAAGATTGTGTCAAGTGGCGAGATGTGACCCCATCAAATGACCCCATCAAAAAGTGGCGAGATGTGACCCCATCAAAAAAAGACCCCATTAAACGACCCCATCAAACCATCCTATTACACAGAGCTGAGCAATAAAGGGTTTTTTGCCACCGATGAAACAAATCCACAACCGGGATGGGGTCTGAACAACACAGGTGACTTTCTGAATTTAAATCCCACTGTTTACTGGTCTGATACTGGGTTTGCGCATACTACCAACTTCGCCTGGATCTTCAACTTCTTCAACGGCTACCAGAACGCGCACAACAAGGGCCACAATTTTTCTGCGCTGGCAGTTCGTTCCGGCGATGTTGCCGCCGTCGTGCCTGAACCCACAACTATTGTAATAGTCGGAATCGGCCTTGCGGGAGTGGCGATCTATGGCGTAAGAAGAAGGCGGCAACGTAGGTGATTTGATAATTTGAGTTATTTGGCCTCCTGTGAAATAGAAATAAATAGACGATTTTACGGGGTAAATTATTTAATAGGGGGTTGTAGGGAGGAAATCTCCCCCCTGCATTTTCTTTTTTTTATATTTTTAAACTATTTTTGTAATTGCCCAATAACTTCTGGAAGGCAAACATTCATGTACGTGAGAAACCTTGCTTTCGCCCGCCTGAATGATTGTCGGACAGGCAAGGATTCCATTACTGATTCCTCCGATGCCGGTTCAGGCTTGCAGCCTGAACCGAAACGTTTCGGTTCAATCTACAAGATTGAACCGGCAATAGAAAGAAGATTACACAACCTGCCTTAGCTAAATAATTTTGAATGTTTTTATTCTTTTCTCTGCGGCCTCTGCGCCTCTGCGTTAAGACGTGATGCAGGTTCGAAATCAATCAGGAGCAAAACCTGACGGAACTTAAGGAGGCGTTAGATAGCCGCGCATATAAACCATCCCATTCTGTCTGCTTTTTTTCCACCCACCCTAAATTACGAGAGATATTCGCCGCTGATTTCAGGGACAGTATTGTCCACCACATCCTTGTGGATTATCTGGAGGAGATATGGGAACCTTTATTTATACACGATTCGTATGCCTGCCGGAGGGGAAAGGGTGTCCATCAAGCAGTTATGAGACTTCGGCAATTTCTCAGGAAGGTCACAAAAAACGGTACATATCCAGCCTGCTTTCTCCAGCTCGACATAAAGAACTACTTTATGTCCATAGACAAAGATATCTTATTCTCTATGATTGCTCCTAAATTAAACATTGATGAAGCGCTCTGGTTACTGCACACCCTTGTCTATCATGACTGCACTGCTGATTATCACTTTCGTGGTAATTTAGGGATTTTGAATAAAATTCCTCCTCATAAGAGTCTGTTTAAAGTAGCAAAAAACAAGGGGCTTCCAATCGGAAATTTAAACAGTCAATTCTTTGCCAATGTCTATTTAAATCTGCTTGACCAATTTGTAAAGCATCAATTGAAGTGCCGTTATTATCTGCGTTACTGTGATGATTATGTGCTTCTTTCAAGAAACAGTGAGGAACTCACAATGTGGAAAGATAAAATAGAGACATTTCTTGATGACAAGCTCCAACTGAAGCTTCGAAAATCGTTTAAACTCCAACCTGTTGGCAATGGGATTGATTTTCTGGGTTATATTATACGACCGGATTATCTGTTGCTAAGAAGATGTGTTGTAAATAATTTGCAGGTAAAGTTGCGTAAATACAAGTCGCTTTTAGTCAAAGAAGGACGATTTTACCTCAGGTATATGTTTGACGAGGGGGAGTTGGAAATAGGGTATGGTTGTGATATTGTGGCACTCACTGACGAAAGGGTGAGAAACAGTGAATACAAACGTCAACCTGCAGCCACTGCGCCTGCTCTCCACTCTACCCATATTCATTCCTATTTTCATTTCTGCTTGAATGATAAGCCATTTTATTATATCATATCTCATTATTATCAATTAGTTCATTTTGAATTGCAAAAATAACATTAACACCTAAGTTGTGCGATTTATTTGCAAATCTGTTGTAGGAATTCGCCTGGACGGACGTTTACTACCACCTGATAGGTTTATTAAAAATTTTTTTGAAATTACGCAACCTGAAGAACCTGCCCTGAACGAAGTCGAAGGGTTGCGGCTAGCTTATTTGGATTGCAATGACCTTATCAATGCATACATCGTCACGGACGATGTACTCCATAACTGGCGGGCATAGATCGCTCCATTTGGGTTTTATAATCAAAATATTTCTGTATATAATTTTTTGTGTGGCAAAACGCCATAAACCTGTCCTGACGAAAGAAAGGATCAGATTCCCTGTTTCCTTGCCATGAGGGCTAAAACCACGGGAATGACATAAACAGTAACAAATTGTCATTCCGACCTTGACAAAGCTGAGCTTAGCTCACGTCGGGAATCTATTTTCGGATCAAAACAAGAAGCCTGTCCTGGCGACAGGCCAGGATTAGCGAGTGAAAGGAGCTAAGTTCTATGAACTTTGGAGTTGTTTCGATAATTGGAACGGGTTTAATAGGTGGTTCGATTGGACTTGGATTGAAGGAAAAAGGATTGGCAAAATTAGTGATAGGTGTTGGACACCGTACGGTTTCGATAAATAAAGCTCTTAAAATCAAAGCGATAGATGAAGATACAACTGATATTGAAAAGGCAGTGAGTCGAGCGGATATTGTAATATTAGCTACTTCTGTAGATCTTATACCACGCCTTTCAAAAAGAGTAATTCCATCGATGAAAAGATCTGCAATTCTTACTGATGTAGGAAGTACTAAGAATTATATTGTTTCGCAAATAGACAAAGAAATAAAGGGTAAATATGATGGAAAAAAATCAAATTTCATAGGCGCACATCCTCTGGCAGGTTCAGAGCAAAGAGGCATAGAATCTGCAAGATCAGACCTTTTTGAAGGTAGTATTTGTGTATTAACACCTACGAATCTTAGTTCTAAAAAGTGCATAACAAAGATATCAAATTTGTGGAGGACGTTAGGAGCTAAAGTCTGTATTTTAACACCTCGTGAACATGATGAGATTGTGGCTTTTGTTAGTCATTTGCCTCATTTTGTCGTTTCTGGGCTAACAAGTGTGGTTAATGAGAAACATTGGAAGTTTGCAGCTAGTGGATTGAGAGATACAACGAGGGTTGCTTCTGGTGATCCGAAATTATGGTTAAATATCTGCAAACAGAATAGGGCAAAATTGATTAAGGCATTGAGATGTTTTTCAAAAGAAATAAAGTATACGTTGAATGATTTGGAACAAGGGAATGACAATGAGATATTAAAAAGATTGAAAAAGGCAAAAACAGTTCGTGATAAGTATGGAAAGACGGATAGAAGTATTCACTAAAGAAAAATTTTCAGATACCCTTGGAAATGAAATAAAATCGGAGATTGCTAATATTGGAATTACATCTGTAGATGAAATACGCATGGTGCAGGTGTATTTAATAGATGGAGACTTGTCCAAAGAAGACATCAAACGTATTTGTACTGAACTATTAATTGATGGATTGACCCAGGATTATGTTTATTCCAATGGATTAACAGGGCAAGAGGCCAATATTCAGGCAAGGAAAACGATGTTTGAGGTGAAAGGACATGAGGATGATGCTGTTTGTACAATTGAGGTAACTCGGAAACAAGGCGTAATGGATCCAGTTGAATCTACTGTGATTAAGGGAATTAAAGATTTGGGTCTTAGTGCAAGGTCTGTTAAGACTGCGAAGAGATACATAATAACGGGTGTACTTAGTAATGATCAGGTTGAGGCCATAGCTAATAAGGTACTTGCTAATAAGATTATAGAAGATGTTTTTATAAACAAACATAACCTTTTTTATGAATATAAAAAAGAGGGGGTAGATTATGTATTTAGAAAAAATACAGTTGAGATGCTGAATGCTGATGATGAACAACTTCAGTCAATTAGCCAGGAGAGACAACTGTATTTAAATCCTCAGGAGATGAAAGCTGTACAGAAGTATTTTACCACACTTGGCAGAAATCCTACTGATGTGGAACTGGAAACCATTGCTCAGACATGGTCTGAACATTGCATGCATAAAACACTTAGAGGACTAATAGATTACGATGGAGAATGCATTGATGATCTTTTAGCCGATACGATAATGAAGGTAACTTCAAAATTGAATAAACCGTGGTGTGTTTCTGTGTTTAAAGATAATGCTGGTATAATAAAGTTCGGTGAAAATTATAATGTTTGTTTCAAGGTAGAGACGCACAACCATCCATCAGCAATAGAGCCTTATGGTGGCGCAAACACAGGAATAGGTGGTGTTATAAGAGATACTTTAGGTACAGGTCTTGGGGCAAAACCAATTTTGAATACGGACGTTTTTTGTTTTGGGTTTTTGGATATGCCTCAAGAAAAGATACCTGAGGGAGTTCTTCATCCGAAAAGAATGTTTAAGGGTGTAGTGGCTGGTGTTAGGGATTATGGTAACCGTATGGGAATACCTACTGCAAATGGCGCTATCTTCTTTGATGAAAGATACACAAACAATCCACTTGTTTATTGTGGAAATGTCGGATTAATTCCAGAGGATAAGTGCGAAAAGAAATCGAATGAGGGCGATTTGATTTTGCTTGTAGGTGGGAGAACAGGAAGAGATGGTATTCACGGGGCAACATTTTCATCTGTAGAATTAACACAACATTCTGAAGTAATATCTGGAGGTGCGGTACAAATCGGTGATCCGATAATGGAAAAGAAGGTTACAGACTCACTCTTAATCGCACGAGATCGCGGCTTGTATAATAATATTACCGATTGTGGCGCTGGAGGCCTTTCCTCTGCTATAGGAGAAATGGGAAAAGATCTTGGAGCTGTTGTTGATCTCGAAAAGGTGCCTCTCAAATATGAAGGACTGTCTTACTCAGAGATTTGGATTTCTGAGGCCCAGGAAAGAATGATACTTTCTGTGCCACCGAAAAATAAGGAGGAAATTAAGAAAATTTTTGAAATGGAAAATGTAGAAGCAACATTTATTGGAAAGTTTACCCCGTTAGAGGAAGCCGCCACCGAAATCGGTGGTAGAAATAGGACAGATAATGAGGGTGGTTTAATGCCACCATTAGCACATTCCGTTAGAGAAAGTTCTCTAATGGGGTTTACTGGAGACAGAAAACTATGCTTGAGATATAAAGGTGAAACAGTTGCTGATATAGAGATGGATTTTTTACATAATGGATTACCTCGAATTAAACGCAAAGCTATATGGATCCCAACATCTTACAAAGAGCCGCAAATAAAGAAGAAGAAAGAATATGATGAAGACTTGAAGAAGATCCTGTCTTCATGGAATATTTGTAGTAAAGAGTGGGTAATTCGACAATATGATCATGAAGTACAGGGTGGAAGTGTCCTAAAACCATTGCAAGGAATGAATAATGATGGTCCTGGTGATGCTTGCATAATTAGACCGCTTTTAAATTCTAATAAAGGCATAATTGTTTCAAATGGTATGAATCCCATGTATGGAGATATAGACCCTTATCATATGGCTGCTTCGGCGATTGATGAAGCCTTGAGGCAGATAATATCGGTGGGCGGTAATCTTGAGAGGGTTGCGCTTCTTGACAACTTTAGCTGGGGTAATACAAACAAACCCCAATGTCTAGGTGGCCTTGTTAGAGCAGCAAAGGGGTGTTATGACACAGCTTTGGCTTATGAAACTCCATTTATATCAGGTAAAGATAGTTTGAATAATGAATTTAGACTTGGTGATAAAACAATTTCTATACCACCTTCTTTATTGATATCTGCAATATGTGTGATGCAAGATGTTAATAAAGCAATTTCTATGGACGTGAAGGAACCTGGTAATCTTATATATATTTTGGGTATAACAAGAGATGAACTTGGTGGTTCTCATTATTATTTTATACATGGTTTTAAAGGTAATTCAGTCCCAAAAGTGGATACAGGGATAGGTAAAAAAACTATGGATTTACTGGCAAATGCTATATACAGAGGTTTAGTTAGGTCATGTCACGACTGTTCTGAAGGTGGACTTGCAGTTGCGGCAGCAGAGATGAGTTTTGCGGGTGGATATGGAATGGGATTGGATTTGTCTCTGGTGCCGGTTGAAAAAGGGATTGATAGGGACGATGTTATTCTTTTTTCAGAATCTAACTCGAGATTTATCGTTGAAGTAAAGCCTCAGAAACAGAGAGAATTTGAACAGGTAATTGATGGTATTCATTATAGCTGTATAGGAAAAGTTTTAGATAATGATGCTTTTATTGTTTTATCACAAAATGGAGAGAAGATAATTTCAGAAAAGATTTACAATCTTAAAGAAGCATGGCAGGCAACTCTGAGGTTGTAGTATCTTAGTAAAAAATTTAGCCAATTTTGGCAAAATATTTAACAACGGAATTTTTCTGATGTTAGGAAAGGGTAAGGGTTAGGAGGCCAGTGTGGTAGTTGGGTTAAGGTAAAGTAAAGAGTGTCCAACTACTTAGCCTATTGATCAATCTGGCATCCTTGCTAATTAAATGAGCGGTCGTTTATCGCCCATCATTAAAAGATAGATATGATTTGGTTTAATATTATTATCGGATTAGTTACCCTCCTGTTTGTGGTTTTAGCATATGTGTTGGCGCGGTATACATACTTAAAAATGGTTTCAATGCCTAGCGTGATAGTACGTTTTTGGGATGGAAATAAAACATCCGAAGAAATTACCTTAAGTCCTGGCGACCATGAGTTGTGTTTTTTATTTCGTAATTTAGGTGATGAATCAGGATACCAGAAGTGGAAACCAGCAGCAACAATGCTGACGGTTTTTATCTATTTTCCAGAAAGTTTTACAATCAAAGAGGCAATACGTTATGAAGCCCCAGCGGTTAAAACCGAAGAGGTTTTTCAGGCCTCCCCTTCCGGTAAGTTTAAAGGAATGAAATACATTGCGGTTCCATCCTCATATGAAGTGCGTCCACCGGCCATTTCTATTTTAAGTTACGAAGAGGATGTTCTCTGCAAAGTAAAGATAAATATTCCTGACACTGGTAAAATAACTGAAGATATTTATATTCAAATGACTTCAAGAGAGGGAGACCTTGGTGTCCATGAGTTAGTCATTAATATAAAAAAGGAAAGCCAATGAGGTTTTTAAAACGCCAATCTGATTTATCAAACTATGCTTTTTTGCCAATCTTTCCTCTTAAGAATCCAGAAGGTTGGAGAGAGATAGATATCCATGAATGTGGGGAGAGTCTTGTTCCACTAAGCGCTGTAAGTCCAGATCAGATCGTTGTTGATTCCTGGTACTATAAAGAAGGGTATTCTAATGCAATGAAGGAATGTTGTGTGCGAGAAACAGTCGCTCAGCAGCTATGTAAAGCGTCTGAAATGCTACCAATGGGATGGAAAATTGTTATTTTTGATGCTTGGCGTTCCCTGGAACTTCAACAGCAAATTTTTGAGAAATATAAGGCGAAACTAAAAAGAAAATATCCTGAGTTTTCAAAACATAAACTTAATCAAGAAGTTCAAAAGTATGTTTCCCTCCCTTCTTCAAATTCCTCATCCCCTTCACCTCATGTGTCAGGAGGTGCCGTTGATCTTTCTTTAAGAGACGATTCAGGGAAGAACTTAGATATGGGAACTGAATTCGATACATTTTACGATGAATCTTATACACGCTACTATGAGTCGAAGCTTGAACAAGATGGGAAACTCAGCCGTCGGGAACAGAAATGGCTGGAGAATCGAAGAATCCTCTTCCATGCTCTTACTTGTGTTGGATTTACCAATTTTCCGGAGGAATGGTGGCACTTTGATTATGGCAATCAATTTTGGGCTCGAATTAAAGGAAAAGAGGCAATTTATGGGATTACTTCCTTTAATGAAAATAGAGCTATATGTAAAAGAAGTTTGGCTCATCGCAAAGAAAGCTGAAATATCAGAGATTTTAAGGAAGTAGAGGTACATACAATTTAAATTAGGAAATAAGGAGGTGAATGGGGGGGTACAAAGGCAATGTCATTGAATTAAACTGAAGGGCAAACCTTCAGGTTTGCATCGTTATGTATAAAAACAAGGTAACCTATGCTGGTTCAATCTTGCAAAGCTGAGCTTAGTTCTATAGATTGAACCAGTAGTTATTTTGAACCAAAACATTTCGGTTCAGGCTACAAGCCTGAACCAGCATAAGTAACGAATAACGCGAAACGTGTTCGTCCGTCATTAATAAAGTAGGTATTTTATATGATGAGAAAAAACAAGTAGAGCCATTTATGTTTGTAATACTGATTTTTATTGGTTTTTAGTTCTATAAAGCGATATGAAATATCATTTCGTAAAATAGAAACAAAAATTCATGCATAAATGGGTGACACTAATTGACAGGCTGTCCGAGAATTGTCATTCCGGACTTGATCCGGAATCTCATACACTTGAAAACCCTTAAATTTAAAGATTCTGAAATAAATTCAGAATGAAAAAAAAAACGCTTTTTCTAATTCTCGGACAACCTGTTGAATTGTGTTAATTTTTTACGAACGTAAAATTTAATAGAATATTTAGAAGGAGAAGCAATGACGAGAAAGAAAAACTATGGATGGAAGGTGCCTATATTACATTTAAACGATCCCGACTATTGTGAATTTGGCTGTCCAATTTGTACAAATGCAAGAAAAGGAAATCGGCTTGCCAAATCAATCCAGAGCATTGAGATGGCATTAACTTTTGGTGGTTGTCCGTGGGGAAGAGCTAGAGAAAGGAAATACGGTGTCAAACCAAACGAACTTTTATCATCCAGGAAATCATCCTGAGTTTATTCCTGGCAATTCCTATCTAAGGAATTTTGTGGATGTCCTTTCTGATAAATTGAGACGTTATGAAATATGTATCACATAATAAACTTAGGCCCAAAGCCATAATCCTTCGTACAGCAGGAACGAATTGCGATTATGAGACGAAATATGCACTTGAAAAAGCCGGTGCCTCTGTTGATTTAATGCATATCAATCAACTGCTCAACGAGAAAGGTCTTTTAGATCTATATCAAATACTTGTTTTGCCGGGAGGATTTACTTATGGGGATGATATCGCAGCAGGAAAGGTTTTAGCTAACCAACTTAGGCATCACTTACTAGATGAGTTAATACGATTTGTTGATAATGGTAAATTAGTTATCGGGATTTGTAATGGTTTTCAGGTTTTAGTAAAAATGGGATTGTTACCGAGAATTGATGGAACACAAGCTTCTTTAAATGGATATAAACAGGAATTTACTTTAACTTATAATGATTCCAATAAATTTGAAGATAGGTGGGTATATTTAAAGTCTTTTTCAAATAAGTCTGTTTTTATTGATAAAGATAGTATATTTTATGTTCCTATAGCGCATGCAGAGGGAAAGTTTATGGCAGAAGATGAGGAAAAATTAAAAATGCTTAGTAAATCAGGGCAAATAGTATTCAAATATGTTGATAAAGATGGTAATATAACAAATTATCCATGGAATCCGAACGGTTCATTGGATAATATAGCTGGAATCTGTGACTCTACAGGTAGAGTCCTTGGTATGATGCCGCATCCTGAACGTCATATCGAACCGACTCAGCATCCAAGGTGGACACGAGAAGGGCTGAAGACTGAAGGCGATGGGATTGTCGTTTTTAGAAATGCCGTAAATTATATCTCGGGAATTCTGTAAGTTCATGATATTAAATGGCATTTGTTTTGTGAAGCAAAACAATCTTAAATTAGCGACTGCCTGCCCGACAAAGTCCTTCAGGCGGGAAAGAAGCTAATTTAATTAAGGAGGAAATGTGGAAGAAAAGATTATGAGTAAGATTAATATAGATATAAAACCTGTAAGAGACATTGTTTCAAAATCCGGCGATGACCAGGATTCTAGTCTTATAGCAATTTTACAAGAAACGCAGGATGAGTATGGGTATTTGCCGAAACCTGTATTAAAAGAGATATCAAGACTAAAGGACATTCCATTGACTAGAATCTTTGGCGTCGTTACGTTTTATTCCCAATTTACTTTGATACCTCGTGGTAAGCATGCAATAAAGATTTGTAGTGGTACCGCTTGTCATGTAAAGGGTGCGGATGATGTCAAGCAAAAGGTAAAGGAACAATTAAACGTGGTTGAGGGAGAGACGACGGCAGATTATCAATTTACGTTGGAAACAGCGGCTTGTATTGGAACATGCTTTCTTGCCCCTGTGATGATGGTAGATGATCGATATTTTGGTAAACTAACGGCTGGTAGGGTGACGGATATTGTCGATAGATATTCGAGTAAAGTTTAGGAGTAGAAAATGCTAAAAAGTTTGAAGTCGTATGATGACTTTATTTCTATGAAGAAAAAATATGAGAAGCAATATGAGCGGGATAAGGTTAAGATATATATATGTATGACTGGTTGTCGGGCATTGGGCGCCGAAGAGGTATGTGATGAATTTAAAAAACAGCTCAACAAGCAGAAATTTAAAGACAAAGTTGAGATCGTAGAAACCGGTTGCCAGGGCTTGTGCGCAAGGGCGCCTGTTATAACTATTAACCCGCCAGGAGTCTTTTTTCATAGAAGGATCTTCTATGGTAGAGTTACGGCGGATATTGTTCCTGAAATTATAGCCAGTACAATTGAGAAGGGTCAAATTGTAAATAAACTTTGTTATGTTGAAGCAAGCCAAAGAATACCTTATTTAAAAGACATCCCTTTTTATAGCAAACAGAAAAAGATAGTTCTCAGAAACTGCGGAATAATTGATCCTAATAATGTTGAACAATATATAGCCAGAAAAGGATATGAAAGTATAGCAAAAGCGCTTTTTAGTCTTAAGCCAGAAGACATTATTAATAAGGTCAAAAAATCTGGTTTAAGGGGGCGGGGCGGGGCGGGTTTTCCAACAGGAATTAAGTGGGAATTTGTTAGAAAAGCAAAGGGTGACACTAAATTTATAATATGCAATGCAGATGAAGGTGACCCTGGGGCTTTTATGGATAGGGCAGTGTTGGAAGGTGATCCTCATGCAGTAATTGAGGGGATGCTTATAGCCGCACGCGCAATTGGCTCAGAAAAAGGTTTTATTTACGTTCGTGCCGAATACCCAATCGCAGTAAATCATCTTAAGAATGCTATTGCACAAGCTAGAAAACTGAATTTACTTGGAAACAACATCCTTGGATCAGGATTTAACTTTGATCTGGAGATTAAAAAGGGGGCAGGCGCTTTTGTTTGTGGTGAAGAGACAGCTTTGATTGCTTCCATTGAGGGTAAGAGAGGAATGCCTCGTCCACGTCCTCCTTTTCCCGCAAGTTCTGGATTATGGAATAAACCTACTAATATAAATAATGTAGAGACATTCGCTAATATACCCATAATAATTCTTAACAGTTCAGAATGGTATAAAGAAATTGGCACGAGAATCAGTAAAGGAACAAAGATATTTGCTCTGGCTGGAAAGGTAAAGAACACTGGATTGGTAGAGGTTCCAATGGGCACGACTCTTCGAGAGATTATCTATGACATTGGAGGTGGCATACCTGGTCGTCGTGAATTTAAGGCTGCACAGATGGGAGGTCCTTCAGGTGGATGTGTGCCTGCAGAACACCTGGATTTACCAATTGACTATGAAACGGTAAAGGAAGTTGGCGCCATTATGGGCTCTGGAGGACTCATTGTTATGGATAGCGATACGTCAATGGTTGATATTGCAAGATATTTTATGAATTTTGTGCAGGACGAGTCTTGTGGGAAATGCGTTCCATGCAGGGTTGGCACTAAAAGAATGTTAGAAGTATTAACGAAGATAACCGAGGGGAATGGTCGTAAAGGCGATATGGGAGATTTGAAGGAATTAGCTTATGTTACGAAGACTGCTTCTCTATGCGGACTAGGCCAAACGGCACCTAATCCCGTGTTATCCACAATTAGGTATTTTATGAACGAATACGAATATCTTATTAGAACCTGAATTGAGCAGTATATTTATGGATAAGACAAAAAATATAAGGTTCAATCTACAGAGCTAAGCTCAGCTTTGCAAGATTGAACCAGCATAAGACCAAAGTATCGTAGGACTTGTAGATTATTTTTAATCGAAGTGGAGGTTGGCATGGACTTGTCGATGTTGGGATTTGGTTTTGGGATGGCTAGTATATTTGGCTTTATTGTTGGTGTTTTTAGCGTGTGGAATGGTAGGATGACTCGCAGGGAGATAAGCGAGTACATTAAAAGCGGAGAGGAAAGGACGGCGCAACACATCAAGGAGACGCAGAATCTCATCAATGAGATGCATACAAGGACACAAAATCTCATCAAGGAAATGCACACCGAGACACAGAATCTCATCAAGGAAATGCGCTTGGAGACACAGAGTCATATTAGGGAGATGCGCTCGGAGACACAGAGTCATATTAGGGAGATGCGCTCGGAGACACAGAGTCATATTACGGAGATGCGCTCAGAGACACAGAGTCTTATTAAGGAAATGCACACACATACACAAAATCTCATCAAGGAAATGCACAAAGATACGCAAAATTTAATCAAAGAGACACAAAAAGAAACACAGGGAGTGATAATTAAGGAAGCAGATGAATTTAGACGTTTAGGTAAAAAGATGGACGACAAGCTTAGCAGAATGGAAACAAAAATTCAGACATAAAAATCCCCTCTTTCCTCCCCGCTTCTTGCTTTCGCAAGAAAGCAGCGGGGGGATTGGAGTATTTTTCAGATGAAAATAATCGTAGTTGCTGGAACTGCAAGTAAAGTAGGTAAAACTACTGTAGCATCGTATATCTTAAGGAATATATCAAATCGTACATTTTCCTTTAACGGGAAGAAAAAAGAAATAATTGGTACGAAACATAGACGTATATTCCAACATGCAGGTAATACTTCTTATGAAACAATAGAAAGTTCACTTGACTTATGTCATTATAAAAACCCCTGGAGCGCCTTGAAAATTACAATAAGGCACGAAGGTTCTTGCCCAAGGCACACGGGATGTTATACGTGTGATACCGGATATGAACCTTTTAAGATTTTAACAAGTGATGACATTATAAGGGAAAAAGGAAAAGATACTGATCGATTGTCAACTGCAGGCGCTTGTAAAGTGGTTTGGTTGCAGGCTGATTCAAGTGCAGAGAAAACTGGTATCGAAGCGGCGCTTGCCTGTTTTAACAAAGAAGACAACATAGTAATTGAAGGCAATAGTTTTCTTCGTGTTCAAGGTGCGAATGTAGCTATCTTGGTTGTATCGCCTTCTTTAGAGAAAATAAAGAGGTCAGCAAAGCTGTTACTCAATAAAATAGACTTTGTTGCTATTAATGTACGTAAAAATCATACAATTAAAGAGATTGAAGAATGCAAAGAAAGAATGCTTGTTCTTGGATACAAGGCGCCATTTTTTGTAATCAATCCTTATTCGGAAGAGGATTATTCCAATCAGGCATTTATTAACAGAATTCAGGATATCTTGTTTAAATCATAGTGTGGCAAGCCGCAACCAAAGTGCCTAAAGTTAAAACATCTTGTTTTTTACTACAACTTTAGCTCACTTTATACTTTAGGCACTTTTAACTTTTTATGACACGAAAAACTTTCTAAAACTTGTCCTCATGAAAACATGTCCTCATGTAAATGGGGATGGGGAAAAGAAGGTTTTACAGTGCACAGTGTAATAGTATAAACTGAATGGCCATTCAAGAGTTATCTCAAAAGAAATGGGTTTTCACACCTTTGAATATAGACCTTCAAAAGAAGATTTCTCATTCACTTCGTATTTCGCCAGTGTTATCACAAGTCTTGATTAATAGAGGCCTCACCGACATAGAATCTGCTAGAACATTTCTACAATCAAATCTATCTTCACTTAGCGATCCAACGTTATTACCTGATATAGAAAAATCGAGTGAGAGGATTCTTAAAGCATTAAGTAAAGGCGAGAAAATCACTGTTTATGGCGATTATGATGTTGATGGTATTTCTGCTACTGCATTGATGGTACAGTGTCTTGAGACTCTTTCCAGATTATATTGGAATCAGAAATCGACAATCAGTTATTACATACCGGATCGTTTAGAGGAAGGGTATGGTTTAAGCATAGAGGCGATTGAGTTGCTAAGCAAAACGGGCACAAAGGTTATCATTACGGTTGATTGTGGTGTTAATTCTTTTGAGGAAGCTAAATTTACTAAGGAAAAGGGAATTGACCTTATAATTACTGACCATCATGAACCCTCCCAACCGAAACAAACTAATCAGGCAGATAAGCAAAATAGTAATTATCTACAGCCTTGTAAAGAAGTTTTAGGGATGATTAATCCAAAGTTAACGACTTCTAATTATCCATTCAAGGAGCTTTCTGGTGTAGGAGTTGCTTTTATGCTTGCTTGGGTGTTGGGACAAAATGCTTCAAATCCGCACGATCACCCGCCTGCCCGTCCGAACGGCTTGGCCGGGCGGGAACGAGCTAGTCGGGCAGGAGCCATTCAGTCAAATAAAAATAATAAGAAAGTTGCGGGTGAATTTAAAGATTTTCTTATGAATGCAATGGGATTGGCTGCATTAGGTACAATTGCTGACGTAGTTCCATTACAAAGGGAGAACAGGATATTGGCAAAATATGGGCTTAGTTCTTTGCAACATTCTGAAAATCCTGGAATTAAGGCATTAAAAGAAGTTGTAGGACTTAAAGATAAAAAGATTTATTCATATCATGTGGGATTTTATTTAGGGCCGAGAATCAATGCTGCCGGCAGAGTGGGAAATGCAAAAAGGGGTGTTGAAATGTTGACTGCAAAATGTGATGAGAAAGCAAAAGAGATAGCCGTATATTTAGATGGTGAAAATAAGAAGAGACAGAAGATTCAAAGCGATATATTAGAATCGGCAAGAAGGAAAATATTAAATGATGTCGATATCAAATCTGATGTGGCAATTATAGTATCTGATGACAACTGGCATCCAGGGGTGATTGGGATTGTAGCTTCAAGACTAGCAGAGGAATTTTACAGGCCTGTCATCATGATTGCAATTGATGATGAGGTGGGACATGGGTCTGCGCGTTCTATTCCTAATTTTCATATATATAATACCCTTACAAGATGTCAGGAATTTTACTTAGATAAGAAACTTTTAATTTCATTTGGAGGTCATGCACAGGCTGCGGGATTGAGGATATTAAAAGAGGATATTTTAGATTTTAAAAAAGTATTTAATACTGTTTCAATAGGACATATGAGAAAGGAAGATTTAATTCCAACACTTAATATAGATGCCGAAATTAAGTTTTCATCAATTTCGAAAGCTCTATTGAAGGAGCTAAACTGTTTATCTCCCCATGGAGAAGGTAACCCTGTTCCTGTTTTTGCCGCCAAAGACGTGAGAATTGTTGGCCAGATACATCGTTTTGGTGTAAATGGTAAGCATTTGAGTTTTTATGTACGTCAGGGAAATACATCATTTAAAGTAGTCGCATTTGGTATGGGAGACAAAATTGAGATGCTTAAAAAAAGTAATGGAAATTGTTCTATTGCTTTTGTTCTCAGGTATCCATTCGAGAAAAAAACAAATAATTTATTCAATTATAATTATTATAATGATGTAATGAATAATGAGGATAATATAGAGCTTGAGTTGAAAGATATTTCTGCTTGAAAACAAGATAACGTTCTATTAACATAAGCACGCATAGCCCGCCCCGCTGCCGTCGGGCAGGCAACCAAATTT
>MAYW01000028.1 GCA_001723765.1 Candidatus Scalindua rubra
ATCTGGAAAAATAAAGGTTAGCATTTGCAGAAAAGGTAAAAAGGAAAGAGAGGCGGAACTGGAGATCCGTTTTCGTGAAGTAACATTACGGGTACCACGAGATATAATAAATAAAAAAGAGAAAAAAGCAATTACACTTTACGCAATAAGCGCTAAGGAAGTATCTCCACCTAAAGGAGAAAAAGTATTACACTGGCGTCTTTTTACTAACATAAATATAGAGGATTTTGAACAGGCATGCGAAAAGGTAGAGTGGTACTCAATTCGCTTTAGTATTGAAACATTTCACAGGATATTAAAAAGTGGACGCAAAAGTGAGGATAAGAGGCTGGAAACCCTTGAGCGATTAGAACGTTGTCTGGCCATAGATATGATTACAGCTTGGAGATTAATGTATTTAACGATGTTGGGCAGGAAGACACCGGAAATAGAAAGTGATTTATTTTTTAATGAAAACGAACTAGAGGTTTTGAAAAGGATTAAATATGGAAACAACTATAATGCGGATCAGTCCTTGCCCTTAAAAGGAGCAGTAGGAGTGCTTGCCATTCTTGGTGGATTTGTTCCTGGCAGGAATAGGGTTCCTGGAGTAGAAGTCATGTGGCGTGGTATACGCAGACTTGAAGATATAGCAATAGGAGTATTATTAATGAAGGAAGACCTTTCAGAGAAAGCTTTGAGCGCTTATTGTTTTGAATTTGGTTAGCTGTCCGGCAAAAAATTGTCCAACAGTAAGCGCTCTGCGTGGGAGCAACGTGTCTTGATACCAGGAGTTTATAATGTCCGAATTAGATAGTAAATTGAAAACTGATAAAGAGATTATAGAACAAAATTTATCAAATTTGCAAAGGCGCATAAAATCGGCTTGCTCACGATCCAGGTACAATCAAGACTCAGTTAAATTAGTAATTTCGACAAAGTATGTAGAAGCAGAAGTCGTAAGAGTCCTATATGAATTGGGTTTTTCATGCATTGGTGAAAACCATTTGCAAGATACTGAGAAAAAATTGGAGAAACTCAATGATTTAGACTTACAATGGCATATGATTGGACACCTTCAACGAAATAAAGTGAAAAAGGCAATTCGCATCTTTGAATTGATTCATTCGGTAGAAAGCATATCTCTTGCAATGGAGATAAATAAAGAATCAATAAAATTGGGGAAAAAAACTAGCATATTAATAGAGGTTAATGTAAGTGGCGAGGAAACGAAATACGGACTTTCCCCGGATGACATTATTCCTTTTCTGTACGAAATAAGTAATATGAAGGGAATTAATGTTGAGGGGTTGATGACTATGGCGCCTATTGTTGATGACCCTGAAATATGTAGACCTTTTTTTAAAGGATTAAGAGAATTATTTGAAAGGGTTAAGGAAGAAAACATTCATAATGTTGAGATGAAATTTCTTTCCATGGGAATGACTCAGGATTATGAAGTTGCAATTGAAGAGGGTGCAAACCTGGTTCGCATCGGATCTGCTGTTTTTAAAGGAATTTGATTTATATTGGACACAGATGAGTATAAAGTAGCGGAGCCACTTGTCCGGGTTAGGGGAAAGTAGGGTGGATTAAGGACGAAGGACGAATCCACCAATAAGGGATATGAATAAAGGAGGATTCGCCCTGTGTAGTAATGTAGTAGCTCTACTCCACAGGGCTCCCGCCCGGACGATTCGGTCGGACGGGTAATCCACCCTACAAAGATTAATCGTAACAATCTGCGTTTATCAGCGTCCTATTATTTCATGATGATTAAGATAAGGGAAATGGAGGGCGGTATCGTAATACCTGTTAAAGTCCAACCCAATTCAAGCAAAAATGGGATTATGGGGGAATATGCTAATAGAATAAAAATTGCAGTTACTGTACCACCCGAAAAAGGAAAGGCTAACAAAGCCGTAATCAAAGTACTTGCTGAATGGTTGGATGTCAAGAGTCCAGATATTCAAATAATTTCTGGTGAAAAATCAAAAGACAAGGAAGTATTTGTAAGAAATATTACAAAAAAAGATGTATTTAAATTAGCTCTGCAAATATATTAAAGGAGCAGAGGTAGGGTGGATTAAGCGAAGCGAATCCACCACCAACCAAAAAAAGGGATGTGTCCCTATTAATTTCTATTAATTTAATTTATGAGTTATAAAGATACAATAAACTTGCCAAAAACAAAATTTTCCATGAAGGGAAATCTCATTCAAAAGGAGCCTGAATTTCTAAAAAAATGGGAGAAGGAAAATCTTTACGCTCAAATACGAAAGGCAAGGGCAGGCGCAAAGAAATTCATTTTACATGATGGGCCTCCTTACCCTACAGGAGATTTGCATATTGGGACAGGTTTGAACAAGATATTAAAGGATATAATAGTCAGGTTTTATACGATGAGGGGATATGATGCTCCATATATACCAGGTTGGGACTGCCATGGTCTTCCTATAGAACATAGGGTAATGCAAGAAATTGGTTCTAAAGCAGAAAGTATGGAGAAAATCGAGATTCGCCAGAAGTGTAAAAAGTATGCTGAAAAATTTGTAAAAGTACAAATGAAGCAGTTTAAGGCCTTAGGAGTCTCTGGTGATTGGGAATCGTCTTACCTTACGTTCACTCCTCAATACGAAACTGGCATAATCGAAGTATTTGGAAAGCTCGTTGAAAAAGGATACATCTATAGAAGACTGAAACCCATACACTGGTGTATGCGTTGTAAAACCGCTCTTGCTGAGGCAGAGTTAGAATACTACGATGAAACCAGTCCGTCAATTTATGTTAACTTTAAACTGATTGATAAGCCTAAAGATATTTTTGATGGTATTGAAGATGAAGATGTTTATATCTTAATCTGGACAACAACTCCATGGACATTACCTGCTAATCTTGCAATCGCTTTGCATCCAGACTTTAAATACACAGCCGTACGATACAAAAATCCTAAAACGCAAAAAAATGAAGTTACCATATTAGCAGATAATTTAGTAGATTCTATTATGAATGTGTTAAAAGTAGACGCATTCGAACGCCTTGGTACATCAACTGGTGGTTCCTTAGAAGGGATAAAATATAAACACATAATTATGGATAGAGAAGGGACAGTAGTTTTGGCGGATTACGTCACACTTTCAGACGGAACAGGATGTGTGCATACGGCTCCAGGCCATGGTCTGGAAGATTACTTAACAGGACTAAAATATGATCTGCCTGTTATTAGTCCAGTTGATGAATCTGGTATTTTTACAGAAGAAGCAGGGGATTTTGCTAAACAGAGCATAACTGAAGGTAATAAGTCAATATCAGAAAAACTAGATGAATTAGGGCTTTTAATACACATTGATCAACTAAGCCATTCGTATCCGCATTGTTGGCGTTGTAAGGAACCTGTGATTTTTCGTGCAACGGAACAATGGTTTGTAAATATAGAACATCTTAATCTTAGAGAAAATGTATTAAAAGAGATTGAAAAAACAAATTGGATTCCATCATGGGGAGAAGTGCGCTTATCTAATATGTTAAAAGAGCGTCCGGATTGGTGTATTTCAAGACAGCGTTCATGGGGAGTGCCTATCCCTGCTTTTTATTGCACCAATTGTAAAGAATCAATATTAGACGTGAAGGTTATTTATCATGTGCGAGATATGTTTTCAAAATATGGTGCAGACAGTTGGTTTTATAAAGACACAAAGGAGTTTCTACCAAATGGTACAAAATGTCCGAACTGTAATTCTACTGATTTTGAAAAGGAGAATGATATATTTGACGTATGGTTTGAATCAGGTTCCAGTCATCATGCGGTACTGAATAAACGGGAAGAATTATCTTTTCCGGCAGATATATATCTTGAAGGAAGTGACCAACATAGAGGATGGTTTCAGCTATCACTACTACCTTCTGTTGCAGCATGGGGTTGTGCTCCCTTTAAAACAGTATTGACTCATGGCTTTGTGGTAGACGAAAAAGGTGAGAAGATGTCTAAGTCACTTGGTAACTTTATATCGGTTGGTGATGCCTTGAAAGAATTGGGAGGAGATATCTTAAGGCTATGGACATCTTCTATGGAATACAGGAATGAGATGAATGTTTCACGTTCGATCATCTTAAGAATGTCGGATTCTTATAGACGTATTAGAAATACCTTTAGATACCTTCTTGGTAATTTACACGATTTTGATTCAAAAAAGGACTCTGTGGAATATACACAACTGTGGGAGATTGATCGATGGGCGTTACACAAAACAGAAAAACTTAGAGCCTCAGTAACATCTGCTTATGAATCATTCCAATTCCACCGCGTTTACCATAACATTCATAATTTCTGTGCAGTTGAGATGAGCTCCTTCTATTTTGATATCTTAAAGGACAGGCTTTATACATTTTCAAAAAAATCACTTGAAAGGCGTGCAGCACAAACTGTTCTTCACCGAATAAATTCAGTGCTGGTAAGGCTCCTTGCCCCTGTTCTGGTTTATACTTCTGAAGAGGTGTGGATGGAAATGACGCATGAGGATGACAATGCTGCCTGTGTACATCTAGCTGATTGGCCAACCCCTAACGAACAATACATAGATGAAGAGCTTGATGATAAGTGGGACAAAATTATTAAAATTAGAACTGACGTAGCAAGAGAATTAGAAAAAATGAGGGCAGCAAAGCACGTTGGCAATTCCCTTGAGGCTGCAGTTGACCTTTATACTGATGATGTTGATTTGCTTAATTTCCTAAGAGAATACGAGCGTGATTTCCCAATGATATTTATCGTTTCAGACGTAACTATATGTGAAGAGCCTCCAGACTCAGCAAATGAAGGAGAAATTTTTAATAAATTGTTTATCAGGGTAAAAGTTTCAGAGAATAACAAATGTGAGAGATGTTGGAACTACCGCGAAGAAGTCGGCAAGATAGAAAAATACCCAACCTTATGTAATAGGTGTGCTGAAGTTATTGAGACAGCAGAGTTACAAAATTGATAGTTTTGGAATTTAATTTATATTCAAATTATCTTGTGCTGGCATATAAAATCGTTATTCCAACGACCTTGTTTCCATAAAAGAGATAATACAAAATATAGGAATACCATTAAAGTTAAAATAAGGAATAATGGGCCAAACCCAATACTGTTCGGCACGGAGTTTGAGTGTAAAAGTGTGGTGATGGCAACATACAGACATACAGGTCAAGACATACAGAAGACATACAGAAGACATACAGAAGACATACAAGAAGGCATACAAAGATATACAGGTCAAATCTCCTCTTGGCTGCATATCTTTTTTAGCTTTAAAATTGCCTTTTAAGTTTCGTATTTTTTTGATGAAAAAGATAATGCTTAATATGGTAATGCTATTATCTCTCCGCAGAATTCAATACAGCAATTCTTGCAAATATATTTTCGACCAACAAATTAATATTTAAGTTATAATCAAGATGTTTAATGGTTAGTAAAATTTCATCAACTATAGTGATTATTTGCTCTTGGGTCAAATAATTGACAAGACCTTGTAAGGCCTCCTCACGCTCTGCATTGAAAAGAGGTAGTTTCTTTTTACGAGCACTGTGTACATTCCTAATTTTAACCATTAGGAGATCACGGTAAAATTGTAATATACAGTTTAAAATACGCTTAAGAGTTTGCCTTTTTTCTTCTAAAGAATCGCTTGAACCAAGATAAGAATCAATAAATTCTTCAGCAAAATTAAAATTGCCCATGTTTAGACCTGATATGCGATTGACTATATCGTTGTTTTTTTCGTAAAATTTTTCTCTCAAGAGTTCAATTGCATCACCTAAGCTTCCGTTGCAAAATCTTGATACCCATTCGATTTCTCTTGTATCGGCATTAAAAATTTTTACAAGCTGGTCTTTTATAATGTGGTTAGGGATTGGAGTAAACCTGACTATTTGACACCTTGACCTGATTGTTTCTCTAATCGGCATGAGCGAGTCGGCGGTGAGGATAATAAAGGTGTTTGGTGTGGGTTCTTCAAGTGTTTTGAGCAAGCAATTTGATGCTTCCTCGTTCATCCTGTCTGCTTCTTTGATGATGAATACTTTATATTCCGATTCAACGGGACTTAGTTTTACAAAATGTTGTAAATTTCTTATGTTATCAATTTTTATAAATTTAGATTTTTTCTCTAAAACTATCCAATGAATATCTGGATGTGTGTTATTATCTATGCGAATGCAGTTTTTGCATATATTACAGGAGTCGCCTTTGCTTTTATTACAAAATAGAGCTTTTGAGAATTCCTTTGCAAAAAGGGATTTTCCTATCCCATTTTGCCCTGTGAAGATATATGCATGAGAAAGGTGGTCGTTGTTTATAGCTTTTCTAAAATGTTTAATGATGTGGCCCTGAGACAGAAAATCCGCAAATGACATTATGTTTTTATATATCTTTGTTAGTAGCCTTCTGTTTCAGTAATTGCGATAATATCACCTACTTTTACAACATCACCTTCTTGAGCTAGTATTTTAATTAATCTTCCTGAGTATGGTGCTGGAATGTTAAAAGTTGCTTTGTTTGTTGAAACTTCCATAATATCTTCCCCTTCTTCAAATTCTTCGTCTTCTTCAACGTGCCAAAAAGAAACAGTAATTTCATCATACACTTCTACTCCAAGATCTGGTAGTTCTAGATCTTCTTGCATTTTACTTTGCCTTAAGTAATTAAATAGTTGTTATTCAGATTCAAAAATTGAAATAAATATTGCTAATTTCTCTAAAGAAAATGATAAAATAATTATACATAGGACTGATTTGTTGTCAATAGTTTGTGGTTTAAAATTGAATATTTTAAGTATTTACCGTAATATGTATTTAAATATTGCTTGACTTCAGATTATTTGTTATATAAAATCAAAATTTAAAATATCTAGTGTTGTTACTATGTACAATTATTATTAATGCAAAAATTTCTATTTTTCTCTTATATAACATGGGATTGCGGCGCTAGTCTAAGTGTAAATATAGATTAGACTTATAAAACACAAAAAATGGGGTTGGAAATTTCATAGTAAAACAGGGAATGGTTTTTAAATGATTAATTTTTGTCTTTTTCATTTTATAAGAAATTCCTTAAAATTAGGAACTCTTTTTTTTGTTAGAAAGTTCTTTTGATAAATTTTTTGTACTGTATACGTTTCTATAAATCAAAAAGAATTTATGTGATGTTTTGGGTAAGTTAATTATTTAACTTACATAGAGATTTCATTTCTTTTTGCATATATAGAACCTTTTTTCAAGAAAATTTAAGATCATTCCCGGTTAAAGTATATTCCCAAGAAGTTCAGGAATTTATTCATTTGAGAAGACGAAGTCTACTTTAAGTTCTTACCACTAGAATACTTCCATACCTCAATTCTTTTTTCTGCAATCTTTTATAATCATCGATTAATTTCCAAATAGTTTTGTTGACGTTTTACTATTTAAGAAGGTGGTGATGACTTATTAATAATATTCTATCAAATCCAATAATATTTTTTCCAATACTACCAGTTTGCATAATTTTTGGTTTTTTTAATATGTTATCTGTTTTTTAGATTACGGCAAGTTAGTAGGGAGAGAACTTCCAGGAACTTAATTAAGGATGCAAAATTAGAGGCAGAAAGAATAGTAAAAAAGTGCTAATATCACAGCCAAAGAAGAGATGTACAAGAGAAAAGAGAGCTTTGAAAGAGAAACACAAGAATTGAGGCAAGAATTACGCCATCTTGAACGACGTTTGAGCAAAAGGGAAGATAATTTAGAGAGAAAGATGGACATACTGAACAAAAAAGGAGAAATATATTGAAAATATGGCTTCTAATTTGTCAAACAAAGAAAAAGAAATTGGGAAGAAAAATACAGAACTTGAAAATTTGATTCAGGAAGAAAAAAATACCCTTTTTAGAATATCAGGTCTTTCCGTAGAAAGTGCCGAGAAACTTTTAATGAGTCGCCTGGAGAAGGAACTTGAGAAAGAATGTGCTAGCGTGGTTGAAAGGCACATTCAAAAGGTCAAAGAAACTGCTGAAAAAACTGCTATTTCTATAATCTGCACGGCAGTACAACGGTGTACGGCAAATGACACGATTGAGAACGTTGTAAGTTCAATAGAATTGCCTAATGATGAAATGAAAGGACGAATTATTGGTAGAGAAGGACGAAACATTCGTGCTTTTGAAAAGGCTACGGGAATAGATGTAATTGTTGATGATACCCCTGGTATCATTGTGCTTTCTGGTTTTGACAGTGTACGAAGGGAAATTGCGAGGATGGCAATGAAAAAATTAATTCTGGATGGTAGAATCCATCCTGCGCGTATAGAAGATATAGTCCAGGAAACAGAAAAGGATATTGAACAGATTATTCAGGAGACGGGGAAACAAACAAGCTTTGAATTGGGAATACACGATTTGCATCCAGAGGTTGTTAAGCTAATAGGACGCTTGAGATATCGTACAAGTTATGGCCAGAACCAATTACAACATTCTATAGAGGTATCTAATCTTGCAGGTATTTTAGCCGGTGAATTGAAGCTGGATACACAAATAGCTAAGAGATGCGGCCTTCTGCATGACATTGGAAAAGCTGTTAATTCTGATGTTGAAGGTACTCATGCTCTTGTTGGAGCAGACATTGCTAAAAGATTTGAAGAAAAGCCTGAGATTATAAATGCAATTGCTGCACATCACGAAGAGGTGCCATCCGAGACGGTATATGCTGTATTGATAAACGCGGCAGATGCAATCTCCGCTAGCAGGCCTGGAGCGAGACGAGAGACTCTTGAAAAATATATTAAACGACTAGAAAGACTAGAAAGTGTAGCAATGTCTTTTGGTGGTGTTGAGAGTGCTTACGCAATTCAGGCGGGTAGAGAAATAAGGGTAGTCGTTCATCCAGATAAAGTTAATGATAAGTCAGCTTCTAAAATTTGCTATGATATTGCAAAAGAAATAGAAGAAGAGCTTGAATATCCGGGAGAAGTAATAGTTACCGTAATTAGAGAGAAACGCATAGTTCAGAAGGCGAAATGATGCATATTAGTTATGATATTGCTGTTGTAGGTGGAGGTCATGCCGGATGTGAGGCGGCGTTAGCGTCTGCCAGGATGGGTATGAAGACGGTATTACTTTCGATTAGTCTTGATACTATCGCCCAAATGTCGTGTAACCCTGCAATCGGTGGACTTGCCAAAGGCCAATTAGTACGTGAAGTGGATGCCATTGGAGGTGAAATGGGAAAAGTAATTGATGCAACAGGCATTCAGTTCAGACTTCTTAATGTAAGTAAAGGATATGCAGTTAGATCTCCACGTGCACAAGCAGATAAAAAGTTGTATCAGTTTACGGCGAAAAAGAGATTGGAAGAACAGGATAATCTCTCATTACGTCAGGATATTGTTGAAGAAATTGTTATTCAAGATAAAGGAATTTTGAGTTTAATTGGAAAGAGTGGGACAAGATATAGTGCTAAGGCTGTAATAATTACAACAGGTACTTTTCTAAATGGATTAATTCATATCGGGAATTCTAAGACGAAAGGTGGAAGGTCCAGCGAACCATCGGCTGATAGATTGTCAGATAGTTTGCAAAATTTGGGTTTTGAAGTAAATAGGCTTAAAACAGGAACACCACCGCGTCTCAATGGTAATAAAATTAATTACGATGTGTTGCAGGCACAAGAGGGTGATGAGCAACCTACTGCATTTTCTTTTTCCACTAAAAAAATACAAAGGCCGCAGATCAAATGTTATATAACGTACACAAACAGTTCAACCCATGAGATAATTAGATCAAACTTAGAACGTTCACCACTATATACAGGACAGATCAAGGCAGTTGGACCGCGATATTGCCCTTCCATTGAAGATAAAATTGTAAGATTTCCAGACAAGAATCAACATCAGGTATTTCTAGAACCAGAAGGGCTGAATACATCAGAGGTGTATTGTAATGGGATATCCACTAGTGTTCCATATGATGTTCAAGAAGCAATGATTCGTTCGATAAAAGGATTAGAAAGAGCTGATATAACACGCTATGGGTATGCAATAGAATACGATTATGTACCACCAACTCAAATTAAACCTTCGCTTGAGGCAAAGAATGTTGAAAACATTTTTTTAGCAGGGCAAATAAATGGTACTTCTGGTTATGAAGAGGCTGCCGCTCAGGGAATTATGGCTGGAATAAATGCTGTACTAAAAATTCAGGGCCGTAAACCCTTTATCCTGGGCCGCTCTGAAGCATATATTGGAGTATTGATTGATGATTTAGTTACGAAAGGAACTAGGGAGCCATATAGGATGTTTACGTCAAGAGCTGAGTATAGGCTTATCCTAAGACATGATAATGCCGATAGGAGACTTATGAAATACGGTTATCAGTTTGGTTTGATTAATAAGAATCAATGGAGTAAGTTGTTGGAAAAAGAGAAAGTTGTTTCAGAAACCATTGAGTATCTTGAGCATAAGAAAAACGGAGCCGATTCATTGGCAAAACTTCTCCGCCGTCCTAATATGAATTTTGGCGATTTATTGGAATTGGATAGCGATTTGAGGAAGAAAAATATTTCTATTCCTATTCAAGAGCAAGTGGAAATTGAAATAAAATATAAAGGCTATATCGATAGGCAAAAACAGCAAATCGAAAAGTTTAAGAAGATGGAGGGCTTTTTACTTCCTTCTCAGTTTTGCTATGACGGTATACCAGGGTTAAGAAATGAAGCTCGACAAAAGCTAGACAGATTTCGTCCTGTTTCTTTGGGTCAAGCTTCACGTATTTCTGGCGTTTCACCTGCTGATATTTCAATTCTTATGGTATATTTGATAAGCTATGGCAAGAGAGAAGCCAGAACAATAGCCATATGAAGCAAAAGAGAGACAAAAAGCAAAAAATAAGCTGAATTGGATTAAGAAGAGATTTATGAGATGTTGTAGAGAATTATCCTTTTAGATTCATACTCATTAAGAATTCGGCATTTGACTGAGTTTTTGATAATTTGCCGATTAGTAATTCCAATACTTCCGTAGGATTCATTTCATTCAAAACCCTTCTTAATACCCAAATCCTTTTTAGTTCTTCAGGATCAAGTATCAATTCTTCTTTTCTTGTTCCAGACCTGTTTATGTCTATTGCTGGAAATAGTCTTCTATCTGCTAATCTCCTGTCTAAATGTAATTCCATATTACCAGTACCCTTAAACTCTTCAAAGATAACCTCGTCCATTCTGCTACCAGTATCTATAAGGGCTGTGGCAACTATTGTTAAGCTTCCACCTTCCTCTATATTTCTAGCAGCCCCGAAGAAGCGTTTGGGTTTTTGAAGTGCATTAGCATCAACACCACCTGACAGTATCTTCCCACTGTGTGGTATTTCTGTATTATATGCTCTTGCAAGACGTGTGATGGAGTCAAGTAATATTACAACATCTTTTTTGTATTCTACCATACGTCTAGCCTTTTCAATCACCATTTCAGCTACCTGAACGTGACGGCTGGCGGGTTCATCAAATGTTGAACCAATTACTTCAGCTTGAACGGACCGATCCATATCCGTCACCTCTTCCGGGCGTTCGTCTATTAAAAGTATTATCAAATAAACCTCGGGATGATTTTTTGTAATGCTGTTTGCTATTTCTTGGAGAAGAACCGTTTTCCCGGCACGAGGGGGTGATACGATCAAACCGCGCTGTCCTTTTCCTATTGGAGTAATTATGTCCATTAATCTCATCTCAGTATCCTTCTTTTTTGTTTCTAATAAAAGACGTTCTGAAGGATGTAGTGGTGTTAGATCATCAAAGACAATCTTTTCACTCATGAGGTCTGGATTTTCAAAGTTTATGGCTTCTACCCTGAGTAGTGCAAAATATCTTTCGTTTTCTTTAGGAGGTCGTATTTGTCCAGAGATTATGGCGCCAGTTCTTATACCAAAACGTCTTATTTGTGACGGTGATATATATATATCATCAGGACATGGTAAATAATTATAGTCTGGCGAGCGTAAAAAACCAAAACCTTCAGGTAATACCTCTACCACACCTTCGCCAAACATTAAGCCGTTTTGGTTTACGCGTTCTTTAAGTATTTTAAATATCAATTCTTGCTTTTTTAGACCTGAATATTCTTTTATACCCTCCTTCCTGGCCGTTTCTTGAAGCCCTTTTATTGTCATTTTCTGCAATGCAGTTATATGCATATCACCTTTTTTGATTTCTTCATACTTTTCGTTAGTATCCTTATCAATTGTACTAGCGATTTTACTGGACTTAGTCGAAACCATATTATCCTCCGTATTAATTATTAATTACAAATTGATTCCAAAAACCCTTAACTTGATTAAATGTTTTTGTTTTCGATAAATTATTGTTGATAACTATGCCTGCAATTTTCCTCTTCTCTCGTAACGAGCTTTGAAATTTTTCTCTTTTAGTTATTTCACGTAAAGACCATCTGGGCCTTTTCTGGACTCTTTTATTGCAAATGTACTTTTTAGTATCAACGAATAGCGTTGTGTCACAAATGTCTGTTAATTTTGATTCCACTAGCAAAGCCGCATCCAAAACAATTGCCTTTGTTGTATCTTGGTGTTTAAGTTTGGAGATTTGACTTCTTATTTGTTTTAATGCTTTTGGGTGAATAATTTTATTTAATGCTAATAGTTCTCTTTTATCTGAAAATACAATTTTTCCAAGTATATCTCTGTCTATTTTACCTTTTTTGTTTTGTATGTGATTTCCCCATCTTTTAGTGGTTTTTTCTTTTATTTCCTTAGTATCAATGAGATGATGACAAATTTTATCAGCATTAATAACAACTGCCCCCAATGATCTTAGCATCTCTGCTACTGTACTTTTTCCACTTGCTATGCCACCCGTAATACCAATTACCTTAATCCTTTGCTTCATTCAACTATTCAAATCAACTCTTAGTCATTTTTCCTGCATAGATTTCATTTTGCGAAGCAAAATGCCATAAATTAGTTAATGAAGTGAACTAATTTATTTCAGCAAGGAATGACTTAAAGCCATATTTGGTGAATAATTCTGTAAGCCTTGTATTATTAAAATTATTCAAGCGGCAGGTCTCAAAATCAAAGTCCAGAGGTACCTCAGTATTTATGGTTACTAAACGCTTTGAAAGTCTAGCCAATTCTGCGTACTTTGATAAATTCTCCTGTTTTTTTTTGCCATTTATTTTGTCAATGTTTGATAAAACATTTTCTAATGACTTCCATTCCCTTATGAGGTTCAAGGCAGTCTTATAACCAATACCAGGGATACCAGGGATGTTGTCGCTGGAATCTCCCCCAAGAGCAAGTACGTCGATAAGTTTTTCTGGCTCTATTCCCTTCTCTTCGCGTATCTTCTCTATATCCTTTATCTCTTTCTTTCTAGGATTAAAAATCTTTATATATTTGTTAACTAGTTGCTCCATGTCTTTGTCTGTCGTTATAATTATACATTCGATCTTCTCTGATGACACTTTTCTGGAAATGGTTCCTATTATGTCATCGGCTTCGTAGCCTTCACGAGTATATAATGGTATATTGTAAGCATTTATTACGTCAAACATAAGGGGTATTTGCGAGAGCAGTTCATCCGGTGTAGGTTTTCTTTGACTTTTATATTCTTTATATTCTAAGTGTCTAAAAGTAGGTCCTTTGGCATCAAAAGCTATTGCCATGTAACAGGGTTCTTCCTCTTTTATGATTTTACGTAACATCCTTGTAAAACCATACACTGCATTTATCGGTTGACCAGACGGTGTAGTTAATCCAGTGATTGCATAGTAAGCTTGGTATAATTGAGAATGTCCATCAATAATAAAAAACTTCTTTGACACTTATAGGTAAAAGAGATTTGAATAGTCTATCTAGATTAAATAAATCATGTTTTTGAAGATAAGCAATTATCAGGAGGTTACTTCTAGAAAAGGTTTACAGGTGGTTTTGCTTATTGTTTATATAGCCATTTTGTTTTAATATACAAAATAGTACTGAGCTTCCTATTTCCCAAGGTTCACTTTGCTATTGAATACAATATTAAGTAGATTAATTTCTTTTGGAATCGAAGAAATTAACTATTTTGCAAAATGTTATGCTAGGGAATGATGAATAATTATATTTGATGAATTAAAGAGGTAATTTACGTATTAAATTATATTAATTGCATTAATTGAATTTGTCAAGCACTTTTTTATAATTAATCTTTTGAATTATTTTGAGGACGTTTTTCTTAGTTTTTTTAACCTTTCTCTTATTGTATTCTCGAATCCTGATTGCGTAGGTTTATAATAAACTCGAGTTGAAGGTGTATATTCTTGTTTTACCCAGT
Organism: Candidatus Scalindua rubra; assembly: GCA_001723765.1. GTDB lineage: Bacteria > Planctomycetota > Brocadiia > Brocadiales > Scalinduaceae > Scalindua_B > Scalindua_B rubra. Next base: position 14,308 of record MAYW01000028.1, read on the forward strand.
GATCTTTGTACTTGTGGGGATATTTATACCCCTCACCATGGCCCAGTTTTTCTGCCCCTTTATAACTTGAATCACGAATATGTTTCGGTACAGATGACGTCCTTTCCTTCCTTACGTCCTCAAGGGCCTTTTCAATGGCCATATAACAAGCATTGCTTTTTGGAGCACAAGCAATATATGTAACTGCTTGCGATAAAGGTATCTTTGCCTCTGGCATTCCTACAAATTCTGATACCTCAAGTGCAGAGCTAGCTAATATCAATGCTTGTGGGTCTGCATTTCCAACGTCTTCGGCTGCACAAATCACTATCCTACGTGCTATAAACCGAGGATCTTCACCTGCTTCTAGCATCTTGGCCATCCAGTATAATGAGGCATCAGGGTCTGAACCACGCATACTTTTAATGAATGCAGAAGCAGCATCATAATGAGCATCTTCGTCTTTATCATAAATAATTGCTTTTTTCTGGATAGATTCTTCAGCTACAGAAATATCATAAACAATTTTTTTATCAGCCTGACTATCCGCCAGAACGACTTTGCCTGCCCGGCTACGCCGTTTGGACAGGTCTGGCTGGCACCTATCTGGCAGGTCTTTTGTTGCTTTTGACGATAATACACCCACCTCCAGGGCATTTAAGACACGGCGCGCATCTCCATCTGACATTTTTGCGAGATGCTCAATAGCATCTTCAGTTATTTCAATATTATAGTTACCTAAACCATTTTCTTTATCCTGTAAAGCCCTTTTTATGATAATTTTCATTTCATCTATTGTTAATGGCTCAAATTGGAATATCTGTGACCTAGAGATAAGTGGGGAATTGATAGTAAAAAATGGATTGTGTGTTGTTGCTCCTATTAGAATTATTGTGCCTTTTTCTACGTCGGGGAGCAATACATCCTGTTGCGCTTTGTTGAAGCGATGGAGTTCATCAATAAACAAGACCGTTCTTTTTTGAGAAAATCTCAATCTTGTTTTTGCATCATTTAAAATCTTCCTAATTTGATCAACATTTGACATAGCAGCATTTATTTCTTCGAAATGGGCTTGAGTTGTATTGGCAATTACGTGTGCTAAAGCAGTTTTACCTGTTCCTGGAGGCCCATAAAATAAAACTGATGTGAGTCTGTCAGATTTTAACATACGTCTTAATTGTTTGCTCTCACCAAAGAAATGCTTTTGTCCTACAAATTCCTCAACAGTTTTTGGACGCATTCTAATAGCGAGAGGTAGATTTTGTGAGATTTTTGATTTTGTGGAATTAACCTTGTTGAATAAATCCATTTCAGAACATTATGGTTTGAAAATATATAGTTAGTCTCTAATTCGCTATTTCTTTGTTTTTTTTGCAAGGAAATAGCGAATTAGAGACTGTGTTGGATTGAAAGAAAGAGTTGATAAAAAAAAGGTTCCGCTTAATGCCGTGAGAAGAATATTATCGTCAACCCTTTTTCAAGGTGGGCACTCTTTGACAACCAATCCTCACTTTATGTAAAGATACAGGCCAGCAAAAGAAAGTTCCCTATTGGACGTTGTAGTTTTCAATAAATTTTTGCTTCTAACACGAGCACTGCAGAACCCTTTTCACACTTCTTATATCAAATGTAGTTATTTAATTCAAGTAAATTTTTGTATTAAAGTGTAAATCATAAATATAGATTCTCTTGACAGAATTATTTTACGAAAGTACTATTAAAATTTATAATTATTTTAGTGTTAAGATTCATATTGATTAACTATATTGAGGATTAAAAATGCTGACCAAGAGAAAGAATCTTATATTATTTATTGTATTATGTTTCTTCATTAATACTATCAATGTAGTTGCAAAAAGCAATGAGAGGGATGATGATAAAGAATGGACTGTGATATGTTATCTTGCCGGGGACAATTTTCTGGATTGGTTTATGAAAGAAAACATGAAGGAGCTAATTAAGATAGGTTCAAGTAACAGAGTAAACGTGATTGCTTTCCTGGATACTACAGATAATGAAACCAAAATGTTTGAGGTTAACAAGGATGACGTCATTCGAATACCAACAAGAATTGTTAATTATTCTTGGTTAAAAAGTGAACTTAATACCGGAGATCCTCAAACCCTCATCAATTTTGCAACATGGGCAGTGAGGAAATATCCTGCAAAAAAATATTTTTTAATTCTTGGGGGTTATGGAGAGGGATGGACTGGCCTTATGCATGACATGAATGATGGCCAGAAAAATGTTGATGTTTTATCATTAGAAGAATTTGAATATGCCTTAGAAAATATTACTCAAAGTATTAATGCTGTTAATGGGAAAGAAAGGATAGATATTTTAGGATTGGATGCATGTTATATGGGGATGTTAGAGATTATGTATCAAGTAAAAGATTATGCTAATTATCTTATTTCATCTCAAAATGAAGAGGCATTAGATGGCTGGCCGTACGACAAATTGCTAGAAATAATTATTGCTAATCCAGAAATGGATGGTTCTCAATTGGCATCAAAAATAGTTGATTCATATATAGATTCGATCAAAGGAAACCCTTCAAAAATGAGTAATGTCTTAACGCTCTCAGTTGTAGATCTTAAATTTGTCGAAGAATTAGTAAGGGAGATTGACAATCTTTCTTTATTGTTGTTGCAAGCACAGAAAGAAAATCCAAGAAAGATGGCGTTTGTGGAAAGAGTAACAAATAGATTTCTTATTAGCGCACATATTGCTGGTAGATACGTGCCTTATAGTGTTCTTTATGATTTGAGTGATTTTGTGGAAAACGTAAAGGTCGGGATGACTAAAAACAAGAAATTATCCGATTCGACACAACACTTATCAGAGCTTTTATCCAAAGTGATTACAAAGGAAAGACATCAAGAATTAAAAGGAAAATACAATTTGGGTATTGGTGGTATTTCATTATATTTTGCAGGTATGGATACAGAAGGCTATAAAGAAAACAACTTTTCTATTGATACACATTGGGATGAATTTATAACTGAAAGAGCCTCTATAGGACAAAAACTGAACAGAAAGAATTGAGAGTATTAAATGAGACTCGGCGCTAGTTATTTCGGTAATAGAATATTAAAGCATGTTAGGGAAGACATGGAGAAGATGTTATATGATGGATGTAATCTCGTTATTCATACAATGAGTGAACATGATATCACTTATCATTCTCAAACAATGGTCGATATTGTTAAGGTAAGCAGGGAGGTTGGATTAGAGGTTTTTCTTGATCCATGGGGAGTTGGTAGAGTATTTGGCGGTGAATCATTTTCTACAATTGTAAAACTATTCCCGGAATCCAGGCAGAGATTGAGCTTTGCTGAAGGTGAAATTAAAGTAAATAAAGCATGCTTAAATGCAAAGATTTTTAAGGATAAGATGTTACACTGGCTAGAGCTTGCCGCATATACAGGGGCAGAAGGTATCTTTTGGGATGAGCCTCATCTTTTTTATGGAGAATTTACTGATTTATTTGGCAAGACAAGGATAATATGGGCATGTACATGTCCTACTTGCAAAGACATCTTTAAAAATTGCTATGGATATGAAATGCCGTTAGACCTTACGGAAGATGTAATAGAATTTAGGCAAAGTACTATCTTGAATTTTTTGGAATATCTATCGAATATTTCATCAAAAAAAGGGTTAAAGAACGCGGTATGCGTCTTTCCAGTTAGTAAGCCTAAATATGGAATATATCAGTGGGAAAAAGTAGTAAAGATGAAAAATATAGATGTATTTGGGAGTGATCCATACTGGTTTTCTTATAATGAACATGTTGAGGATTATGTGGGAAAAACTTCCAGAGAGGTGGTACAGCTATGCGAAAAGTATCAAAAAGAACCTCAAATCTGGATACAGGGGTTCAAAGTTCCTGAAGGAAAAGAAGAAGAAGTTTCTACAGCCATTAAGGTGGCTTTTGATTCAGGTGTCAGGAACATTGCTACATGGTGCTTTGAAGGGGGGGCTTGCATGACATATATCAGTTCAGATCGCCCGGAAATGGTATGGGACATAATTAGTAAAGAATATAAAGAATTACGTAAAATAATTTCGTAGCAGATAAAGCCATAATAATGGATAAAAGAATAGATTCCCACTTTCTTAGCGCCAAATAGCTGGTCGCCATTTGGCACAAATAATCGTGGGAATGACAAAGGGGCTAAAGTAATATTGTCATTCCCGACACTCTCGATTGGGAATCTATTAATGCCTGGATCGGGCTAATAGCCAACATTAATTGTGAAACTATAGAGCCTTTTACTCAAACCTCTTTTTTGTGGCAAATCATACTGAATACAAACATGAATACAAAGACTTTTCGGTGGATTAAGCGATAGTGAATCCACCTTTATTCTATGAACACAAAGATAGAAAAGATAGCAAATAGAGTATTACAGGGAAAAGGAATATCCTATAAAGAAGCTCATTATTTAATGGGGATAAATGGGAATGAAATTTATGACCTGCTTTATTGGGCAAATCACATACGCTACAATTCATTTAAAAACGTTATCAGTTTATGTTCTATCAAAAGTGCCAAGCAAGGACGCTGCTCCGAAGATTGCAGATTTTGCTCTCAATCCAGTCGTTATCAAACAGAGATATCAAGATTCCCATTAGTTGAAAAAGAAAAAATCTCAGGGGCAGTAGAAAGAGGAAAAGAATATAAATCAAATTGTGTCGGTGTTGTAACGAGTGGTTATAGTTTGGGCGGAAGTGTTGATTTCGATAAGATCTGTGATTACGTATATGAATTATCTAAGGAAGAAGGCATTTCCATTCACACATCAATAGGTACAATTACGAGTGAAATGGCAAAGAAGCTTGTTTCAAGCGGTGTAGAGATGATTAACCACAATCTTGAAACTTCAGAGAGATACTATCCAAATATTTGTACAACACATTTATATAAGGAAAGAGTAAAGACAATTGAAATTGCAAAGAAAGCAGGTTTGAAGGTTTGTAGTGGGGGGATCTTTGGTGTTGGTGAGAGCGTAGAGGATAGATTGGATTTAGCTTTTAGGCTGAAGACGCTTGATGTAGACGCGATACCCCTGAACTTCCTTAGCCCTATAAAAGGTACGCCATTCTCTTTAGAAAAGGCATTAAGTCCGATGGATATTTTAAAAATCATAGCCGTTTTCCGTTACATATTTCCTGATAAAGAATTAAAGATTGCGGGTGGTAGAGAAGAGAACCTGCGGGATTTACAAAGCTGGATGTTTTACGCAGGAGCTAACAGCACTATAATAGGCGATTACCTTACTACAAAGGGTAAGTCGCCTGATGATGATTTGCAAATGATAAAAGATTTTGATCTAACATATGAAGACTAATGTAATTAATATGACTATTTTGTTAACTTCAAAAAGGACTTGAATTCCCCTCTTTCCTCCTTTTTTAAAGGGGGATTAAAGGGGATTTAATCCAGATTCCAGATTTCACGGAAAGGACAAGGGAAAGGATGGGAATGACAGTTTTTAGTTGGGTGAAAAAAGGGTAAACAGGGAATTTAATGGGAGGGGTAAAACAGTTAAAAATAACCATGAAAGGGAGTGACATACATAAATCGTGAAATATGATGTTGTTGGAATAGGACAATGCTGTGTTGATTATCTTGGTATTGTAGAACAATATCCGGATATCAACGAGAAGGAAGAGGTGAATAATTTTACTGTTCAAGGTGGGGGGCCTGTGGCAACGGCAATGGTTACGTTGTCCAGACTGGGAGCTTCAACTGCATTTATTGGGAAAATTTCTGATGACTATTTTGGTGGTCTTATTCAAGACAGCTTAACCAATGAATTTGTTAACATAGATCATATTGTTGTAGAAAAAAATAAAAGGTCTCAATTCGCTTTTATCGTAATAGAAAAAGAAACTGGCAAGAGAACTATTTTCTGGTCCATGGCTACTGTTTCACCACTCAGGGTTGATGAAATAAATAAAGAAATAATCAAAAAGGCTAGAGTGCTCCATCTTGATGAGCTCATGATAGAAGGCTCCTTAGAAGCAGCTAAATGTGCCAGGGATGCAGGAGTAACAATTGTTGTGGATGCAGGTAGCATGAAGGAAGGCTCATTAGAACTTATAAAAATGGCCGATTACTTTATAGCATCTGAAGAATTCGCTAAGCAATATTATAATGGTAATGACCCAAAAGCGGCAGCAATGGAGTTGATAAAACTAGGTTCTAAAGCCGTAATAGTAACACTAGGTGACAAGGGGAGCATAAGCGTTTCTAATGAAAGTTATTTTTATCAACCTTCTTTTAAGGTTAAGACTATTGATACCACAGGATGTGGAGACGTATTTCATGGTGCATTTATATTTGGGTTATTGCAAAAATGGGATTTAAAGGAATCAATAAGGTTTGCCTCTGCTACAGCGGCGCTTAAATGCCGAGAAATTGGAGGTAGAACTGCAATACCCGACCTCAGGGAAGTTGAAGTATTCATGGAGAATTGGGAATAGTTCACCGCAAAGATGCGAAGGTCGCAAAGGAATGAAACGTGAATCCCTTTGTTGGTTCAATCTTTCAAAGCTGAGCTTAGCTCTGCAGATTGAACCAAAACATTTAGGTTCAGGCTATAAGCCTGAACCAGCTTAAGGTGGCACAGGCATCTTGCCTGTGATTGACAGACTGGAAGTCTGTCCCACTGTAAAGGTAATTCACTTAACTCCTTTTGTTTCTTAATTTAAAAAATGTATAACAACATGAAAGAACAATCAGCGGAGTTATCAAAAAAATACTCTTTACAAAAATATATATTAGCCATTGTGGGCATTACTGTAGCTCTCATATATTTATTGTTTATGGGCCTGTTTGGTTCCAATATTATAAAATATCTTATTTCATTAATAACGACCAATCAATACCTTCTGATAGCTCTGTATATTTTAGTCTTTACGATTATTCTTGACGTAATAACCATTCCCTTAAGTTTTTATGGAGGTTTTGTCCTGGAGCACATTTTTAAATTGTCAAATCAGAAATTTCTGAGTTGGGTAAAGGATGAATTAAAGAAGTTTTTGATATCACTGGTGCTTCTTGTTCTTCTAGTTGAGATAATGTACATATTTCTTAGAAACTTTCCAAACTCATGGTGGATATTTGTTACCATTGTCTGGATATTCTTCTCAATTATTATGGCAAAACTGGCCCCTGTTCTTATATTTCCTCTATTTTATAAAAGTGTGCCTATAGATAATAAAGAAGTTAAGGAAGGTCTTGATTCCCTTGCAGAAGGTACGGGAATAAACATTCAAGGGGTTTACAAAATTAATTTGAGTAAAGATACAAAGAAAGCCAATGCTGCTCTTGCTGGTTTGGGAAGTACCAGAAGAGTTCTTATGGGTGATACACTACTGGATTCATATTCATTGGCTGAGATAAAGTCTGTATTTGCCCACGAGTTGGGACATCACGTTTACCATCATATATGGAAGATGTTGGCTGTTGGTACCATCACGGGTTTTTTAGGATTTGCTTTATGTCATTGCGTACTGTCAAAAGTGATAGCGACTTTGGGATATCAAAATGTCCATGACATTGCAGCATTCCCTATTATTTGCCTGACTTTGGGTGTTTTAGGATTTATCCTTTTACCAATTCAGAATGCCTTTAGCCGAAGACTGGAAAGAACATGTGATAGATATGCGATTGAAAAGACTAACGATCCTGAGGCATTTATCTCCACAATGGATAAACTGGCAGAACAAAATCTGGCAGACAGAAATCCCAATAGACTTGTGGAGTTATTCTTTTACTCTCATCCACCGATATCCAAACGAATAGAGATGGCAAAGGAACATTGGGGTCAGGTCTTGCAATATAACAGATAATTTGTTACTATTGGAACATTGGGGTCAGGTCTTGCAATATAACAGATAATTTGTTACTATTTGACGCATAATGGCAAGACCTTTACGTTTAGAAATTGAAGGAGGAGTTTACCATATAACTTCTCGGGGTAACGCAAAACAACTCATATTTCTAGATGGGAGTGACAAACAAAAGTTTCTTGAAACTCTCAATTCAGTAGTAGAGAGATTTAACTGGCTTTGTCATGCTTATTGTCTTATGAACAATCATTACCATCTAATGATTGAAACTTCTGATGGAAACATCTCCAGAGGAATGAGGCAACTAAATGGTGTATATACTCAGTCTTTTAATAAGAGACACAACAGTGTAGGACATTTGTTTCAAGGGAGATATAAGTCAATACTTGTAGACAAGGATAGGTATCTCTTGTTCTTGTGTCGTTATATAGTGCTGAATCCAGTAAGGGCAAAATTGGTAAAAAGTCCTAATGCATGGAAATGGAGCAGTTATAAAGCAACTATTGGGAAGACGAAAATACCTCCCTTTCTCACAGTAGATTGGATACTCTCTCAATTTGGTGATGACAAGACAGAGGCAATAGCTGACTATAAGAAATTTGTCTTAGCAGGAAAAAGTGAAGAATTCCCATGGAGAGACGTGAAAGGACAAATATTCCTTGGGGTATATGTATCACTTGAAAAGTATAGGAAATTGCTTAAGGGAAAAGAGGGCTTAAAAGAAGTGCCAAGGATTCAACGATATGCGCTAAGACCAACACTTGAGAAATTATTTTTAGAAAGTAAATATGAAGACAAAAAATAAAAGATAAAATCATTTACGAAGCATACGTTCGTTATGGATATACTTTGAAGGAGATAGCAGAATATTTAGATGTTCATTATGTTACTATAAGCCGTACTATTAAGCGAGTTGAGAAAAAATGATAAAAGTAATAATGAAAGACCTGACCCCTTTCTATGTGAAAGACCTGACTCCTTTCTACTTCAAAAATGAGAATCCTCATCGTAGATGACAATAAAGAATTCCTTAATCTATTGGAGACTATGCTAAGAAATAACGGCTATGAGGTCGTACCTGCTACCAATGGTGTGGAAGCCTTAGAAAAACTCTATATTGAACACATAGACCTGATAATTTCTGACATTCTAATGCCCAAAATGGATGGATTTCAGCTTTGTATAAAAGTAAAGGCGGACAAAAAGATGAAGGATATCCCTCTTGTTTTTTATACATCTGTCTACACAGATGAAGAAGATGAGGCGTTTGCCTTAAAAGTGGGAGCTGACAAGTTCATTAGAAAACCCTTAGAAATGGATAATTTTATGAACATTATACGAGATCTGTGTAAAGATGCGAATAAGATCAAGGTGGGATCAAGTAAGCATATTGTGGAGGACGACAAGCAGACATTAAAGCTCTACAATGAGCTTCTGGTTAATAAGCTGGAGCAGAAGATGCTTTATATAGAAAAAGAAATCACAGAACGAAAGCGTGTAGAGAAGGCGCTGCGAGAGAGTGAGGACAAGCTCCGAACCATAAGTAACTCAGCTAACAATGCTATTATCATGATTGACAATGAAGGAAAAATTACATTCTGGAATGAAGCTGCAGAAAAGGTATTTAAATATTCAAGTAAAGAAACCGTCGGAAGAAACTTATATGAATTTGTGGTCCCCGAGAGAATGCATAAAAACTTTTTAAATGGATTTAAAAGATTTCAAGATACAGGCCAGGGTCCTTATATAGGAAAAACAGTTGAATTAATGGCCGTCAAAAAAGGTGGGACAGAATTTCCAATAGAGCATTCTGTTTCAGCTGTAAAGATAAAGGGCAAATGGATTGCTTTAGGAATAATCAGGGATATTACCGAACGTAAACAGTCAGAGGAAAAATTAAGGGTGTCATATAAAATGGCATCTCTCGGACGACTGACAGCAGGTATATTCCATGAGGTCTTAAACCCGGTAAACATTATTTCATCCCATGTCCAATTATTATTGATGGAGGCAGAAAAAGGTTCAAAGACAGAAGAAGACCTGAAATCAATTCAAGAGGAGATTGGGCGTATTGTAAAGATTTCAGATGGTTTGTTGAGATTTGCAAGGAAGGGAGAATACACAACTGAAGAGGCTGAAGTAAATAGTTTGTTGGAAAAGGTATTATCCATAATCGAGCCTGATATGAAATTAGAAAATGTAAAGATTATAAGGAGGTTTGAAGAGGGGCTACCAAAGATTATGGCAAATAGTGATGAATTAAGGCAGGTATTTCTTAATTTAATAACGAATGCGAGAGATGCCATGCCGGATGATGGTACGTTAACGATTAGTACACAGAGAATACAAAAGGAAGGGAATTCATTTATAAGTATAAGATTTATGGATACAGGATGTGGTATTGCGAAAGAGAGTCTGGACAGGGTATTTGACCCATTTTTTACCACCAAGGGGGAAGGCAAGGGTGTGGGTCTGGGCATGAGTACTTCATATGGAATCATAGAAAATCATGATGGAACAATGAGTGTGGAGAGTGAAGAAGGGAAAGGTGCGACGTTCATCATCGATTTACCTGTTAAGACATAGATACGACTTAACGATCTCGCAGAAGAGATTGAAAATTGACTATTGATTATTGTTGATTGAAGAATTAAGTCATTTAACTTAAACGTCATGTATAGTCATATATTCACTAACACTCACGTCATAAATTGTCATTGATAGCAGAAGGGAGATAGTAAATGAAACTGGAAGCAAGAAGCATGTCGCCTGAGGACGACCCTGAGCCAACTCACAGATCTCAGTCGGGAGGCAAGAAACAAGATACAAGATACAATAACCAAATAATCACCAAATTCCAATAAAGAATCTCGAAGCTAAACAATTACATCAAAACTATAGGCAAGCAGCAGGATGAAAACAAATGATTATACATGACGGAAGCGAAGCGACCTTATGACAGATGACTATGTCAACGTAGTGACAGCGAGTAGGGGGAGTTTTATATGAACAAGATTTTAGTCGTAGATGATGAGGTAAAGTCATGTGATCTTATTAAGAGGTTTCTGGAAGCAAAGGGATACGATGTTATTACGGCCGGAAACGGAGTTGAAGCCCTTGAGAAGCTGAAAAGAGATTTGGTTGATCTGATTATAGCAGATATATTAATGCCAGAGATGGACGGCTTCCAGTTATGCAGGGAGTGTAAAAGTAACGATACATTGAGAATGATACCTTTTATATTCTATACTGCGACTTACATAAGTAAAAAGGATGAAGAGTTTGCCTTAAGTCTAGGTGCAGAAAAGTTTATCGTCAAACCATTAAACCTGGATAAGTTACTAAAGATAATGAAAACTACTATTAAAGAGTGCAGAAGTGCAGCACCTAAAACTCCGAAAATACTCATAAAAGAGGATGAAGTCTATCTGGCAGGGTATAGCAAACGTCTGGTAGCGAAACTCGAGAAGAAGGTGTTGGATTTGGAAAAAGAAATCAAACTGCGTAAAAAAATGGAAGAAGATATTATAAAAACACAAAAACTTGAATCTCTTAGTATTCTTGCCGGAGGTATTGCTCACGATTTCATTAATTTTTTATTAATTATCCTGGGTAATATTATGCGAGCAAAGGGTTGTACAAATCCAAAAGAAAAAAATTTTTGAATATTTGACTCATATTGAAAGAGCATCTATGGAGGCAATGGATTTAACCAAACAATTGGCCTCATTTTCAAAAGGTGGAGTACCGGTTAAAAAAACCGTTTCCATCTCAGCATTAATAAGAGGAGCAGTCAAACTTGCCTTGAGCGGTTCTAAAGTCAATTGCGAGTTTTACCTACCAGATGACACATGGCTAATAGATGCCGATAAAGGACAGATGAAGCAGGTTATCAACAACATTATTATCAATGCCAAACAAGCAATGCCTGAAGGTGGAACTATTAGAGTAAGGGCCGAAAATATAAATGTTACAGTAGAAGATTCTTTACTGTTAAATGAAGGAAAATATGTAAAGGTGACCATTGAAGATCAGGGAACCGGTATACCTCATGAATATTTGCAAAAGATTTTTGATCCCTATTTTACTACTAAACAGAAAGGTAGCGGTCTTGGACTTGCAACAACTTATTACATCATCAAAAAGCACGAGGGGCACATCTCTGTTAAATCTGAGATAGGAGCTGGCACAACCTTCAGTATCTATCTACCTGCTTCCCATGAAAAAATCCAGAAAAAGTCTGTACTGAGTGAAGCCGAAGGAGTCAGTCCTGAGCCTGTCGAAGGAAGGGATAAAGAAGAGAAACCCACTACAAGTAAGGGAAGTATATAAGGTATCTTAGTTATGTGATAATTATTTTCATTGTGCTCTGAAGATTTTGTAAAAAACTATCTCACAGAATAGATTGAAAACCCGCCCCAAAGGCTTTGTCGGGCAAGTTGACTATTGAATATTGGGTATTGAAGAATTAAGTCATTTAACTTTGTCGTCATGTATAGTCATATGTTCACTAACGCTCACGTCATAAATAGTCATTGATAGCAGAAGGGAGATAGTAAATGAAACTGGAAATAAGAAGTCAGAAAAAGAAACAAGAAACAAGATACAATAACCAAATAATCACCAAATTCCAATCTCAGGAGTTTGATGATTGAGATTTATTTGTATCTTGTATCTTGATTATTGGTAATTTATTATATAGTGTTTGCAGAGTGAACAATGAAAGATATAACAAGAAGCTAAATAGTTATATTAAATCTATTGGCAAACGAATGACAAATGACCATTGACCAATCAAAAATATACAATATTCATTTAAAGAATAACTTTGCAAACTTTATACCAGGAGGTGGTATATGAGCAAGATACTGGTTGTAGATGACGAGGTTAAGGCATATGAGCTTATTAAGAGGTTTCTGGAAACAAGGGGGTATAATGTTATTACGTCTACTAGTGGAGAAGATGCAATAGAAAAGGTAAAAAATGAAAAACCGGATGTAATACTTCTTGACATAAGGATGCCAGGTATGGAAGGCACAGAGGTCTTGAAGCGTGTAAGAGAGTTTGATAAGGATGTCGGCATTATAATGGTAACTGCCGTAAAAGAAGAGGAGACCGGTAAAGAAGCCCTTAAGTTAGGAGCAGACGAATACATAACCAAACCTATCGACTTTGATTACCTAGAAACGAGTATACTTGTGGATATTACAATGAGAAAGAACTAATATTCTCGTCTTATGGAGTCGTAAAAAAGGGGGCAATTATCTTTTTTTGTCGATTTATTAAAAATTTTTTAAAGACAATTGACGTTTATTTATTGTAATCTTAGGCTCTGAATCGTCTCCTACTTTATCTAACATTGCTATCCAATCAGAACCAGATTTTTCTTTTGAAGTATAAGCATAAATAAAAATATGCGTAGGTGAACCATAGTATGTAAAATATCTTCTATTTTTAAGAGATAAATATATTTTATTAAGTAAATATTTAAGATTATCTTCAGTAATTTCACTAGCCTCCTTCGTAGCTGATTATGCGCCAGCTTATTTTCTTTATTCTGTTTTTTCAAGGTTTGATTATAAATTATTTTTACTTTTTTTTTCATCTTCTTTTTTTTTAATCAACCTTTAGTTCTCCAATTTCTTGCTTTTTCTGACAGAAAATTGTCACCTTAGAGACTGTTTTACCACACCTTCAGTGTGGTAAAGAAAAATGTTTAATAACAGCTTTTGTAGGTGGATTCGCCCTAAGGGCCTTAATCCACCCCTGATCTAAATTAGATCGACAAGTTTTTTTAAAGTAACAACCTCTCTGAGTCGTAGACCGGTTGAGTCAAAAGCAAACAGCTTTATATTTAGCTATTCTTTATACTTAAGGGAAAGTTTGAAAACCGTAGGTTTCATTTAACAACCTGGCCGAGCCAGAACACATAAGAAATTTATCCCTTTTTGGTTCTGGCTCGGCCAGGTTGGGCCTTTCCAAAATCGTTTAAATTACAGACATGCTGTCTAAAATAACTACAAATCCCTTGCCTTTATAATGCCCTTCACCTGTTTATACAACGAGCATTCGGAAAATTTTACACCTTATCGGCAATCATTTATGAAATAAAATTTCCACAATAAGGTTTAAATCCAGAAATATTTTCCTACCTTTGTGTGATTGTAAGCACCCTTTAAACAGGATTTTACAAAAGGAAATTTTTTCTTAGACCCTGTTAAATATCTTACAATACAAGTAATTAAGTGGTATATCAAAGATGATGTCTAAATATTATAAACACAGAGAATAAAACTTATTTAATAGGGTAAAGGTTGCGGCTAAACAAACGAAAAAAAGGAGTGTGTCTTTGAAAGAAAGAAAGATTCTAATCATTGAAGATGATCCAGATCATGCGGACTTAATTCTTGATATATTTGAGATAGAGAATTTTAAGAATAAAGTCATCTGTTTTGGTTCAATCTGCAGAGCTAAGCCAAAGCTGACTAAGCTAAGCTCAGCTTTGGTTTAGCTTAGTCAGCTTTGCAAGATTGAACCAGCATGAAATCGCTTAATTAATTTTTAAGCTTGATAAAATTCTCAAAAAATGAATATAATTGAAACTACTCAACCCGAAAAAGTCGTAGCAAAATAATTGAGGGATTCAGGAATTGCGAATTGAGAAATCTCCAAAATTCCTCAATTGCATAATACCTTAATACCTTAATTTGTAATTCTAAAACTGTAAACTACTTTATGCTCTCAGTAGTAAAAGGATACTTGCAAGGCGTTTTTTCATGTCTATAAAGAAAAAAATATTATTTTGGTTTTTACTTCCTTCTATTCTGATTGCAACCGTTACGGCAGCATTTTCCTATTACCATACTCAAAAAACGGTAAATCAAAATATCTTTAATCAATTAAAAATAGCTGCTAATGAATTGCAAGAGAGGCTCCACGCATATCTGGAAGGAAAGAGAGTGCGAAACGTTGATTTTAGTTCTGACGGGTTTATAAGAGACTGCACAGAAGAAATTAATGAAAAAGAGAGCAGGAGAGAATATTATACAACCATCTTAAATACCCATCTTATTACAAACAAAAAGTCCCTACACCCAAACATCCTCGAGGTATTTATTCTAGACTTTAATGGTAAAGTAATTGCTTCTACGGTTGAAAGCCGTATAGGTGAAGATGTATCGGGTGAAGAATATTTTTTAGAAGCAGAACCATTAAGCGCATTTGCCGGCGGCCCACACTATGACACTTACCTAAACAGTATCGTAATTGACTTTTCCACAGCGCTTTTAAGCAAGGTTAAACGAGAACCTATTGGCATCATCGTTAACCGAATCACTATTGAGCAAAGGAGTGATAAAAATCAAGCTGGTATATCAATCCATCAAGACTCTGAAAGGAATTATTCTCAATTAATAGCCGTAAATAAAGCCCGAATAATGGACTTTAGCTCTGATGGCTTTATCAGGGATTGCACCGAAGAAATTAACAAAAGAGAAGACAGGGTTCGATATTATACCACAGCATTAAATACTCATCTTGCTGTAAACAAACGGCCACTACCCCCCGATATTCTTGAAGTATTTATAGTTGATTTTAACGGCAAAGTAATCAGTTCAACAGAGATTGGTCAGATAGGCCAGGATATTTCAGATGAAGTATATTTTTCAAAGGTAATGAAAAGAGGTTCCTGCATAAGTGATTTACATTATTCTCCAGAATTTAAACAATATACGTTTGAGGTGGCAAGATTACTCTTAAGTAAAAAGGAACAAAATCCTATTGGTATACTTGTTAATAGATACAATGGTAATAGTCTTAGAAAGATTACTCGAAGTGGAATATCACAAGAATTCGGGCAAGGGAAGCGACTGGAAGGATTGGGAGAGACGGGTGAAGTGTATATTGTCAATAGAGATAAATTAATGATTACGGAATCAAGATTCATAGAAAATGCCATATTTAACCAGGTTGTTGATACAGAAGGTGTCAGAGCAGCATTTGATAATGGAGTCGGCATGATTGGTATATACTCAGATTATAGAGGTATCCCTATACTTGGTGTTTCCAGGTATATTGAAGAGATGGATTGGGTTGTACTGGCAGAAAAGGATGTCTCTGAAGCCTTTGCTCCAATAGCATATTTAAGAAATGTCACCATCATTATCGGAAGCATAGGCATTATGGTTATAATCACAATTGCAATCTTTATTTCCACGGGGATAACAAAACCTATTCAAAAACTGGTAAAAGGAACAAGGAGGATAGCAAAAGGTGATCTTGCCTTAAAAATAGCAACAAATTCTAAGGATGAAATAGGTTCTCTTGCTACTTCTTTTAATGATATGACAACCCAATTAGAGGAATCAAAGAGGCAGTTGCAGGATTATGCACATAATCTGGAGGAAAAGGTCGAAGATAAAATAGGTGAAATAAAAGGCGCCAAAGAATATACGGATAATTTGATAGAAACGGCACAGGATGCCATTATAAGTATTTATGAAGATGGAATAATTAATGTCTGGAATGAATCGGCGGAAAAGGTCTTTGGATATTCAAAAAGCGATATCATAGGGCAACCGGTATCAACCATTATTTCCGAAAAGTATAGGAAACAGCATCAAGAAGGGCTAAAACGATTTTTGAAGACACGTAAACCCGTAATTATTGGTAAAACTATAGAAATCTCAGGACTGACAAAAGAAGGGACTGAAATACCGATAGAAATGTCTTTGTCCTGCCAGAAAATTAAAAATAAACGATACACATTTACGGCAATCATCAGGGACATAACAGAAAAGAAAAAAGTAGAAGCAGAACGTAAACGCATGCTCGATGAGCTGAGGTATAGAAACAAGGAAATGGAGCAGATTGTTTATGTGGCCTCACACGACTTGCGGTCGCCGCTGGTGAATATACAGGGTTTCAGCAAGGAATTACAGCAATCTTTTGAAAAGGTGCGGCCGATTCTGAAAGACAACGGCGTTTCTTCTGCCGTAAAAAAGAGACTTGATCCCATTCTGGAGGAAGATATTCCCGAAGCGCTTAAATACATTCTCACAAGCACAACTAAGATAGATTCATTGCTCTCCGGTATTTTGCGGCTTTCGCGTATGGGGCGAGCAGGCCTTACCATTAAACGACTGGATATGAACAAGCTTATGTCGGATGTTGTCGGGACCCTGGAGTACAAGATAAAGGAAGTGGGTGCAACGCTCCATGTTGATGAATTACCCTCATGCAGTGGAGATGAAACGCAGATCAACCAGGTCTTTTCCAATCTTTTGGACAATGCCTTGAAATATCTCAATCCCAATCGGCCGGGTATTATCAGAATTTCAGGGACAAGGCATCTTGTATATTGTGTTAAGGATAATGGGATTGGCATCGCAGCGGAACATCAGGATAAGATTTTTGAGATATTCCATCGCCTAAAACCAGACGATAGTACTGGAGAAGGATTGGGTCTAACTATCGTTCGCAGGATACTTGACCGGCACGGCGGAAAGATATGGGTCGAATCTAAACCTGGAAAGGGGAGTAAGTTTTTTGTATCTTTGCCGGGGTAAACTGGACAGATAGAAGACAGAGATAAGAAACGAAAATGTACTAACGTTTATAGATTCCCGATCAGTGTCGGGAATGACAGCCATAGGCTCTTTGTCATTCCCGCAGAAGCGGGAATCTTTTTTATGACTAAATAATATCATAATCTTTTAACGTAGTAGAAGGAGTGTTGAATGGAAGGAATAATGGAGAAAAAAGAGGAAATAGTAAAGAAAGAAGAAGTAATCATAATCATCGCTGAAGATGATCAAGGACATGCATCACTTATTGTAAAGAATTTAGAGCGTGCGGGCTTCCGGAATAGTTTCTTGCATTTTAAGAATGGACAGGAAGTCCTGGACTTCTTATTCCAGAGAGGCAAGGGGCCTCATAGAGTATCAGGTAAAGCATATCTTTTACTGCTGGACATCCGTATGCCTAGGGTTGATGGAGTTGAAGTCCTGCGTCAAATCAAGGATGATCCAGAACTATGTAAGATACCTGTGATCATGGTTACCACCACAGACGATCCACGGGAAGTTGAAAACTGTCACAAAGTGGGCTGCAGTGTTTACATTACAAAACCTGTTGATTACGACAAGTTCGTTGATGCCATCAGGAAATTGGGACTCTTCCTTACAGTGGTACGAGTACCCAAGATCAATGGAGAAACTTAATTAAATAATTAAGGTGTCATCCTTCCCTGTCATTCCCGACACTTGATCGGGAATCTATATAAGATTCACGGGAATTACAATGCAGACACTTGCGTAGGTTAACTATGAAATACGCAACCGGGAAACGAAAGACGAAACGGGTTCGCCATATAGCTAATTAGTTTCTATTATTGCAGAAACACTTTATTGTCATCTTTATGGAAGACAAAACAGACAAATCTTACTCGATTCTTATTGTGGATGATGATGAAGGCTTATCTCATCTGATTGAGAAAAGTCTGAAAAAAGTGAATTTTAACGTGGGGGTTGCCAATAATGGGGCACAGGCAATCGACTGGGTTGTCAACAATCCTACCGAACTTATGCTGCTGGATTTTAAGCTGCCAGACATGTCAGCGAGACAGATTGTCGAAGCTCTTAAAGAGCGAAAGATTGAAATTCCGTTCATTATAATGACGGGGCATGGAGATGAAAATATAGCAGTAGAAATGATGAAGGCTGGCGCTAAAGACTATATAGTGAAGGAAGGTGAATTCTTTGACCTTTTACCTTCGGTAGTGAAATGGGTTTTTGAAGAATTACAAAGTGAGAAGAAATTAGTTGAAGCCCGTAAGTTGCAGGAAGAATCAGAGAAAAAATATCGCAAACTTGTAGAAACTGCTCAAGAAGCAATCTTGTGTGACATAAATGGCATAATTGTTGAATGGAATAAATCAGCAGAAAGGCTATTTGGATATTCAAAAGATGAAATCATAGGAAAACCTGTAAGAATTCTTATCCCTGACAAACATAAAAAGGAACACCAGGAAGGGTTCGAACGGTTTAAAAATACGGGTGAATCCAGAATTATAGGTAAAACAGTAGAAGTTTCAGGATTAACGAAAGAAGGGATTAAAATACCAATAGAAATATCTTTAACTTATCAAAAGCTTGAGAAAGAAAAACACTTCTTTATGGCGATCATCAGAGATCTCACCGAACGAAAGAAGTATGAAAAGGAACTCCTGAAGATTCAGAAACTTGAATCATTGGGTATCCTTGCTGGCGGCATTGCCCATGATTTCAATAACTATCTTATGGGTATTCTTGGGAGCGTTACACTTGCAAAAATGGACACAAATAAAGAGGATAAAGTGTATGAAAGATTGATAGACGCGCAAAAGGTGATTCTCCTGGCGGGTAATTTAACAAATCAATTGCTCACCTTTTCTAAAGGCGGAGCGCCAACAATGAAAACGGCTTCTATCAAAGAAGTAATAGAAGAATCAATTGGCTTTAGCCTGAGAGGTTCAAATGTTACGTGTCATCATTCTATACCCGATGACCTCCGGCAAGTGGAGTTTGATGAAGGACAGATAAATCAGATTTTCAACAATCTGATAATTAATGCGAATCATGCTATGCCGGGAGGAGGGATTCTAAAGATATGTGCTAACAATGTCACTATAGGTGACCAGAAAGTTCCTACCCTGAAAGCAGGAGATTATGTAAAGATAACGGTTGAAGATCAAGGAATTGGGATACCCAAGGATCTTATCCAGAATATATTTGATCCCTTTTTCACCACAAAGGATAAAGGAAGCGGTATGGGACTTGCAGTCTGCTATTCTATAATCAAAAATCATAATGGACTCATTAGTGTAGAATCTGATGTGGGATTAGGGACGATCTTCAGTATTTATCTTCCTGCATCTAAAAAACAAATACAGACAAAAGCTGATGAAATAGAAGCTGCAATTGCAGGCAGTGGAAAGGTTCTAATAATGGATGATGAGCAGTTCATCAGAGACGCAATAGGTGATTTACTCAAGAGCATTGGATATGTTGTTGAGCTTGCCAGTGAAGGTAATGAAATGATTAAGTTGTACAAAGAGGCGAAAGAAACAGGGCAGTCATTTGATGCTGTTTTAATGGATTTAACAGTGCCTGGTGGTATGGAAGGAAAAGAGGCAATTAAGAAACTGCTTGAAATAGACCCCGAAGTAAAGGCGATTGTATCAAGTGGTTATTCATATGATCCCATAATGACAGACTATAGAAAATATGGTTTTAGCGCTTGCGTTGCAAAACCATGTAAAATCCAGGAGCTGAGCAAAACATTACATAAATTAATAAAAGGAAAAGGTATTGACAAATAAGATAACTAATAGAATCAATCGAGGTCTTAAAAAAGACAAAAGGTTCTTTCAACTACAAAAAATATTGTAGAATCAATGGGTGGTTCTCTTGGATTTAGTAGTGAAAATGGCAAGGGGGCTGTGTTTACGATAGAACTGCCTGTTCGCGTAGTTGAAAATAAAACATAGAGTAAAATAATAAAGAAAAATAGTTTTTGTTTGTTTACATAAAAGGATGATTGCGAAGGGAATCTTGACGTGAAAAAGAAAATCTATAATTTATCGCCTAAAGAAAGATGCCGAGTGTTAGAGTTTCTCGGCGATTTTTTTAAGGACCGAAAAGAGGTAATGTTTGCGTATGTCTACGGTTCTTTTGTTGAAGATATGCCATTTTCAGATATCGACGTGGGCGTATACATTTCGGGTATCTTGGAAGAAGAGGCTACCCAATACACTCTTAATTTGGGACAAATGCTCGAAAATGACGCACGGTATCCAATAGATATTCGTGTCTTGAACTTTGCACCTGTATCATTTTTATATTATGTAATCAAAGGTCGGCTTGTCTATGAGAGAAACGATGATTTACGTGTTCAGGTGGCTGAACGTGTGATTCTGAAATATTTAGACTTAAAACCCATGATAAAAAAAGGAATTAAGGAGGCGTTTGTACCATGACTCTTAATCAGGAACTCATCCGCTCTCGATGTCAGGATATTGAAGAATCTTTAGGACGCCTTGACAAGATCAAGACAAAAACCAGGGATGAGTTTCTGAAGGACCAAGATGCAAAGGATATTGCCTGCTACCGGTTACTTGTAGCTATGGAATCGGCCTTAAGCTTATGCTGTCATATATCAGCGAAACATCTAAAAAAAAGTCCCTGAAGATTATGCCGAATGCTTTGCCATCATAGCTGAAGGAGGGATTATAACAACAGAATTATCCGAAAAATTACAAAAGATGACCCGATTCCGTAATCTCCTTATCCATATGTATTGGAAAGTGGACTATGGTGCCGTTTACGAGATAATACAAAACAGATTAAACGATTTGCGCCGATTCTCTGAAAATGTCGTAGCCTTTTTGTAGATCAAACCCTCATGCCCTTTCAGGGCATCACGAAGCATGAAAACATGTCCCTGAATCAAGTTCAGGACAGGCACTGACGAAAGTAATGTCATCCCCATGATGGGGACAGGATCAGATTCCCACATGCCTACCGTCAGGCAGGCTTTTGTGGGAATGACACCTTAATTATTTCGTTCACTATAGTATCAAGACTTGATACTTCGACGGCGCTCAAACCCCGCCTTTTGTTTCGACAGGCTCAGCATGGTGAGTATATCGAACCATCAAGGCGGGGATAAAAAAGCGCCTCTCAGTATCAACTTCTGAGCAAACCCTGTTCTTGAGGTCGGGGAAAGTCGAAGGGTTGATTATTTTTGAATGTCTCCTTCTTTTCTCTTCCATCCAAGAAGAAGATCTGTATATTCACCATGTTTCCAGAAATCATAAGCTTTGTGGTCTATGCCGACTTTCTTCTCCAATGTTGAAATTCTTCTAAGCTTGCTTGCTTCACCTTTGATGTCTATAAGCCACCTGTCTTGTAGGAATGCGCCTTTACCATAAGTTGCACCATACCATCCAAAATGAGCCATGGCTTTGTATATGGCGTTTGTAATATAAACCAGCATTTCAAATGCCTTTTTCTCTATGAAGGATACGTTAAACATCCTGCCCTCTCCACCAGGAAACAAGCTGAAGGTGTAGTGTCCAGACCAGTCGGGAGCAAGATCATTTGGCATTGGGTCAAGAAGTCCATCGTTATATAGATCAATTACTATCTTCACTGCCTCTCGCCATTTTGTAAAAGCAACCTTAGTAGCTTCGTCCATTGCCTCTAACTGGTCAGCGGCAAATCTTGGGGAGTGGCAACCGGAACAGGTCTTTATCCATGCATCGCGAGTGGCTTTAAATTTAGGAGCGCCCCTGTCAACAAGATGTACGCCCATTCCTGTGTGGACGGTTGAAAAGCTTTGTTGATTGTGATCACCACCTTGCATGTGGCAGTATGAACAGGTAGGAACCTGATAGTTGTCAGGTCTCATAGGTTTTGTCCAATCCCAGGAAGCGCCATTGCTTGCCCATAGAAGTCCATGGTAAGATTGCATCCACATCTCATATTCATAATGGTCAAGGCCTCTGTGGCAGACAGCGCATCCGGCGGGTTTCCTTGCTTCAGCTTCTGAAAACTCATGTCTTGTGTGGCATCCGTCGCATGTATTTTCGGCCTTGCCGTGACAGGTGGCACAAGCCGTGACCTCTTCTGCAGGTTTACTTACTTGCCAGGAGGCCTCATTCGTACTAACGTGAAACGCATGCGTATGAGAACCCACCCCACCAGCCCTGTGTCCTGCAGTTTGCTTGGGATGACATTCTTTTTGACCACATACCTTATATGTAGGCATATGTAGATTCATATGATCTGGGCCATGACATTCGTCACAACCGACTATCTTTTTCCATGATGTAGCATGTTTACTTTTTTTCCATTGCGCAACGATTCCGGGTGTCTTAATCATATGGCACAAAATACATTGATCATTTGTAAATTCACCTTCAACCTCCTGGGTAGAGGTATAATAATGCTCCGGGTCATACCATCGCATTACGGGTAAATATTTAAATAATTTCCCGTACTTGCCTTCTCCCTGTAACAAGTTTTCAGGTCCGGTGTATTTTGCTGTTAAACCCATCTTATATACATCACCTGAATCATCCAACCCTACCTTTTGGTCAAATATCTTGGAGGCTGCATCCTGAAATGTTGGTTTTTTTCCAGCAGCTTTAGATGGTTCTGCCTTTTTTTCTTCTTTTTTAGCCTCGGGTTTTCCCTTTTCTTCAGCTAGTACATAACCATCTTCGGAAAGGAATGATATTGAATTAGTACGTAATATAAAAGCAACTCCAATTATTAAAACGGTATAAAATATTATTTTTTTAATATCTTTCATGTGAGCCAAGACTCCTTTCTTTAAAATTATTCATAATTATATGCATGGTATAATGTTTTGAATGATTATAATTTTTTGTATTATCACCTCCTTTTTTTTTGCCTATCTTAATTCACTTTGCTCATTTTCAGCAATATTTCGTGGTTAACTCTTCTAAGCTGCTATGACATTTATTAATGCTGGATCATCAACTCCCAGGCCCAGCTTCGCAGCCGTTTTGATATATTTTGGTTCTCTCCCGGCTTCTTTAAGTGAGGGCAAGTTTACGTCTTTTCTCTTTTCCTCGATGATTTGAGTTCCGATAAGGTCAAGAGCCACGGGATCTATTCCAACCAAAATTCCTCTGTAGTCCCATGCCCATTGGGGTTTGAAGGCGGGACCACCATTGTATTGAGCCGTCAACGCATCGCAAATTATTAATCTTAATTTATCCTTAATGTATGGATGGGTATTAAGGTCGGCTATATAGGGGTTACAATTCCCATCGTGATATTTGTTAGGATTATGTATAATCCCAAAGAAATTTTTCATTCCTATTGATACGCCCGCAAGATCATGATCTTTCAAGACAGGTACATTTACTATTGCTGTACAGTATGATGAGACAATCTGACTGAAACAACTTCCCACACTGCCAATAACTTGTGGCTGTGAATCGTATCCACTTGCAGGGAGTTCGTCGGTGCCAAAACACTTAAGACCATCTTTGTTTTTTCGAATGTTAAATCCTGCATCTTTTAATTCTTTACTAAATCTTTCAAAAATTATTATATTGCCTTCCTTCACACCTGCAGACCTTAAACCGTTTATGACTGCTTCAATTATTTCAACATGTGGAGAAAATCGTCTTCCTGCAAGACAATTGAGCTTTATGCCTACAATGTCCTTTTCGCTGAAGAGTTTTCTCCAAGCATCTAACGGTTTATTTGTATCAGTAATTTTTATCAATGAATTATCAATAACCCTGCTAATAAATGATACATCTGCTTTACCATTACCATTTATAAATTTTTTATCTTGTGCAAGTATTACTCTGGATTTTAAAGGAATTTCTTCTCCAGCATAAAGAGTCCTGAAAATTCTGTTGTTTTTTAAGAAAAGTGATGAAGTGAAAACTACTGCGCCTATAGTTGTTACATTCTTGAGAAATTCCCTTCTTGATTTTCTGATAACCATTGTTCTTCTATGTTGTTAGATTTCCAAATTGTGGAGATTTATTTAGTCTCTAAGTCGACAATTTCTTGCTTTTTTGACTGCCCGTCCGAACGGATTCATCCGTGCGGGGAAATTGTCGATTTAGAGACTGTTCTACCACACCGTTAGGCTGAGCTCACGCCGATGCCTTCGGTGTGTTAAAGAAAAATGTCTAATAACAGCTTTTGTGGATTAAGCGCCTGCCCGACTCGTCATTCAGGCGGGAAGCGAATCCACCTTCATTTTTACGGTATTAACATATATGGGTATTTTCGGTGGATTCGGCCTAAGGACCTTAATCCACCCTTGATCTAAATTAGATTGACAAGTTTTTTTAAAGTAACAACCTCTCTGAGTCGTAGACTCTACGAGTCGGAGATCGGTTGAGCC
>MAYW01000029.1 GCA_001723765.1 Candidatus Scalindua rubra
GCCCTCCTTTAACCGCCATATTTAATTTGTCGTATGGCCATCGGCAATCCTGATCGCAAAATAATATGCCGAAAAGAAAAGCTAAGTTTTCAAGGTATTAGCTTATTTGAAGGGGATGCAAAAGAGATGGTATATCGAAAATAAAGGGTTGTTGTGTAAAACCAATTAGTAATATAAAAAACATGCATTGGGTCTCCAGCAGTATCACCTTCCATTAATTCTTCTAACAGCTTCACTACATCAGTTTTTTTTTTAATTGAAGGTCTGCCAGCTCCAACTTTGCGTATTCGTTCTGGTGTAATGTTCTTAATCAAGAGTTCCTGTCGTCCTTTTGCAATAGTTTTTACATTTACTCCTGTTAGTTGCGATATCTTATGATCGCCACCACGACCAAGTTTCATTGATTCTAATCCCAAATAAAGCCTCATCTGCTTTTCATCAAGAATTGAAAGAAATACTGGCAAACATTCTGAAACGACTTCATTACTCGTATTGTAAGATATTTAACAGGGTGAAGGTTGCGCTATTTAAAGAACATTTTAATCAATTTCTCTCAAAAAAAGAAAGATTTGTCTTTCAAAAAGCATTTATATTTTTGTACAATTACAATATTGTAAAAACTGACCTCTTTATAACTTTAAATTTTTAAATAAAATATGAGATTCAGAAAAAAAGGAGGTAGATATGCAAGAGAAAGAAATAGGTACAATCACTCACTATTACGGACATCTCAGTGTTGGCATTGTTGAGCTTCAAGATGCCCTGAAAATTGGTGATACGGTCCATATTAAAGGGCATACTGCTGATTTTACGGAAGTTGTCGAATCAATGCAGATTGAGCACGCCAATGTCACTGAAGCTAAGTGCTCCTGTTCGTAAATACGATGACGTATTATGATTGACTTTTTCCCTAAATATTTGTTATTGTACCTCACAAAAGGAGGTGCAATATGCCTAAAAAGAGCCCTTATTCTATTGTTCTTACTCCATGTGAGGAGAAGTACTTGCAAGAAATCGCACAGAAATATACGTCACCGTATTTTAAAGTTATCCGCGCCAAAGCTATTCTCCTTGCCTCTCAAGGCATGGAAAATAAAGAAATTGGCAAAAGACTTGAGTTGCCACGACAAATCGTCAGTAAATGGCGAAAACGTTTTTTCGAACAACGTTTGTCTGGGCTCCAAGATATGCCAAGGCTGGGACGACCCTGCCATTTTCCCCCCTGAGATTATAGTGGAAATTAAAGCCTTGGCCTGTGAGATACCCGTCGAACGTCAAATTCCTTTCTCCCGCTTGAGCCATGCCGATATTGCCCAAGAAGCCATCAAATCGGGAATAGTGGCTTCCATCAGTGGGGCCACGGTTTGGCGATGGCTTAGTGCGGATGCAATCAAACCATGGTATTACCGAAGTTGGCTCTTTCCCCGTGACCCGGATTTTGCCAAAAAAGCTGGAATCGTTCTTGTTCTTTATCACAGGATATGGAAAAACAAACCAATGGGAGCCGATGATTATGTGATCAGCGCCGACGAAAAAACTAGTATCCAAGCTCGCAAAAGAATGTGTGCCACAACACCCTGTGCTCCTAATCGCAAACGCCGTGTGGAGTCTGAATACGAACGTAAAGGCTCTTTGGCCTACATGGCTGCCTGGGATGTCCATCATGCCAAAATGTTTGGAATTTGCGAAAAACAAACTGGTATTGAACCTTACCGCCGTTTGGTAGATTTAGTGATGCAACAAAAACCTTACCGGACGGCAAAGCGTGTTTTTTGGGTGACTGACAATGGCTCATCTCATCGAGGTAAAGCTTCTTGCATTCGTCTCTCAAAGTGGTATCCAAATGCAATCCAAGTCCATACTCCCATTCATGCCAGTTGGCTAAATCAAGTTGAAATATACTTTTCAGTAATCCAGCGAAAACTCCTAACTCCAAACGATTTCCCAGACTTGGCGACCCTTAAAACTGGAATTTTAAATTTTCAAGAACATTATGAAAAAATCTCAAAACCTTTTAAATGGAAATTTACAAAAGAAGATATGAAAAACATTCTTTCGAAAATCTCCAATAACCAGAATAAATTGGAACAACAGGCTGCTTAAAAAATACGTCACCGTATTTACGACTCAGAGCACTAAGGCAGGGGACATAATAGGTATAAAGGTTAGAGAAAAAGTGCACCCTCACGACAAAGTTTATAAGGTTATAGCTTAGAAAGGCGAATCGTTTCAGAAATGGTACTGAGACATTGATGCAGAAATAACTTCTTAAGACGATTTATGTCTAAATCTTCTCGTAATATGTCTATAGATAAAGTATAATCCCTGCCATTGATAATTACTATCTAGTTCAATTTTATATCTTTCGGGCGCCTATCGCCTTGTTGGCCTTAGCTACTCCTTTTCTCTTTCGCCAACGACCAGATCCATAGATTTTCTTCAATCTCTCCTTATTTACCTCGAACTTAATATATATAAACAAAAAGCCTTGAATATAATAAATGTTTTTGATACCATTTTCCCCTATCAGATGGGGATGTTCATTAGATGCAAATAGGCACCTTTAAAATAGTCTTTGACATGGTTTAATACAACTTCGAGGGTTGTTTTTATAAACATTTGGGAAAAAATTTGAAAGATTATTTTGTATCAATTTCATCGAAATACGATGATCTAAGGGGTAAAGAGATATTACCTCCTCTCTGTAATACGCTGGAAAGATTGACAAATAAGGACTCAAAAGTATTAGATGTGGCTTGTGGGACAGGCTTATTTTTAATTCCCATTGCAACTAAATTTGATCTTGAGCTTTTTGGGTCTGATTTATCTTTAGGTATGTTAAAGACTGCGTATAAAAAGACAGGAAATAACAACCACAAAGTAAGATTTTTAGGAGCAGATGTACATAATTTACCATTTCCAGACAAATACTTTGATGTTCTAATAAGTACAAATGCAATACATCATTTTGATTTGGTAAAGAGCCTTAAAGAGTGTGCTCGTGTTCTAAAAAAGGGTGGAAGTTATGTAGTTTTTAGTAGATTTAGAGAGCAGAATGACCGTTCTTTTTGGGGGAAAAACTTTCCAAATTTTGCTGTTAAGGAAAATAGATTGTATGATAGGGAAGAATTCGTAGATGCAGCAGAAAAAATTGAAGAGCTTGATTTAGACAACATAAATGAGTTACGTTTTGAAAAACAAGCGACAGAAGAGGAAATTTTAGCGGAGGCAACCAATAAGAAATACTCGACTTTTGAACTCTATACTGAAGAAGAGTTTAAAGAGAGTTTGAATTCATTTAAAAATTGGCTAAAGGGTAGAAAGAACATACACTTTACTTCAGAAATAGGTGAAGTAATCTTCAAGAGGATTTAGATGAAAAGAATTATTCAGGTTATTTACTCTATATATGCGTGGTTTGTGTGTTGTTTAGTATGGTGTGTTGGTTATTTTGTTTCTGTCATTTCTACTATTGGCACTAAAGATAAGGAAGGTAAATATAACTCTATAGAACGGTTTTTTACAAGAATTACATTTAAACTTATAGGAATAAATATAGATATAAAGGGCTTAGAAAATATTCCAGATAAAGAACCAGTAATATTTGTCTCGAACCATCAGAGTCTTTTAGACATAAAGCTTTCTATAGCAGTTATACCCAAAAATTTCAGTTTTATTTCTAAAGAAATTATTTTTAAAATGCCTATACTTGGAAAATATATGAGGACTTCAGGACATATATCTTTGCGCAGGAGTGATGAAAGAAGGGCATATGCAACATTGAATGAGGTTATAAAAAAGCTTGATGATGGCAAATCAGTAGTCTTTTTTCCTGAAGGTACGAGAAGTATAAGTGGTGAACTCGGATGTTTTAAGAGAGGTATTTCAATGATTATTCTAAGGTCAGGTAGAAAGGTAATTCCAACAGCTATTATTGGAAGTGGAGGGTTTTTGCCTAAAAGTAGTTTTCTTGGTAACCCTGAAAGTAGGGATATCAGATTTAAATTTGGTAAACCACTAGAGTTTCCAAAAGTTGAGAAAGAAGATAGAGTGCGATCGAAAGATGTGCTGGAGAAAGTAAGATCTGAAGTCTCAAAACTTCTATATAATTGAAAGGGAAAACAATGTGTGACTTAGGAGGAAATGTTAGTTGTGACTTAGGTACATGGCAATGCGCATGCTGTGGTAGAGGTGTCAATGACCTCGACGTAAAGGCAGGGAAAGTAGAAGGTCTGTGTGATATAGGTATATGTAGCTCTTGTCGCAATGAACCAGATGAGTGGATTGATTTCGCAAAGAATGAATGGGATTTAGGAACATGCGATTTATGCGATTTTCCTTGTAAGCTGAAACGCTAATAAATTAGCTCCCTTTGGTCGCTAATTTATAATCGTTTTGCTCCGCAAAACAAAAAACTGTTTAGAGTTAATTCGTGAAGATTCGTGGCTAAAAAGCTGAAAAGAATGAGTACTCAACAAATAGCATTATTTATTGCAGCAGGTGTTGCAGTATGGGTGTATATAGATGCAAAAAAGAATGGTTATAGTACGCCTGCAGCCATAGGGTGGATGTTGGGTGTTTTTTTGCTCATGATAGTATTCTTACCTATTTATTTAATAATGAAAGCAAAGCGTGCAAAACGTCCTCAATTATCAACATCCTGTGAATTTTGTAGAAAGCATTATTATGGTAACCCAAACTATTGCCCGCACTGTGGACATATGGTTCGCAAAATAAATTAGCTTTCAGCCTGCCTGTGCGTGAACGCACGCAGACAGGTCGCTACTTTATCGCATTTTAACACGAAAATAACCGCTGGACTCCTCCCGAAAGGGAGGAAGCACCTTGCTTTCGCAAGGAATCCAATCCTGACCTGTTGCCAGTGCCTGTCCTGAACTCGATTCAGGGACAGGTTTTCATCCTTCGTGGTGTCCCAAAGGGGCATGAAGGTTTGCTTCGCAAAATGAGAATTACCGTTTAGAATGTGTATTATCTCTTTGAATACAATAATTAGATTTTGTAAGGTATAATATTTCCGTAACTTGTTGAATTTACGATATATTGATACGTAAGAATTATGAGAGAAAGAATAACAAAAGAATTAAGAGAAGCAATGAAGTCTCAGAACAAACTGAGAATGTCCGTATTGAGGATGTTATTAGCTGAGATTACAAATGCAGAAAAATCTGGTAGAGACTTTGAATATATAGATGTAGTAAAAGGATATGCAAAGAAACTGAAGAAGACGATTGAAGAATACGAACGTTTGCAAATTCAGGATAAGGTAAATTCATGTAAGGAAGAACTGAAGATAGTCGAAGAATTTCTGCCAAAGCAGATGACAGACGAAGAACTTGAGAGGGTTGTGACGGAAGTAATAGAATCAGAAAAACCTAAAGATATCGGATCGGCAATGAAGATTATTATGAGTAAGTACAAAGGCGTTGTTGATGGCAAAAAGGTTCAGACTTTGGTAAAGGATATGTTTTTAAAAAAATAGCTTATGTGGAAGAAGTATGGCAAGTATGGGGGTCAGGTCTTGCAATATAACAAATAATTTTTTACTATTGTGTCTATAATGGCAAGACCTTTACGCTTAGAAATTGAAGGAGGAGTTTATCATATAACTTCTCGTGGTAACGCAAGACAACTCATATTTCTAGATGAGAATGACAAGCAAAAGTTTCTTGAAACTCTCAATTCAGTAGTAGAGAGATTTAACTGGCTTTGTCATGCATATTGTTTGATGAACAATCCATTTAATGATTGAAACCCCTGATGGAAACATTTCCAGAGGAATGAGGCAACTAAATGGTGTATATACTCAGTCTTTTAATAAGAGACACAAAAGTATAGGAAACTGCTTAAGGGAAAAGAGGACTTAAAAGAAGTGCCAGGGATTCAGCGATATGCGTTAAGGCCAAAACTTGACAAATTACTTTTAGAAAGTAAATATGAAAACAAAAAAATAGAGGATAAAATCATTTACGAAGCATACGTTCGTTATGGATATACACTGAAAGAGATTGCAGAATATTTAGGTGTTCGCTATGTTACCATAAGCCGTACTATCAAGCGGGTTGAAGAAAAATGATAAAAAGTAATATTGTAAGACCTGACCCCATATCTTCATTGTAAGACCTGACCCCATATCTTCAATGATAAAAAGTAATATTGTAAGACCTGACCCCATATCTTCATGCTTATTAAAGCAGTGACACGGTCACTGTACTCCAAAAAGATTATTGTCGGGTAAGGATACCCGACCTACTACAGAATCTCCTCGCACGCACATTCTATTGAAAGGGCTTGAGACATACGGCTTTTGTCTCTATAAACGGTGATTCCTTTACATCCACCTTTATACGCTAAAAGAAAAGCTCTTTCCACATCTTCCTTTGTAGTATCTTGAGAAAAGTTTATTGTTTTGGAAACGGCATTGTCTATATACTTTTGAAAAGTAGCTTGCATTTTGATATGCCACTCAGGAGAAATATCTTTTGCTGTAACAAACACTTCCTTTATCTCTTCAGGAATGCTTTTAATATCTCTAATTGTTCCTTTCATTGAAATTTCTTTAACAAGGGTTGATGAATAAAATCCTTTTTCTTTTGCTGCTGCTTCAAATAAGGGGTGTAAACCAGATATATTTTTATTACCAAGAATATGATGAACATAAGATAAAGCGAATAACGGTTCAATTCCACTTGAACAATTCGCAATTATGCTTAAGGTGCCTGTTGGTGCAATAGTTGTTCTTGTTGCATTTCTAAATTTTAATGAGTCTGGTTTATTGAGCTTACTTTTCTCAAAATTAGGAAAAGCACCTCTTTCCTCAGCAAGTCTTGCTGAAGAGAGATTTGCTTCTTTAGAAAAGAATTCCATTAATTTATCAGCGATATTTAAAGCATCTATTGAATTGTAGGGTATACCCATTTTTATAAGCATATCGGCAAAGCCCATAACCCCGAGCCCTATTTTTCTATTGTTTTTTGTCATCCTGGAAATTTCATTAAGCGGAAATCTATTCACGTCTATAATGTTATCTAGAAAATGTACACTAATCTTTATCGTGTCTGATAGTTTTTCCCAGTTAATTTTATAGGTATTACCATCTTGTAATAACATTTTGGCCAGGTTTATAGAACCAAGTACACAAGATTCAAAAGGCAGTAAGGGTTGTTCACCACAGGGGTTCGTGCCTTCAATTTTTCCAATATTTGGCGTTGGATTTGAGTCGTTAATTTTATCTAAAAATATCATGCCGGGTTCACCATTCTTCCAGGCTGCATAGACAAGTTTATCGAAAACGTCTTTTGCATAAAGTTGTTTTACTACTTTACCTGTGCGGGGATTGACTAAAGGATACTTTTTATTTTTCTCTAGTGCCTTCATAAATTCATCCGTAATGGCTACTGAGATATTGAAGTTAATTAAATTTCCTTCCTGATTCTTTGCGCTAATAAAATCCAGGATATCAGGGTGGTTTACCCTTAGTACTGCCATATTAGCTCCACGTCTAAAGCCTCCTTGATTGATAGATTCTGTTGCCTCATTGAAAACCTTCATAAATGATATAGGACCACTTGCTTTTCCTCCTGAAGTACTTACAACATCATCTTTGGGCCTTATATTCGAAAAAGAAAATCCTGTACCACCACCGCTTTGGTGAATCAATGCAGCATATTTGACAGTATCAAAGATACTTTCGATCGAGTCCTCAATTGGTAATACAAAACAGGCAGCTAGTTGCTGAAATTCTCTGCCTGCATTCATAAGTGCAGGAGAATTTGGTAAGAATTCCGAGTTTAACATTAAATCATAGAACTGATCTTCTATAGCTTTAATGTCCACACCATTGTTGTATATAGTATCAGCAGATGCAATGTTTCTGGCGATACGACGAAACATTTCCATAGGTGTTTCGACAATTTCTCCAAATTCATTTTTTTTCAAATACCTTTCTTCTAGTACTATTTTTGATTTAGGAGAAATTTTTATTTTGGAAGAGTTTGTGGATAATTTTTTTGACATTTTTTTTATAAGTTATTGTTTTCTCAAGATATTTCTCTATATATAATTATAAACTTACTACACAATATGTACAATTAGATTTTAAATGATATACAAAATATAGTATTTTTTTCCCTTGACATTGTGTTTTCATTTGTTAAATTACACAGCCAAATATTTTTAATTAGGAGGTATTGTGAAGTATATTTATACAGCGCCTGAATGTCCAAAGTGCGAATCCCTAAAGGAAAAGTATAAAGCACAAAGTATAGAGTATATTGAAAGAGATGCAGAGAGACTCAAAAATCCCTCACACGGTAGAGACAATGTTGATGTTGAGGCATTTGTGCAGCTATCAATGCAGAACATGATTTTGCCTGTAGAAGTAGATAAATAGAACCCAAAATTTTCCTCGTTGCAAAAGCATGATTCTGGGTTCTATTAGGGATTTGCCGAGTATTAAATAGTTACAATATTAACATGCAATCTCCATAGCTATAAAATCTATAGCCGTAGTTTATGGCTGCTTCATAGGAAGTAGTGATATTTTCCTTTCCTGCAAAAGCAGACACTAGAAGGATTAATGATGTCCTCTGCAAATGAAAGTTTGTTATTAGTGAATCTGTTAATTTAAACTTAAAGGGTGGATATATAAACAAGTTTGTCCATCCTGAACTTTCTTTTATTTTACAATTTCTGGCTATAGTCTCTAGCACTTTGCATGTTGTTGTTCCGGTAGCAATAATTTTCTTGCCAAGTGATTTTGCTTTATTAATTATGCTTACGGTTTCTTTAGGAACAATATAAAATTCCTTGTGCATAGTGTGCTTTTTGAAATTCTCTTCATTAATAGTTTTGAAAGTTCCTAATCCAACGTGTAAGGTTATATAAGCGATTTTTATTCTTTTGTTAACTATTTTTTCTAAGAGGCTGTTTGTAAAGTGAAGGCCAGCGGTGGGAGCAGCAATTGCTCCCATTTTTTTTGCATAAATAGTTTGATAGCGTTCCATATCATGTATCCTTAATGACTCATTCTCAAAATTTCTCTTTATGTACGGTGGCAACGGCATCTGGCCTGAATTTTTTAAGATATTTGTAAATTCCTTTCCGTTTTCAAATTTTATTATCCGACTTCCTGTCTCATTTTGACATACGATTTTTCCTTTTACAGAATATGGAAGGCTAAAGCCTTCCGCTACATGATGATCGTTGAAAAACAAGGATTCATTTTCCTTTAGCCTACTATTGGATTTTAAAAGCATTTCCCATATTCCATCTTCAATTTCTTTTATTATTAGAGCTTCTATTTTTCCACCCGTTGTCTTAAAGGCTATTATCTTTGCTGGTATTACTTTCGTGTCGTTTAGCACCAAGACATCTCCAGGATTTAAATATTCAATGATTTCGAAAAATCTTCTGTGTTCAATTTTAGAGCTTTTTCTGTGAAGTACTAACAAGCGTGATTCATCTCTTTTAGCAATTGGATGTTGAGCAATAAATTGTTTGGGGAGATCATAATCATAGTAAGACGTTTTGGACGAATCTGAATTCATAGTTTTTCCACTTAATATCTCAAATTTTGTGTAAAAAATTTTTTAAAAACTTTTATTTGTGATTATACAATATGTTGTTGTTTATTTAAAATCAGTATTAAATATAGTAAAAAGAAGGTTATTTCAAGTTTAAATATAAAAAAATATAATAAAAAATACTTGACAAAGGCGAGAAATGGTGTATTTTCCTATAAAAATGGTGAAAGATGGGTAGAAATGGGGAACAAAAATCATGTTTACGGGAAAACATCTACATACTATTGATGATAATAATCGATTAGCCATACCTTCTTCTATGAGAAAAAGTGTTGATGAAAAAAAAGAAGGGAAGGGGTTTTTAATAACACCAGGGTTAGATAAATGTCTTGCCATATACCCTCCACTTCATTTTAAAGAAATAACAAAAAAACTATCAGAACTTATGTTTACTAATCAAAAGGCGCGAAATTTTCAGCGCCTTTTTTTTTCAAGGTCAAGTAGTTTTGTTACCTGTGACAAACAGGGAAGAATTATTATACCTCAAATGCACAAGGATTATGCCGGTCTTAAGAAGGAAGTCGTTATAGTTGGTGTAATGGATAGGATCGAGATATGGGACTTACAACGCTGGAATGAATACGAAGAAGATCATGAGCAGAATTTTGAAAGAGATGCAGAAGATCTTTTTCAATTGGGTTTTAGCCCGAATAAATGAGAAAATCCACCAGTTTCATAAAATTCTGTAAAATGAGCGAATATTTTATCAATGATTTTTTTTGATGATGAGCAGCCTCCACATAAACCTGTTATGCTTGGTGAAGTCATAGACTTTATCAGGCCGGGTGTGGGGGACGTCATAGTTGATGCAACAGTTGGTGCAGGAGGACATAGCTGTGAGATATTAAAAATGATAGGGTCTGATGGTCTTTTAATAGGAATAGACAAAGATGCTGAAATACTGAAGATAGCACATAAATATTTATCGAGGATAAGTAAATCTTATAAATTATATCATGCTGATTATACAGACTTAAATTACATACTGAGTGAATTAAAAATTAGTAGGGTTCAGGGCATTCTCCTGGATCTTGGAGTTTCATCATTGCAGTTAGATTCCTTGGAGCGCGGTTTCAGTTTTAGTAAGGAAGGACCTTTAGACATGAGAATGGACAGATCAAAAGGTCTCACTGCTGAAGAGCTATTAAAAAAGCTTTCACAAAAAGAAATGGAAGACATCTTTTGGAGATATGGTGAAGAAAGATGGTCCAGAAGCATTGCCAGGACTATTTCGCAAGAAAGGAGAAGGGGAGGAAATATAAAAACAACGACCCAATTAGCAAAGATTGTCGAAAAAGCTTTATACACATCAAGAAAACTTCCGAAAAAAAGAAAAATTCATCCTGCCACACGAGTGTTCCAGGCTCTACGTATAGTAGTAAATGATGAGTTAAAGAGTCTAGAGTATTTCATAAATAATGTACATGAGTTCTTGGCGAGTGGTTCAAGGATTGTTGTTATATCCTTTCATTCTCTTGAAGACCGCTTGGTCAAAAGAGCCTTTCTTAAAGGTCAAACTACGTCTAGTTTAAAAATATTAACAAAAAAACCGTTGAGATCCCATGACTCAGAGATAAGAGAAAATATTAGATGTAGAAGCGCTAAACTCCGAGCAGCAGAAAGGACATAACTTATGAAGGTTTATAGATATGTTTGCATACTCGTAGTTATTTTAGTAATGACAATATTTACTATCTCAGAAGATTCGAGGGTAATAAAGATTGGGTATGAAATTACAGAAATGGAGAAAGAGTTAAAAAAATTATCAGAAGAAAACAAAAAAGTTAGCACTCAAGTCAGACAAATTGAAGACTTACGATAAGATATCTTTAAAAGTAAAAGATATGAAGCTGAATCTGATTATTTCAGATGGTTATAAAGACATTACTATTGTAAAAACGCCTCAAGAACAACCGAACAAGAATCTTCATGGAAAAATTGAGACGTAGACTATAGTAAGTTAAGGTAATATTTTTTTAAACCAATTGTTGTAAAAGTGCATAATGTTAAATAGAAAAAAAAATTCCTAGCTGTTTTAGAATCAGGGCGAACATATTATATATTTGCATTTTTATAATATTCTCTGCATTGCTCTATCAGCTTATTCGCATTCAAATCCTTGACTACAAAAAATATTCCTCATTAGCTTTTTCACAACAATTCAAAAAATTAGATATTCCCACGAGAAGAGGGCTTATTTTTGATAGAAACGGGGTCAAATTAGCAGAATCAATTCAAACGAATTCTGTCTTTGCAGACCCTTTCTTAATAAAAGACAAGAAGAGGACCTCTCAAGTTATATCTAATGTGCTTCAGTTAGATAGTGCAAGAGTCCTGAATCTATTAAATAAGAAAAAGAGATTTGTATGGATAAGAAGGAGGATAACAGATAAACAAGCGGATGCAATAAGGGAATTAAATCTTAAAGGTATTGGTTTTAGGCATGAGAACAAAAGGGTTTACCCTTACGGAAAACTATGTTCTCATGTGTTGGGCTTTACTGATGTAGATGAAAATGGCTTGGAGGGTGTTGAAAATTCACTCAATCATATCCTTTCAGGAAATAAGGGTTATAAGGTAATCGAAACAGACGGTCGCCAACGACAATTTTCTACATTAGATGAAGAAACTGTTTCGGCAAGATACGGTAATAGTGTCTTTTTAACAATTGATTGTGAAATTCAGTCCATAGTTGAAGATGAGCTTGAAGATGCATGTTTGAAATGGCGAGCAAATTCAGCCACTGCAATTGTAATAGACCCTTCAACAGGTGAAGTATTAGCAATGGCTAATTACCCTGCATTTGATCCAAACTTTGTACAGAATTCTAAGCCACATGAAAGACGTAATAGGGTAATTACAGATTGCTTTGAACCAGGTTCATTGATTAAACCCATAATCGTATGCGGTGCGCTGGACGGTGGCTTAGTGAAAGAAAATGAAATGTTTTTTTGTCATAACGGTAATTATAGAGTTAGAAAAAGGGTTATCAGGGATGTTCATCCATACAATTATCTAACCGTATCCGAAATAGTAATTAATTCGAGCAATATAGGAATGGCACAGTTAGGGATGCTTATGGAAAGAAAGAGATTATACAACCATTTGAAGAATTTCTCTTTTGGTGAGAAGACAGGAATACAATTACCTGGTGAAGCTAGGGGTATAGTAAGACCCTTAAGATTATGGTCTACTGATTCAGCAATTTCAGTTGCTTTTGGCTATGAGACGGCAGTTACACCTATGCAGTTATCGACAGCTTTCTGTTCGATTGCTAATGGTGGGATGTTGTTAAAACCACAAATTATCCATGCAATAACTGATTACTCAGGTAAAAGGGTAAAAAAGAAATTTGGGACCGCTGAACGAATTAGGCGAGTTATCACTCCAAAAGTATCAAGAGAAATAATGACGCCTATATTGGAGAATGTTATAAAGGAAGGAACGGGGAAAAGAGCAGGGCTTTTAGCGTATAGGATTGCGGGAAAGACTGGTACAGCCAAGAAATTACGAAGGGTTGGGGGTAGAATGGAGTATTCTAATAATAAATATGTTAGTTCTTTTGTTGGATATGCGCCTGTGAATGATCCAAGAATATGTGTGCTGGTATCTTTGAACGAGCCTAAAAACGGCGCTTATTATGGGGGTACCGTAGCTGCGCCAGCAGTGAGAAATATCATAGAAAGGGCACTTCATTATATGCGAGTGGAATCACAGCATGTACAGGTAGCTCAGAAATAATTTATTGGGGAGGATTTTATTAAGGAGGGAGGTGATATATGGTCAAAAATGCTGGAAGGTAGGTACATCAGTGGGTGATGTATTGATACCCTATGCTGCCCAAAATTGGGGGTAGTGTAGGGTATCGTTTAATAATTGTAATATTATTTAAAAAGGAAATATTGTGACAGAAAAAGAATTAGAGAAACATAATTTTCTTACATGGTGTAAATATGCTACAATTGAGGAAATTGAAAAGGCAAAAGGGGAAAACAATCAGGCATTGGAAAGGCTGTATAATGAATATGCAGATGAAATAGAGGTAATAAGTAAAACAAAGTGTCTCTATGAATCTTTCTCACAACATAATCATAGTATAGGGATACAAAAGTTTGATCTTTCTTTAAAAATTTCAAGATAATAGCCATGGCACTATAATGAAATTGAGTACATTAGTTCGCCATTTAGATTCAAAAGGAACATACAACTTTAGTGATGTTGAAATAATTGGTGTTACAAATGACTCTAGAAATGTGAAACCTGGTTACCTTTTTGTTGCGATTAAGGGATATAAAACAAATGGACATAATTTCATTGAAAAATCTCTTGAACGTGGTGCAATTGCTATTGTTAGTGAAAGAAAATACTGTCTTAGTCAAAAGATTCCTCAAATAATCGTTTATGACTCAAGGAAAACACTTTCCAATCTAAGTTGCAGTTTTTACAATAACCCATCTCAAAAAATTAATGTTATTGGGATAACGGGTACAAATGGTAAGACAACTACGGCTTTTCTAACCAAGTTTATACTTGAATCGGCAGGATATGAAACGGGATTAATCGGAACGATTAATTATCAAGTAGGAAAAAGAGTCATTCCCGCACAAGAAACGACACCTGAATCAGTGAAACTTCAAAGTCTCCTCGCAGAAATGGTAGCTTCAAAGATAAAATACGCAGTGATGGAAGTATCCTCCCACTCGACTGCTCAACACAGGATTGAGAATATTAACTTTAAAACGGCTGTCTTTACTAATATAAGTACTGAGCACATGGATTATCATAAAACGATATCAAATTATATGGATGCCAAAATAGAATTATTCAAAAATTTAAGAAGAGACTCTTTTGCAATATTAAATGCAGATGATGAGTATAGTAAATATTTTTCTGATAAAACAAGAGCACAAAAAATATGGTTTGGAATAAAGAATAATGCTGACATAAAAGCTGAGATATGTAGTGAATCCATGAGTAATATTGTGATTAAGATGATCTATTTAGGGAATAAAATAGATATTAAAATACCTTTTATCGGTTTACATAATGTTTATAATGTGCTTGCCTCTGCTGCAGTTACACTTTCACTTGGATTTGAATTAGACGCAATAAAAAATGGTATTGAAACTGCGCCTGTTGTACCCGGGAGACTAGAAAGAATACCTTGTGAACGCGGTTTTGAAATTATTGTTGATTATGCTCATACCCCACATGCCCTCGAAACTGTATTGCATGCGCTTAAGAATTTGGTGAAAGGCAGGGTAATCCTTGTTTTCGGTTGTGGAGGTGATAGAGATAAAGAAAAACGTCCAAAGATGGGAAAAATAGCCGATGAAAATTCTGACATTTTTTGGATAACAAATGACAATCCACGTTCAGAGGACCCGGCAAGAATAATCGAAGATATCAAGGTTGGAATAAAAGCAGGAAGGCCATTTCACGTCCAGATGGATAGATATAAAGCAATAAAAGAGGCGCTAGATGAAGCAGAAAAAGGTGATCTAGTACTGATTGCAGGAAAAGGTCACGAAAAATATCAAGTAATCAAAGATGCGAAAATCCCTTTTGATGATAAGGAAGTAGTCAAAAATATACTCTCAAGATATTAAAGTATTAGTGTTGTGACCTGATTTTTGCGCCTTTTTTAGTTTTCCTCAGTAGTGTCCGGTTAGGTTTTTGCATGCGCTGCTTTTGTCATACCCGAATGCTTCCCCGTTTTCACGAGGACAAGTTTATCGGGTATCTAAGAGGTTCGTTCATCCTAGATTCCCGCTAAAAAAATGCGGGAATGACAGCTTTGGGACAATAAATAAAACACGCAAAAACCTAACCGGACACTACTGAGTATTCCTATTTAAAAGACGAGGATATGATGACAAAAAGGCTAAAAATAATTACTAGTCTGGTTTATACCTTTATAATGTTAAGCTCGTTTAATCTATCATTTACGATTGGTAGTGATCAACCCGACCCATCATCACCTGCTCGCCTGAATGACCCGTCCGATACGGCACGGGCGGGCGAAGTCGAGCAGGTACAAGAACCGGAAGGCGAATGGCTCCTGCCCGAAAGGCTTGGTCAGGCGGGTAGCCGGGAGGGCAAAGCCATCCTGGTGGGAATAACCAATACATCTGAATGTTTTTTTACAGATAATTTTTCAAAACATGGTTTCAAACCAGTGCCAGATGAGTGTCCATACCTTGATAATAGTGGAAAATTATATGACAACTTCATGTATAGAGAATGGTGTGAAGAAACATTTGACAATGGAAAATATATATATGAGGCATACAAGGATATAGCTTTCAATATAAAATACACTCCAGAACCAGCTAAAACTGACATCTGGCAAACTCCATTTGAAACCATCAGGTCAAAGAAGGGTGATTGCGAGGATGCCGTCTTTCTTTTTTTCTCACATCTCCCCTCAAAACAAAAAAACGCTATGATTACATGGGGGTGGGTAAATG
Source organism: Candidatus Scalindua rubra (assembly GCA_001723765.1). Lineage (GTDB taxonomy): Bacteria > Planctomycetota > Brocadiia > Brocadiales > Scalinduaceae > Scalindua_B > Scalindua_B rubra. Next base: position 16,073 of record MAYW01000029.1, read on the forward strand.
ACAAAGGAAGCAGAGTTGCGAGGGCACATGTATGGTATCAACTGATAGATAAGGGAGGACAACAATATATTGTAGAAGCCTTCTCTAAAGATTGGGATGGAATAATACCAATTGGAATTGTAGAAGAGACTGAATCAAGAAGACCAATATTTACAATAACACACTCAGAAGTTTGTAGACTGGCCAGTCTAACCTCAAAACCAGATAGCTGGCATACATACCAATCATTAATAGATTTATGTGAATCAGCAAATTTTATAGATTTTTATTCCAGGAACATAAACATCTCTCAGGGTATGGATACTCAAAACCATCTAGATTACGAGGTCATTGAATATCTGCTGAATACACAAAGTAAGCCCTTTGAAAATACGACGGCTCATAGATACCCCACCAGCCACAAAACTCCTCCAGTTATGGGCAAAGAAATATCTAACATCCTTGAAAAACTTCATGGACTTTTTACTAGATGTGAGAGACAGAGAGAAAATTTTGGCTCAAACTTGCAAATTGGTACTTCGACGGCGCTCAGTATCAACCCTGAGCAAACCCGTCCTTGAGGTCGGGGAAAGTCGAAGGGTTGATTATAGAGGTATAATGAATACCCACTCTAAAAGAAATCTAAATTGTAGACGATAAAGGAAAATGGATATTATAAAAGTTTCTGACATTTTGAAGGCGACTAGTGGAAAGTTAATTCAAGGTAATTCGGAATTAAATATTACAGGGATATCAACAGATACAAGGTCTATAAAAAGTGGAGAAATATTCTTTGCTTTGGAAGGCAAAAATTATGATGGTTATGAGTTTGTTAAACAAGCCATATATAAGGGCGCAGTTGGCGCGGTAATATCGAGTTGCAAAAGAGTTAAGTCTACATCGCTTAATGGTTCTCATAAAAGGCTCAAGAAAAATGAAACTTGAGTGTGTTTCACGCCAAATCGAGAATTGTTTTTCAAAGAAAAAAGAAACTAATACCGCACTGCTAAGTTTAGTCTGAAACTAAGAATACTATTAAATTCGTCTTTTTAGTGTCATTAAGCTGCTATGGAGAAAATAATTGTTTTATAACTGGGTTTATCCACTTCACGACCATTTTCAAGGACTCGAAATAATAAGATACATATCATTTAGAGCAGGCGTAGCAGCTATAACAGCTTTTTTTAATAAGCGTACTTATAGGAACAAAAATAACAAAAATACTAAAAAAATATAAAGTTTCAGAAGATACTACTAAGACTGATTCTGAAACATTGAAAATTTTACACAAAGACAAAAAAGACGTGCCTACAATGGGCGGTATCATTATATTGATAGCGATTTTTATTTCCACCTTGCTCTGGTGTAACTTGTTTAACATATACGTCTTAATGGTATTGTTTACAACTATTTGGCTTGGCGCCCTGGGTTTTTTTGATGACTACATAAAATTGACACAAAAACATTCATCTGGTTTAACTAGCACATCAAAACTCCTCTTCCAATGCGGCCTGGGACTTATCCTGGGTTTGATGTTGTATTTTCATTTTAATGAAATTAATGACGGAACAAAACTTGTGATACCATTTTTCAAAGAAATCAGACCGGACCTGGGGGCATTTTATGTATTAATGGTTATGTTTTCCGTTGTAGGAATGTCCAATGCAGTCAACATTACTGATGGTCTTGATGGACTAGCAATTGGATGCACGGTGATAGCTGGTCTAGTCTTTACCTTGATAGCCTATATCGTGGGACGTGTTGACTTTAGTAGCTACTTACAGGTTCCCTATATAGCAGGGACTGGTGAGCTAAGTATTTTATGCTCTGCGTTGGTAGGCGCTGGACTAGGTTTTATGTGGTTTAATTGTTTTCCCGCACAGACATTTATGGGAGATATAGGTTCATTGCCATTGGGGGGTATGCTTGGTCTTATAGCAATTATTGTGAAGCAAGAACTACTTCTTTTTTTTATAGGTAGCATATTCATTGTGGAAGCGCTCTCAGTGTTATTACAAGTTAGTGTATTCAAGATTTCTGGAAAGAGAGTGTTTATGTGCGCACCTCTTCACCACCATTTTCAATTTAAAGGCTGGCCAGAACCAAAAATTACAGTAAGGTTTTTAATAATTGCCGCAATAATGTCACTTTTTAGCCTGATAACTCTAAAATTATGAAGGTTTTAAAAAGCCAATTTGCAACTAATACAAACTGTAACATGGATATACAATCGAACTTAACCAGAGGTCTTAATCAGATCGAAATACGCAGTTTAGAACCAGCAAATGTCATTATGTATCTCATTACAACTTTACTCGTGATCGGGATAATTATGATATACAGCGTGAGTTCAATAAAAGTAGGTGAAGGTGTTAATTCAATGAACATTGCTTTTTTTAAGCATATATTGTGGATAATCCTTGCTTTAATAGGTATGTTAACCATGATGAGATTTGATTATCATAATTTACAAAAATATAGCATGGCAATTCTCATCATTGCTCTTGTCGGCCTGGTAGTTGTGCTCATTCCTGAAATAGGAACTGTATCTAACGGCGCTCGAAGATGGATAAGGTTTGGAAGTTATTTTGGGTATCAGCCATCAGAATTCGCCAAACTTGCAATGATTATCTTTATGTCGAGTTATATAGCGAAAAATCAGGAAAAGATGACAAACTTTACAAAGGGTTTTGTGGTTCCTGTTATATTAATTGGTGTTGTTTCCTTGCTTATTTTGAGAGAGCCTGATTTTAGTACAGCCATGTTCATAACATTAATCTCATTTATGCTAATAATAGCTGGAGGAACCAGGATAATTTACGTAATCTTTACCATAATAGCATCGATTCCTCATATTTATGAAATTGTTTATAAAATTCCAACTTATCAAAAAAACAGAGTAGTAGCATTTCTTGATCCTTGGAAAGATCCTGAAGGAATTGGCTATCAAATCATACAATCATGGATTGCGCTTGGCTCAGGAGGATTAACAGGATTGGGACTGGGAGAAGGACGTCAGAAATTATTTTTTCTACCCGAAAGTAATAGTGACTTTATCTTTTCAATAATTGGAGAAGAGCTAGGATTTATAGGGACGACATGTATTGTCATTATGTTTGCCTTACTAGCATGGCAGGGGATGAGGATTTGTAAGTCAGCGCGTGATACATTCGGTTTTTTTCTTGCATTGGGCATAAGTGTTTCAATTGCCTTGCAATCAGCTATAAATATTGCCGTTGTCACTGGATCTATACCAACAACAGGCGTTCCATTACCATTTATAAGTACGGGAGGCTCATCACTATTTTTGTCGCTGCTGGGAATAGGAATACTTTTAAATATTGCGAAGCAATCAAAAAATAACACTATTTCAGTATTCGATACAGGAAAATATTAGGAGTTGTAATTTGAAAGTTGTTTTTGCTGGTGGAGGCACTGGCGGGCATTTAATGGCGGGTCTAAGTATAGCACAGGAAATATCATCTCGGTTTCCTGATACTGATATAGTTTTTTTTGGTACAAATAAGAAAAATGAATCAGGATTCATAGAAAAGAGCGGCTATGAGTTTAAACAAATTAAGGCATGTAAGTTAACATCTTTTATTCGTTTGCCGGTTTTTGTTTTTATCTCATTAATTGGGATAATACATTCCATAATTAATATTATAAGAATTAAACCTGACATAATCGTCGGGTTAGGTGGCTATGGTTCAGTTTCACCTGTTATTGCAGCATATATTATAGGTGTGCCAATTGTTTTGATAGAACAAAATGTTATACCAGGAGGAGCTAATTTAATAATGGCAAGATGGGTAGATGCTATCCTGTGCCATTGGGAAGATACAACAAAAAGGTTTAAGAAAGCACATTCTATTAGTGTTACTGGTATACCGGTGCGTAAGAACGTTATAAAAAGTGAAATAGAGATTAATAATAATCCGTTTGGTTTAGCTTATCAAAAAAAGACATTGTTGATAATGGGTGGCAGTCAGGGTGCTCAAGCTATAAATAAAGTAATATTACAAAGTGTTCCAAAACTTAAAACTTTAATTCCAGATTTGCAAATTATTCATTTTAGCGGAAAGCATGGATACAAAGAAATTAAAGCTACTTATGATAATATAGGAATAAAATCTTTTGTTTCTGAATTTTTTGATGATATAGGCATTGCCTATGGATTATCAGATGTTGTTATTTGCCGGGCTGGGGCAAATACAGTTGCAGAAATTACTGCTGTAGGCATTCCAGCAATCTTTATACCTTATCCATATGCGACTGATAACCATCAGTACTGGAATGCTTATGAACTTGCCAGGATGGGAGGCGCCTTAATCATAAAGCAGGATGAGTTGAAGCCTGAAAAGATTGTAGAATTAGTATCAAATTTACTTACGAACGACGAAAAACTAAATAATATGAAGAAGATTAACAGCAGTTTGAGCAAGCCATTCGCTGCTGCAAAAGTTGTGGAAAAAATATGTCAAATACTTGAGAAAAAAAAGACTAAAAATGAACCTTACTTCACAAAGTTATTATCAGGAAATAAGTAATCAACATTACCCTGACATTGTTAATTACGGCAAAAACTATGGGAAATACGTTTACTTTATTGGTATCGGTGGTGCAGGAATGGGTGCAATTGCTAAGATTTTGATAGATGAAGGTTGTTTTGTATCTGGTTCCGATTTGGAATGCTCTCCCATTACTCATGATCTTGCAAAATTGGGTGCCAAGATTAACACGGAACAGGAAGGAAGGGGGCTTGATTCATATACAAACTTAGTAATAACTTCTGCTGCTATTAATGAAAACAATCCTGATCTTAGGAAGGCAAGAATGTTAGGACTAAAGGTCATTAAATATTCTGAGTTTTTAGGTTCTTTAATGAAAAATAAATGTGGCATTGCAGTAAGTGGTACACATGGTAAAACCACCACAAGTGCAATGATTTCTACAATATTGAAAAAGACAGGTCATGAGCCAACATTCGTAATTGGTGGTAACGTTGCAGAAATTGGAGGTAATTCTTGTGTTGGAAAAGGAAGCTTTTTTATTGCTGAAGCATGTGAATATGATAGGACATTTTTGAATCTGTCACCTCAAATAGGAGTAATCACTAATATAGACGAAGATCATCTGGATTACTATAAAGATATTAATGGAATAACAGATGCTTTTACAGAGTTTATATCCTTGATTCCTGAAGATGGTTTACTTGTAATAAATAATGATGATACGAACATTAAGAAGGTTATAGAGAGTGCAAAATGCAGGATTGAAAGTTATTCAATTTTTATGACGTCTAACCTGCCCGACAAGCCAATTCCTATCCAAAAGACTCCGACCCGACAAAACCATTTTGGTAAATGGTCAAATAGACAAGGGATACCTGTGTTATATAGATCCTCCTCACTTAGTGTAACTTCTGAACAGCTAATTGATGAGTCAGATAATAAAATATATTGTGAATTGGATGCAAAATGGCTTGCTATTGTATATTATTTTGATAAGGAAATAACTCGTTTTAGTCTATTTAATGTGGGGGAGTATTTTGATGACTTCTGTCTCAAGATACCGGGATTACATAATGTATCGAATGCGCTTGCAGCAATATCTGTTTGCAATTATATAGGCTTAAATAAAAAAGTTATAAAAAAAGCATTAGCTTCATTTAATGGTGTAAACCGACGTTTTCAAACCATTAGTAGTAAAGATAGAATTACGATTATCGATGATTATGCCCACCATCCTACAGAAATTAGGACAGCATTGGAAACAGCAAAATCAATCTATCCTTCACAACGGCTTTGGTGTGTATTTCAACCGCATCAACATAATCGTACAAGACTTCTTCTAAAAAAATTTGCTATGGCACTCGCACTTGCTGATAAAGTAATCATCACTGATATTTATCCTGCAAGAGATTCAGATATAGAAAGGGCGTCTGTTAGTTCGTTAGATCTTATGTATGAATTGCTGGAAATCGGTGGTGATGTTGAATGCGTTAAAAGTATCTCTGAGATTGTAGATAGTTTACGTTTGAATGTAAAAACAGGTGATATTATTTTAACATTAGGCGCCGGTAACATATGGGAAGCGGCATACGGTTTAAAAAATTGCCTTGAAAGCGAATATGATTGGTAGTCAAGAAATTATTGATGAGATTTGCAGATATGATGTACCATTACAAAGATATACTTCTTTCAAGACAGGAGGTGCAGCAGAGATATTTGTGGAACCAAGGAATACCTCAGAGTTAGAGAAAGTACTCCAGTTCTGTAAGGATGAACAGAAGAAGATATTCATTTTTGGAAATGGGACCAACATCCTCGTTAATGATAATGGTGTTAGAGGTATGGTAATTCGTTTAGGAGGAGTTAATTTTAAGAAGGTAAGCAGAATTGATAAATACGTGTCTTCTGGAGCAGGTGTGGACCTCTCTCAACTTATTCGGAAGACAGCCTTATGGGGATTAGAAGGTTTAGAAGTATTGGTAGGAATTCCGGGTACTGTAGGTGGTGCAGTGATGATGAATGCTGGAGGGAAGCACGGGAATATAAGCGAAACGATAAGTTCTATTACAACAATGACTTTTGATGGTAAGATCAAAGATTATAATCGTGAAGATGTTGAGTTTACATATCGTGGGTGTAATCTTGATAAACAAATAGTTATGAAAGTAGAGTTCATTCTTAAGGAATCAAGAAAAGAAGAAATTCTTGAAAGGATGGATAAAATCTATAAAGAAAAGAAAGAAAAACAACCGTTATCAACCTTCAGTGCAGGTTGCATATTTAAAAACACACATTACTTTAAAGCCGCAGAACTTATTGAAAAGGCAGATCTTAAAGGGAAGAAAGTAGGAGGCGCTATTGTTTCTAAAAAACATGCAAATTTTATAGTTAATACGGGAAATGCTACCAGTGCTGATATACTTGAACTCATAAGAATAATCAAGGAAACTATTAAGAAAAAATACAATGTCTCATTAGAACAAGAAATACAAATATGGTAACAACTTGCGTTTTCCATTTTAATTGCTGAGAACGTACGTAATTTTGAACTATTACCTTTAGGGCTTTTTTCTTTTGATCATTTGGTATTGTAATTTGTTTGGGATTTGTTATTTGAGATTTGTAATTTATCAAACTAAACTCCTGTTTGGTTCTGGCTTGTCCAGGTTAGGGTACGGTCTGTTATTCTCTGTGCACCTAAAAAATTAGGGAATTAACTCCATATTAAACGATAGTGATCCCTTGGGTCACTACCTGTCTGCGTGCGAACACGCACAGGCAGGCAAACTATGAAAATTGGATTCCTTGCGAAAGCAAGGCTACAGAGCCTCCCTCTCGGGAGGATTCCAGGAATCTATTTTCATAGCAAAATAAAGGAGAATTCCACACCTTATGTTTCAATTAGAGAACATAATGGGAATTGTTGTAACCGACAAAGATGGAATTATAAAGTCGGTGAGCAGTCATAGTGACGATTTAATTCCCAGCTTAATTGGAGTTAAGTGGTACAATGCTCTTTCGATACCGGTAGAAGAATCATATAAAGCCGAAGATAAATATCCAAAGGTTTTCAGGTTGATTGAAACTGGACAAAAAATCACCGTATATCCTTCCTATGGTGAAAGAGGAGATGTATCTGGGCTTCATATTTTGGTGGAGAAAACAAGTTTTGGAGAAGTCCCAACACAGTTTTTGAATAAAATGTTATGTTTAGGGAAGATCGTCCCTGGAGTTGCTCATGAGATTAATAATCCCTTGACCTTTGTTTCAGGATGGTTACAGATGTTCCTTTTGGAAGCACATGATACTGACCCCAAAAAAAAGACCTACAAGGCGCTTATCAAAGAGTTTGAACGAATAGCCAGGTTAACTAATAATCTACTTGAATTTGCAAAACAAATTCCAAAATCAAAAAAAATCTTTGATGTAAAACAAGTAATAGAAGATGTTGTAATTATGGTTGGATATACTATGAAGAATGAAAACATTGAGATTGTAAAGAATTTGTCATTCTCAGAACTTAAGATGGCCGGAGACAGTAACAAGTTGAAACAGGTTTTTATTAATTTGCTACAAAATTCAAGGGAAGCCATGTCAAATGGAGGAACAATTTATTTAAATGCTAATCTTACCCGAGATAATTCGATTATGATTCAATTTCGTGATACAGGATGTGGCATCACAAAAGATCAATTAGACAAGGTGTTTTGCCCCTCTTATACTACGAAAGCTGACGAAACTGGCACAGGCTTGGGACTGTCAGTATGTAAAACTATTATCGAAGAATTTGGTGGAACAATAGATTTAGATAGTAAAGAAGGCGAAGGAACAATTATTACTATTATGTTGCCAGGTTATTCAGCCGACTAGTGTACAAATCTTTGAAATGTCAACCAATCCTAGGATTTTAGCTATATTCAGAGAAGATGAAAATATGAGAGCCGCAGCAGAACTCTTAGGAAATAAAGGTTACGATGTTTTCTCCGAAACAAGTGTATTTCAAGCTATAGCCATGGTTACTAAGAAAAAAATGGATGTTATTATTCTTGATATAGACGATTTGGAATTAAAAGAAATGGAATTTCTTGATGTTGCAAGAAAAATTAACTCAAACCTATTCATTTTGATTTCGTTTTCTTATGCAAATCGAGAAAAAGCAATTAAATCTCTAGAACGAGGAGCTGATTGTTACATTTTAAAGCCCTTTTATATAAATGAATTACTTGCTATTATTCGCAAATTTTCAAATAGGATTGATCATAACGGAAGCCTTTTAAAAGAATCATCTAAAAATCACTTATCAATTGAACATCTGGCATTAAGAGTTGCTCATGAAATTAATAATCCATTAACTACAATTAGTGGTCAGTTACAGTTACGCCTATCGGAAATTAAAAGTAATGATCCTAATTACCATATTTACTTAACTTTAGAAGAAGAAACGCAGAGGATTGCTGAAGCTGTGAAGAATATAGTAACCTATGCTCAACTAAGAACTCCTAACAAGACACTTGTGAATTTGAATGAAGTTCTAAAGGATGTAATTTGTTCCTTTGAAGATACGGGGCAAGAAAAAGAGATTCAGGTAGTGGAAACTTTTGACAAAGATTTGCCTGTGATTATGGCTGATAAAGAGCAAATTACCTTGGTTTGTAAAAATATCATTGGTAATTCAAGAAAGGCAATTAATAAAAAAGGTGTTTTAAAAATTGTTACAGAAAAGGGAAATAGTAACAATGTAAACGTTATTTTTTATGATTCAGGTAAAGGCATTTCTTCTGGTGTAATTGATAGGATTTTTGATCCATTCTTTGTAGTAAACGAAGAAGAAAGGGGAATGGGTTTGGGTCTTTGTGTTTCTAATAACATTATTAAGAGACACGGAGGGGATTTAACTGTAAAAAGTCAAAAGGAGAAAGGTACTGTCTTTCAATTCACTTTACCAATAGAAACTACTTAAATTTATAAAATGAACGAACAGATAAAGATCCTGGTCGTAGATGATGAGCCAAAGATATGTAATCTAATTGAAGAATTACTCAAACGAGAAGGCTATCAGGTTGATACAAGTTTATCAGGTGTAGAAGCGCTGCAAATGATGAAGAAACATAATTATCAAATGTTATTAACTGACCTCAAGATGCCAGGGATTGATGGTCTGGAATTGGTTCAAAAGGTCAAAAAGGAATATCCAGAAGTCAGGACTATAATGGTTACTGGTTATGCAACTGTTCAAACCGCTGTTCAGTCACTAAGGTACGGAATAGATGACTACATAACAAAGCCATTTAATATTTTTGAGTTGCAAAAGGCTGTGAGACAAACCTTATATACTCGTCAGGTCGCAATGGAGAATATGCGGCTTTTAGAAGATTTAAAGAAAACAAATCTTGAACTAAATTTTCATAAACAAGAATTAGCTGAAAAGGTTCAAACAACAAGTCAACATCTTTCAGAGGTCAACAAAGATCTTGTTCAAAAAATAAATGAATTGGCTACAATAAATGAGATTAGTAAAGCAATTACATCAGTACTTGATATGGATGAACTTTTAAACTTATGCTTAAAAGAAATCAATGAGAAGCTAAAGGTGAAACATAGCTCAATCATGTTAGTTGATGAAAAAAGCAATGAGTTAATAGTCAAGGCATGTCAGGGTCACAGGTGTGAACAGATTTTAGGTAAGACTCAAAAAATTGCCGAAGGTGTTGCAGGACGTGTTGTAAAAGACAAAAACCCTATCCTGGTTAGGGATATTGAGAATGATATTAGGTTTAGTAGAAGTGAAAGGCCTGGTTATAAAACGAAATCATTTGTTTCTGCACCGTTAGTTTTGGAAAAAAGGATTCTTGGTGTAATAAACGTAATAGACAAGATTTCAGGTGAAAGTTTCTGTGAAACAGATGTTAACCTACTTTGTACTATAGCAGGTCAGGTAAGTATTGCATTAGAAAATGCAAGACTTTATGAAGCGCTTGAAGAAAATTGTTTTAATACAGTCAAGTCTCTGGCGGCCAGTCTTGATGCAAAAGACCGCTATACAAGCGGTCATTCTCAAAGGGTATCAGAATACTCGTCTATTATTGCAGATATAATGGGTGTATCTGCTAAGGGAAGAAACACCTTACTTCATGCTGCATTGTTACATGATATAGGTAAGATAGGGATATCGGAACTTATACTTAACAAACCTGACAGATTGGATGAATCAGAATTTAACACAATAAAATCCCATCCTACTACAGGTGAAAAAATACTGGAACCATTAGATTTTTTTAAAGAAGCAAGACATCTCATAAGAAGTCACCATGAGAGTTTTGATGGTAGAGGGTATCCAGATAGATTGAGTGGTGAAGATATACCGCTACTAAGTAAAATAATGACGGTAGCTGATGCCTTCGATGCAATGATATCTGAGAGAACGTATCGACCGCCAAGGAAAACCATGGAGGCAATATCAGAACTCAAAAGAGCATCAGGAAAGCAATTCGATCCTGACGTAGTAGACGCTTTTGCTTCTAGCGAAATAATCAAGATGAAATCAAATTTAGAAGCTTATTCTTAAAAATGGATATTAATATAGTTATTATATCTGATAGGGATGAACTTCATTTACTAGAAAGTGCCCTGGCCGGTATGCAGGGGTACAATATACAGATACATAGAAGTATCTTTGATGGTTTATTTGAATTGAAGAAGATACCTGCAAACTTAATTATAGTTGATATTGAAGGATTGGAATCAAGTTCAAATGAAATATTGGCTGCCATAAACCAGGTCAGTCCAGAATCACAGATAATTATAGTTTCTGGTAGCTCGAATGGGAAGATGTCTAAAGCACATAATGCTAATATGAAGTTAAACAATGATAACGTAATTTGTTCCTTTTCACATCCTTTATTATTTGATAGATTATCAAAAACAATAAAAGAATATGCGAAAAAAAAAAGTCGCCGGACTCACTGCCACAGCAGAGCATAAATCAGGAAAATGATTCAGCGGAATCAAGGATTAGTTCAATTCATAAAGACCATTTTTATACAGAGAAATTGCTAAAGTCTGTAAGTAATCTGGAAGAATTAACCGATTTAATAGTACAGGCTTCATCTGACAGAGTGAATGCTGAAAAATGTTCAATTATGTTATTAGATGAGAATCGACAAACATTAGCAGTAAACAAAGCAAAAGGTTTCAATGGGAATCAATCCGAAATAAAAAGTACAAAAGTCAAATTGGGTGAAGGAATTGCAGGATTAGTAGCACTCAAGGGGGAATCACTCTTAGTAACTGATGTAAGCAAGAGAAAAAACTATCAATCAAAGTATTCTATTAGATATAATTCTAATTCTTTTATTTCTATGCCTCTAAAAGTAAAGTCAGATACAATAGGTGTGCTTAATTTAACGGACAAAATTGATAATCATCAGTTTACGGAAAGGGATTTACATTCATTATCAACATTTACCTCTTGTGCATCAATCGCTATTAAGAATGCCTTAATGTTTGAGGAACTTCAAAATCTATCTCTTACAGATGAACTTACAGGATTATACAATAGACGGCATTTTTATAAATGTCTGGAAAATGAAATGATAAGATCTGGCAGATTCGACCGTCACTTTACATTGGCAATTTTAGATATTGATAATTTTAAATATTATAATGATACATACGGTCACCTGGCGGGAGATTCCATTTTAAAGCAAGTTTCAGAAATCTTAAAAACACAAACAAGAGGTATTGATATTGTTGCACGTTATGGTGGAGAAGAGTTTGCCGTAATCTTTCCTGAAACACAGGGTACTAAGAATTCAATAACCAGTACTAGTTCAGGTCTCCAATTTCCTGAAAGGCTTAGAGCTGCCTTTGAGAGTCACAGCTTTTTAAACATTTCTACAGGAAAAAAACTCAATCTAACAATTAGTGGTGGAGTAGCCATATTCCCACTTGACGGCAAAACAACGAAAGACCTTATTTCTAGAGCTGATGAAAATTTGTATCATGCGAAGAGAAATGGCCGCAACAAAGTTTATGTGGGTCGAATATACCCATCCAAATCTGATAACAGTACACAAAAAAATACTACAATTTCAAGGAATAGTATTCAAAAATTAGCTGCCAGACTCACTGCAAGAAAAGCTTTGTCAGGCTAGTGCTCAGGTGGTATTTAATAGCTGTAAAAAAATAACTTCACATTTTAGATATGTATGATACGGGTAGCCGCAACCTAAAGGTTGCGTTATTTCGCAGGATGAAGCCTGCGGCTACCCTCTCTATAAGGACTTTAAAACGTGATGCCTGATAAAAAAACCGTTGCAGTATTGATGGGTGGAACATCTTCTGAAAGAGAAATTTCATTTCAATCAGGTGAGGCTGTTGTAAATGCCCTGTCGAAGACTAATAACAATGTTATCGAGATAGTTGTTAAAGATGATATGTCATTGTAATATCCAAGAAATTTTAGAATCCAGTGACATTCCATATACTAGCTCTCCTATTCATAAACTTCAATAGCCTCTCCCAAAAACTGATCAATTATGAATGAAAATAGAATATAATTAATAAAAATTTTAAATAATAGACGATTATTGTTTCATATCATGAACAGAGTGGGTTTTACCAATTATCCTGAGGAATGGTGGCATTACGATTATGGCAATCAGTTATGGGGAAAGGTTAAAGAGAAAGACGCCATATATGGGAAAATTTCATTACAAAATTGAACACAGTAATGATTATAGAATTGGAAGGAGTAAGGGTCTTTTATAATTATGCAGGAAAGGGGATACTGTTATTTTAATGCATGGATGGGGAGGTTCAGCAGAAAGTTTCAAACCTGTTTTTGACTATCTGTCAAAAAGTTATAAAGTTTATGCATTTGATTTCCCGGGATTTGGAAGAAGTAGTCTTCCTCTGAAGACATGGGGTAAAGAAGACTATGGAAAATTTTTTATGAAATTTTTAAAGGCCATAGGAATAGAAAAGACAAGTATAATAGCCCACTCGTTTGGAGGAAGGATTGCCATATGGTTTGCTGCAAATTATCCCGAAAAGATTAGTAAATTAGTACTTATTAATAGTGCTGGTATTAAGCCAAGGAGGACATTGAAGTACCATATCAAAGTAGCGATTGCAAAGACGGGTAAGAAACTTTTTACTCTCTCTATATTTGGAAAATATAGAGAACGTTTGCTTAACAACCTATATCGTTTAGTTGGCTCTAAAGATTATCAACAGCAGACTGGAATAATGAGGTCAACCTTGGTCAAGATTGTCAATGAAGATTTAAGAATCCTTTTGCCAAAAATCATTGCACCAACACTTATTATATGGGGAGAAAATGATAAGGATGTGCCTTTGTCCTATGCAAAGATAATGGAAAAAGAAATAAATGATGCTGGCTTGGTTGTTTTTAAAGATGCTGGTCATTTTTCATATTTAGATAAGTTTTCAGATTTTTGTGTAATAGTAACAAAGTTTATTGGTAACAAAAGAGGTGCTAACACTTATGTATGATATCTTACAGTTAATAATTAGTGCTATTGCCGTAGTAACGCTATTGGTAGTTGCTATTTTGAGGGTTATTCCGTTTCTCCACATGTTACAACTTGAAGGATATAAGAATAAAAGATTTATAAAATGGCTTATCAATAACCCAACTAAGACTTTAATAGTTAGACCTTTAAAAGAACCAAAGAAGAAATTGGTCTTTACTGCCAGGGCTACAAGGCTTTTTACCTTAACTATGTTATTGTTGGCCTTTGTGACATATTATTTTTTCACTCTTTCACTATTCTTTTTAGTGACGGCAATATTAATCTATGTCTGTGTGCCAATTTTACTTATGCTATCTAATATGTTAATTTATCCTTTAGAAGCAATAATTAATAATTTATATCTCAAATCAGCGAGGCGAAAGCTTCTAAGACTTAAACCAAAAGTAATTGCTATTACGGGTAGCTACGGCAAGACAAGTACAAAGGATTTTTTGGCTTCTATCCTCTCTAAACGATATAGGGTATTAAAAACCCCTGGAAGTTTTAACGCCCCTATGGGTGTTTGTAAAGTAATAAGGGGAGAACTGAAGCCAGAGCATGAAATATTTATAGTAGAGATGGGAGCAAGGGAAAGGGGAAATATTAAGGAATTATGCGATTTTGTAAGACCCGAGATTGGCATAATTACGGCTATAGGGCCTCAGCACCTTGAGACGTTTAAGACTATTGAAAATGTTGTAAACACAAAATATGAGTTGGTCGAATCGTTGCCTGTTGACGGATATGCAGTTTTGAACTATGATGATGAAGGTTGCAGGAATCTCGTTAAGAGAATAAAAGAGAAAAAGGTTTTGCTTTATGGAATTAATAAAGACAATAGAAAGCTGCATCTAACTGCAAAAAATATCTCTATGGATAGTAAAGGAATTTATTTCCTGGCACAGAATGGTAAGGAAACAACCGTGCCATGTCATTGCAAGCTTTTGGGTAAGCATAATGTCTATAATATCTTGGCTGCAGCTACAGTTGCCTTAGAATTTAGAATGTCCCTCGATGAGATTGCAGAGGTCATAAGGACATTAGAACCTACTCCTCATAGATTGCAGTTGATTCGCGGAACAGGAGGGATAGCTGTAATAGATGATGCCTTTAATGCAAATCCAGTAGGCGCAAGGATGGCTTTGGAGGTTTTGGGTGAGTTTAAGGGGGGAGGTAGGAAGGTTTTGGTGACACCGGGGTTGGTAGAGCTTGGTGAGAAGGAGTATGAAGAAAACAAACATCTGGGGATGGTAGCAGCCAATGTTTGTGATTTTGTATTCTTAATTGGGCCAAAGAGGACAAGACCCGTTTTTGATGGCTTAAAAGAAGCAGGGTTTCCTGAAGCAAGTGTGTATGTCGAAAAAAATCTAAGAGCTGTAACAGAAAGATTTAAGAATGTATTAAGGGTTGGGGATGTTGTCTTGTTCGAAAATGATTTGCCGGATAATTACAGTGAATAAATTGTTAAAAAAAGAAACATATACCAATTTAAGAAAAAAGATCATCAACTTATCAGTTTGGCTTGGCGTTCTAATATTTTAATAGGAGGTGGTGTGTTATGGTATTTCCATACACTCTTCTCAAATGAAAAAATTAAAAATAGGAGTAATATTCGGTTCTCGTTCTGTCGAACATGAGGTCTCAATCATTACTGCTCTTCAGGTAATGCAAGCGGCTGATACAAATAAATATGAAATTGTACCAATTTATATTACAAAGGAAGGACACTGGGTTACTGGAAAAAAATTATTCAAACTCGAAAGTTTTAAGGATTTATCCTTGTCGGTTTCAGGCCTTCAAAAGGCTTTTATTGCGCCTGACTCTTCGGTTGACACGTTGGTAGGAGGTTCTCGTAAATGGTTTGGGGAAAAAGTACTCAAGAAGATAGATGTAGCCTTCCCTTTAGTTCATGGAACATATGGAGAAGATGGGACGTTACAAGGTCTTTTAGAGTTAGCTAATATCCCTTATATTGGTGCTGGTGTTCTTGGCTCAGCCTTAGGAATGGATAAAATTGCTATGAAGGCTGTTTTTAAAGAAAATCAGTTACCTGTTTTAAACTACATGTGGTTCTTAAGAAACGAATGGGAGAACAGACAAAATGAAATCATTTATAAAATAGAGTCAGCTCTTAAATATCCTCTTTTTGTAAAACCTGCAAATTTAGGTTCAAGTATTGGGATTTCAAAAGCTAAAAACAGAGAAGACTTAATATATGCCGTAGATGTTGCTAGCCACTACGACAGGCGTTTAATAGTGGAGGAATCATTAGAGGGAGGTATTGAAATAAATTGCTCTGTCCTAGGAAATGATGAGCCAATTGCTTCAGTATGCGAACAACCTGTTTCGTGGGATCAATTCCTAAATTATGATGAAAAATATTTAAGGGGAGGTAAAACTACTGGCTTGAAAGGTGCAGAACGTAGAATACCAGCACCGATTTCTCAAGAACATACTCAGAAGATTCAGGAATTAGCTGTTGATGCCTTCAAGGCTATTGACTGTTGTGGTATTTCCAGAATTGATTTTCTTGTAAATCAGAAAAAAAATGAAATTTTTATTAATGAAATAAATACAATACCAGGTTCAATCTCGTTTTATTTATGGGAAACTAGTGGCATTACTTTCTCTGAACTAATTGACAAGCTTATTAATTTGGCTTTAGATATACAAAAAGAAAAGAACAAAAATGTATATAGTTACAACTCAAAGGTAATAACTAACTTAACTGACAAACCACTAAAGTGTGTTATTGGAAAATGATTAATTTTAGAAATAATGGATAGGGTTATTATTTTTTGTTTTTGACTTTATAACTTATTTAGATACAACGATACAATATAGGTAGAACAGTCGTAATTTATACAAAACCTAACAAAATACACTATAATGACAAAATTTCTTAGGAATCAATACGCTGAAATAGTAGATAAGATCAGAGCAGGTATTGCTACTTCAAAACCATATCTTGATAAGATACAGAAAGTATCCATATCCCTTTCTTTCAGACTGGCTATCGTTATTGTTATAGTTATTTCTATTGTGTGGTCAGGTAAATTCATATGGAAACATTTAACAAACCGAAATATGTTTATGGTTAGTCCTGTAACGTTTTCGTTTGAGACTCCGGATTGGGTGACGGATAAATTTATCAATGAGATAAAGAATATCCCCGGTTTAGACGAAAGATATAATATGTTTGAAAAAGACTTAACAAACAAGGTTGTGAGTGCGTATGAAAAAAGCCCCCTTATCTCTAAGGTTTACAATATAGAAAGGGAATTACCCAACAGGATAAATTTGAAATTTGAATTGCGCAGGCCTGTAGCAATTGTTAAAAGGAAGAGTAAAAAATATTTAGTAGATAAAGATTGCGCGCGACTCCCGGATAAATTCTACGAATACCCTGAAGAAGGTAACAGTCCGGTTTACATAGTTGGCAATGGGTCTGTAAAGGTTCCTGAATACGGTGAAAAATGGAATGATAAATCAATTGAGGAAGGTATAAAACTGCTAAATTATTTAAAATATAACAAAATAGACAGGCTTTTAAAAATTGCATCTATAGATGTTTCAAATGTCTGTGCGAGACGCAAGGGTGGTAAAATTGATATAATAATATGGACAAAAAATGGAGCAAAGATAAAGTGGGGCTGTCCGCCCTCGTGCGAGCAATTGGATGAACTTTCTAATTATGAAAAACTCCAGAACCTGCTGAGTGTTGCAAAGGAAGAAGGCGCTGGCTTAACCAATATGGAATACGTGGATGTAAGATGGGAAACACCGTTGGCTAAACGCATAAGCGTTCGATAAAAGACATATCCCAATATTTCACGCTAGTTGTAGAATAAACATTCCTAAACTGTACTGATCAAAAACCAAGTAAATAAGTTGAAAATGTCAATACTTAGATTCCTGTCGGAGTTTATTCTCATGGAAGTGAAGATGGAAATGACAATGCCTCGTACTTTATGTCATTCCCGTGAAAACGGAAATCTAGAGGTTTAAACCTGAAAATAGATTTCCATGTAATTCGTGGTGACCAGAAGAAGGATGAGGGGTTGACTCAATTCGAGAATATCAGTTTCAATCCTTGCCTGCCCTGTACACCAAATCCCACCCCCGGGGTGGTCTGATTAGTTCGCCTGCAGAAAGTGTATTCGGGTCTT
The DNA here is from genome assembly GCA_001723765.1 of Candidatus Scalindua rubra. Lineage (GTDB taxonomy): Bacteria > Planctomycetota > Brocadiia > Brocadiales > Scalinduaceae > Scalindua_B > Scalindua_B rubra. The sequence continues at coordinate 34,271 of MAYW01000029.1, forward strand.
CTCCATTTCAATTCCATACTGGTTCGATTAAAAGCCTTTGCACTATTTATTGTCGAACAGGGAATAATAATTTCAATTCCATACTGGTTCGATTAAAAGGGGGTTTGATAGTCTTTCATGTAGACTTCAGCCCATTTCAATTCCATACTGGTTCGATTAAAAGGGGAATATTTTTTCCCACCATCCTCTTTATAAATCATTTCAATTCCATACTGGTTCGATTAAAAGATTATACAATTTCAGAAAAATATAGACTCTGTCGGATTTCAATTCCATACTGGTTCGATTAAAAGTACAGAGTTCGCATTTCTCCATTATTGCACCGCATTTCAATTCCATACTGGTTCGATTAAAAGTCCGTTGTATCCGCGGCCCCTTTTGCTGCTCCTACATTTCAATTCCATACTGGTTCGATTAAAAGTTGCTCTCTTTGTACGTGTTTTAATGAGACTGAGTAATTTCAATTCCATACTGGTTCGATTAAAAGTTTTAATTTATCTGTCATTATTATTTCCAATAAAAAAATTTCAATTCCATACTGGTTCGATTAAAAGATGATACACGACAAGATAGTATAGCCGTTCAAAAATTTCAATTCCATACTGGTTCGATTAAAAGTAACACAGACTATTCAGGAATATGTCCTATACATGATTTCAATTCCATACTGGTTCGATTAAAAGTAAAACCATCCCCAAAGTCCCATAACCAATTTGTATTTCAATTCCATACTGGTTCGATTAAAAGTCTTTATACGACTTTGTAAATCGTTGACTAATTCCATTTCAATTCCATACTGGTTCGATTAAAAGCTTGTATCAATGATTCCTTGAGTTTTGTCATCCTTTATTTCAATTCCATACTGGTTCGATTAAAAGAAAATCAACGGAAGTTTTACCCCAAAGTCAATGAAATTTCAATTCCATACTGGTTCGATTAAAAGATCGGTCATAGCTGTGACTATTTTAGGAATATCACAATTTCAATTCCATACTGGTTCGATTAAAAGTACTCCACCACGATTAACACAACCTGCAGTTAGTGTATTTCAATTCCATACTGGTTCGATTAAAAGAACTGTTGCAAGACTTCGAAGACATCGCCGGTTTGCAATTTCAATTCCATACTGGTTCGATTAAAAGATGACCCTGGACCTCTGGGAGACTCCATGATCCCTGATTTCAATTCCATACTGGTTCGATTAAAAGTTTAAACCTGTTAATAATTAATGTTAGTAACTCAGATTTCAATTCCATACTGGTTCGATTAAAAGTCCACAAGCAATATAATCTCAATCAAACTGTAAGCGATTTCAATTCCATACTGGTTCGATTAAAAGAATGATTTCCATAATTAAAAACAATACAGAAAAAAAATTTCAATTCCATACTGGTTCGATTAAAAGCCTGTATTACCGTTATCATTGGTATTGCCAAGAGTCATTTCAATTCCATACTGGTTCGATTAAAAGCCTTTAATGTGTATAACCTTATAAATGTGTTCACGATTTCAATTCCATACTGGTTCGATTAAAAGAGATTTGACATTTTTTGAAGAGATTCCAGAAACCGTATTTCAATTCCATACTGGTTCGATTAAAAGCCCGCACATAACCAGTTATGAGGGACGCCAAAAAATTTCAATTCCATACTGGTTCGATTAAAAGCTGTCTCATCAAGTGGTTTTTTCCATAACTTAAAATTTCAATTCCATACTGGTTCGATTAAAAGTATTACCGAGTACAAAATCACGTTCCAGATTTGCGTATTTCAATTCCATACTGGTTCGATTAAAAGTACAACCTCAAAATACAATTTTTCATCTAGTTTTTCATTTCAATTCCATACTGGTTCGATTAAAAGTTAATATTATACATTATGCCTCGTTTGATGTGTGTATTTCAATTCCATACTGGTTCGATTAAAAGAATAACCACCCATGGATGGACTTTTAATTTTTTTATATTTCAATTCCATACTGGTTCGATTAAAAGGACGTCAAACAATTGAAATTAATTAACAGAGACAAATTTCAATTCCATACTGGTTCGATTAAAAGCCATAACATTTCGAGTGCCAGCTATCCGTAAAATAGATTTCAATTCCATACTGGTTCGATTAAAAGCGTAACATACTAACACCTGCAATTGTTATTTCATTATTTCAATTCCATACTGGTTCGATTAAAAGTTTTGATATGTTGCAAATAATCTCTCCCGCAGAAGTATTTCAATTCCATACTGGTTCGATTAAAAGTACCCCGCCACGATTAACACAACCTGCAGTTGGTGTATTTCAATTCCATACTGGTTCGATTAAAAGCACTGTTAAATGATATTACACTACAAATAAATGGTAATTTCAATTCCATACTGGTTCGATTAAAAGTATAAAAACAGTACAAAAAATACCTAATGCTGTTAAATTTCAATTCCATACTGGTTCGATTAAAAGCAGCACCCACGTAGCAAGCATTTTTACCACCATGATATTTCAATTCCATACTGGTTCGATTAAAAGCAATGCATTTCCTGCGTGGTGTCGGGCGGTAACATCATTTCAATTCCATACTGGTTCGATTAAAAGAATATATCTAATATATTATTTCCTGTTATCATTGCATTTCAATTCCATACTGGTTCGATTAAAAGTTTTTTTGTGCGTTTATATTTACCTTTTTCAAAATCATTTCAATTCCATACTGGTTCGATTAAAAGTGCGCTTAAATAAGCTAATACACCGCCCATTGATTTATTTCAATTCCATACTGGTTCGATTAAAAGGAAAAAAGAAAAAAATCAAGAGGATGAAAACGATGACATTTCAATTCCATACTGGTTCGATTAAAAGAATATATCTAATATATTATTTCCTATCATCATAGCATTTCAATTCCATACTGGTTCGATTAAAAGTTTAAACCTGTTTAATTAATGTTAGTAACTCAAAGATTTCAATTCCATACTGGTTCGATTAAAAGAAAACCATAAATTTTTAATTTTCTGTCCTTAAAAAATTTCAATTCCATACTGGTTCGATTAAAAGACCGTTTTCAAAATCGGGTAATTGCATCATAGCAGTATTTCAATTCCATACTGGTTCGATTAAAAGATCTTTTTTG
>MAYW01000030.1 GCA_001723765.1 Candidatus Scalindua rubra
AAAAACAACGCCGTTAGACCAATGGAACCCGCCTTTCCTATCGTGTCGAAGAATCTTTTCTCTATAGCTTGTACAGAATTACCGTGGAAATCGTATCTTTTTTATACTAGATAAATCATCAACAACTTTATCTTTAATGCTTGATATTATTACATTTGAAACATCAGACGTCCTCATATACGACAATAATACATAATATTGTCATATATGTCAACATATTATTTTATGATATGCTTATATACGCCCATATTATGCAATATTACTACGTAATATTGATTTAACACCCTCTTAGAAACGGATTCCTCATAGCGCCACCGAGAAAAATCTCAAAACCTTTTCTTAACAATTTTTGCAATGCTCCAATTTTGTCCTGTACTTTAAATCCACCTAAAAACGCCGCAGCAGGAAGTATTGGTCTAATAAGCTTCTCCATCAAATTTTTCTCTTTTTTTAATAAAAATCCGATAGCTGCTTTTTTCACAAATTGTGGCAAATAAAAGACAGACGCATCTTTATTTTGACACACGGACAATGCATCATTAGCATAGATATCAAAATAGGAAGATAGGACTCTAGCAAACTCTAGCTTTTCACTCTCATTGTTAATCCTTTCTCCTCTTTCGTATCTTAGATTCTGGAGTAATAATATATGGCCTTCACGTAAGTTTCCGATGCAGGTTTTTACGTCTTCACCTATACAAGAATTTATAAATGATATCTTATCACCATATATTTTTTTTAAAGACTTAAAAATTATTTGAGCATTTGTATTCAAGCTCTTGTAATCTGTGTCTTTCCTAAAACCAACTTCATTTAACTTTGGTCTACCAATATGCGTTCCTAATACGATTCTAGCTCCTTTATCCATCAAATAATTAATTGTGGCGCAATGTGCCATAATCTTGGAGTCATCAAGAATCCTTCTGTTTGATATTGGCACATTAAAATCTGTTCTAAGGAAAACTCTTTTATCTCTCACGTTCAATTGATTCAGGACTTTAAACTTCATTCTCTTGTTTTCAGCCACACCTACGGAATGAGATTTGCAAATACACCGACAGGCGAACAATTCCCACCAAGACAAGACCCCAACGCCCTAGCCATTATGGAGCTCAACGGGCGAAGCCTCTACCTTCCGTACAACTTCGGGAGGTGGATAGTTTCTGCGAAGGCGGATACAGGAATCAGAAAAGTCCCTTTACCTTGCCAGTTTCCACATCCACGTCCACACGTCTGTAAGCAGGATCAGAGCACGTTCCTGGCATGAGTTTGATAGCACCTGCAATTGGTACTACAAAACCCGCTCCTTTGAAAGTCAGTATATCTCGAATATTCAATTTCCAATTATTTGGAGCGCCCTTTATCTTCGGATCATCTGTAAGAGAAAGGTGGGTTTTCACCATGCAAGTTCCTAGTTTGGAGATTTCCGGGTCAGCTTCCATCGCTTTGGCCTTTGCTAAAGCCTCTGGAGTATAATCAACTCCGTCTGCACCGTAAACTTGCTCAGCAATCAGCTCGATACGTGTCCTCAAGGGAGTGCTTAAGTCATAAAGAAATTTAAAGTTATTGGATTCGTTACAGGCGTCAACTACCGCATCGGCCAATTCTAAGGCTCCATCGCCACCCTTTTCCCAATGTTTGGAAAGTGCAACACGGGCCCCGGCTTCTTCAGCCAGCCGGCGAACCGCTTTGATTTCAGCGTCTGTATCCGTATAGAAATTGTTTATACAAACCACAGGGTTGATCCCGGCCTTTTTGATCACATTAATGAGGTGGATAAGGTTTGCAGTTCCTTTTTCAGTCCATTCGACATTTTCTTCCTTATAGCACGGATCCAGAGGACGGCCGGGTATTGGAACTGGAGCTCCGCCATGGCATTTGAGAGCCCTGATAGTAGCGACAAGAACTGCAGCATTGGGATGATTCCCTGAAAAACGGCATTTTAAGTTCCAGAATTTTTCGAATCCGATGTCTGCACCAAAACCTGATTCGGTTACATGATAATCACCCAGCTTTAATCCTACCCTGTCGGCCACAATCGAGGATTGGCCAATGGCAATATTAGCAAAAGGCCCGGCATGAACGAATACCGGTTGCCCTTCAATGGTTTGCAGTAGGTTCGGATTAATGGCATCCACCATCCACGCAGTCATAGCGCCATCAACTTCCATGTCCGCGGTAGTTACAGGTTTGCCGGATTTGTCGTAGGCCAACACGATTCGTCCCATCCGCTCACGCATATCTTTCAAGTCCTTAGCAACCGACAAAATCGCCATAATCTCTGAAGAGACGGCAATGGCGAATCCGGATTGCATCATAAAGCCATCCATTTTTCCGCCTATACCGATAGTGATTTCCCGAAGCACCTGGGCACAAAAATCCAAAATCCACTTAAATTCAACATTATTTGGATCAATATCAAGGCGTTTCAGCTTCCTTTTAGCGAGCTGTTCGTCGTTATAGTTAAATTCATGTTGTATTCTGGATGTAAGAGCCACCATAGCCAGGTTGTGTGCATTCATAATGGCGTTAATATCACCTGTCAGCCCAAGAGAAAAAGGAGTTAAGGGAATACATTGGGAAAGCCCTCCACCTGCAGCAGACCCCTTGATATTCATAGTTGGTCCTCCAGACGGTTGACGAATGGCTCCTACAACATTTTTACCTCTTTTTCCCAAACCCTGTACCAGGCCCATAGTTGTAGTAGATTTCCCCTCACCTAGAGGAGTTGGAGTAATGGCAGTTACATCAATGTATTTCCCGTCTGGCTTACCCTCAAACCTTTTCAGAACCTTATTAAAATCAACCTTCGCTACATAATGTCCATGGGGTAGCAGTTCTTCTTTCTCTAAACCCATCTCCTCGGCCAATTGATACACTGTTTTCATTTGAGTTTCAGCATCTTCTGCTATCTCCCAGTCTGCGTGTTTGGTGGGATCCAATGTCATAGTCTTTATCTCCTTTCAATATACCTGATAATCCAGCTTTTTTGCTAATTTAATAATGCACTATTATTTAATTATTTATAAGCTAAACCAAAAGATATCTGATAATAATTTTCAAAATTTCAAAATACAAAGAAATATGCAATATCCTTGTCTGCGCAGATAATAAATCTCTTAATTATATTTATAAAATTTCCTAGGTCAAGAAAAATGATTCATTGATTTTAAATCTTCATAACAAATTCCAGAGTTCTTCAAATTTACACAAAAACAACTTGAAATTGTAAAATAGAAATTGTATTCTATTTTGCATGATTATACTAAGAAAGGTAAAAAAGCTTGTACAACAGCGACTGAAATCGTATCCTGCAGTGGCATTAGTCGGGCCGCGCCAATCAGGCAAAACAACACTGGCACGTTCTTTGACATCTGACTATTTCGACCTGGAGCAAGAACCGGAACGGTTGCGTCTGGACGTGCAATGGCCTTCGTTGATCCGTACCAGACGCCTTATAGTGCTCGACGAAGCCCAGTCATGGCCGGAATTGTTTCCGCGTTTACGCGGGGCAATCGATGCTGAACGTCAAAAGTCTGGCAGGTTCCTGCTGCTGGGTTCAGTTTCCCCGGCGCTTACGAAACACGTTTCTGAATCCCTGGCGGGACGTCTCTCATTGGTTGAGTTAAATCCTTTTACTCTCACTGAACTTTCCGGCACCCCACTGGCGAAACTGTGGCTGCGAGGGGGCTTTCCCGATGGTGGTGTTTTGAAGGCCGGCCGCTATCCTCAATGGCAGAAGGACTATATCGACCTAATGACACAACGCGATTTGCCAAACTGGGGATTGAGCGCCAAACCGCAAGTGATGCAGCGTCTGCTGAAAATGCTGGCGGCCGTTCACGGCCAACTGTGGAATGCATCACAGATTGGCCAAAGTCTCGGCCTTTCGTATCATACGGTAAACAACTATGTATATTTTCTGGAAGGGGCTTTTCTCATACGTAAACTTCAACCCTGGTTTGCGAATTTGAAGAAACGTCTTGTTCGTAGTTCCAAGTGTTACTGGCGTGATACAGGTATTCTTCACAGCTTGCTCGGCGTTCAGGACTATGAAACGCTCCTGAATCAACCATGGGTGGGGGCCAGTTGGGAGGGTTTTGTTATCGAGCAAATCCTGAATACATTGAATACGATTGGACAACCGGCGGATCCGTGGTTTTTCCGTACGGCTGACGGCGCTGAGATTGATCTCCTGTTCCGGTATAAGAATAAATTATGGGCTATCGAAGTGAAGCTGACATCGAACCCTTCTATACAAGATTTTGACGGCCTCAACCATGCTGCCGATCTGGTTAGAGCCGATAAGCGCGTACTTGTCTCCCAAACAACTCAATCGGTGATAGGAAAGGAGCAGATTTCATGCTCATTACCGGAGTTGTTAAGAATCTTCGTTAAGCCGTAACTGAAAACACAGGATGCGTCTCACTTTGTATTGAATATTGAACTATTGAAAATTGAATAATATAAAGACGATAAGCCATAGGGCAGCAAGTCGCAAAGCGCATGGCGCATGGCGCGAAGCAGCAGAAGCCAGCAGGAGCAGGGAGGAGCAGGGGTCGGATGTCTATCAAGGGGAAAAGGGGTCAAATCTTTATTATTGACAAATAGGAAGTCTAAATCTTTTTTCAACTCTGTGAACTCGGTGGCCTCTGTGGTTAATTCCTGAACTCCTGATCCAGTCAGGAGCAGGCTCTGTCAGAGCTTGCCCTCATGAAAACATGTCCTCATGTAAATGGGGATGGGGGAACAGGTTTTGAAATTCTAATACAGTTAAAAAAAAGGAGTGCAGAAATTATGAGAGGAAAGATATTTAAAGTAGGAAGCTTCAACCTTTATAATTTGGTTTTACCTGAAGTTAAATATTACGGCAGGAAAAAATACACTAAAAAGGTGTATGAAAAGAAGAAAACCTGGATAGCTCAGAAGCTTGATCTTATGGATGCCGACATTATTGGTTTTCAGGAGATATTCCATGAAAAAGCCCTTAAAGAGGTATTGAAAGAGAGCGATCATTACAAAAAGGTTTCTGTTAAAGTTGCCAAACCTACAGGGAAAGGCCCAGTTGTAGGTCTTGTCTCGCGATTTCCAATTGTTGAGCATGAGGTTATTGAAGATTTTCCAGCTTCTGCTCTTCTTGATGTTGATGGAAAAGAAATACCGTTGACTAGGTTTTCACGGCCAGTACTAAGCGCTCGCTTGAAGATAAAGGATAATCTTAAGCTCGATGTTTTTGTAGTTCACCTGAAATCCAAACGGCCCATGTATGCGGATGGAGCTGATCATAATGACCTTATCGAAAAGGCAAAGGGCCAGGCAAGGTCCTTAATCCTTCGTGCAGCAGAGTCAACTGCGATGCGTTCACTTCTAATGGACTATCTTCAAGGAAGAAACTATCCTGTGATTGTTTTAGGTGATGTTAATGATGCAGGTCTTGCAGTAACTTCTCAAATAGTTTCAGGTGAGCCGCCATGGCGTAGACTCAGTTATAGGTCAAAAAAGAAAATTTGGGATGTGCTTTTATATCATGTGAAAGACATCCAGGCTCGCCAAAGCTACAGCGATGTCTATTATACGCACATATATAATGGACATTACGAAAGCCTAGATCACATCATGGTTAGTCAGGAATTTGTTGACAAAAACCCAAATCACATAGGTAGAGTTGGGTATTTCTCGGTTTTCAATGATCACTTAATAGATGAAACATTGAGTAAAGGTGAAGTCGAAAAGTGGCAATCTGACCATGGGTTAGTAGTGGCTTCTATCGAACTTTAGTAATTAAACGCCTTGGAAATTCTACGACTTATTAAAATTAAATACTTTTGAGATTAATGTTTACAATTAGTTTCATATTTAATTTTAAAAACACAATAAGAGATTAAAGTATTAAAAGGATAATTGATTTCTGAATAATGAAGGTTTGACCCTCCAAATCTCCAAATTATAAACATTGTCCCCATATAAAATGGTCATATCTATTTGACTATTTCTGATCGTATAGTATAATAATACCCGGTAAACATTAATCAAATATTTTATGAGGAGTTAACATTATGAAAATCGGCATATCTGAATTTAAAACTAGGTCGCTAAAGCTATTAGATGAAATTCATCACTCAGGCGAGTCTATTACAGTTACCAAGCGAGGTATACCAATTGCCAAGGTGATCCCTATATGTGATCACACAAATGAGATAGACCTCAAAGGAACACTCATTGAGCAAGATGAAAACATTTTCAGTACTGATGAAATATGGGATTCAAACTCATGATATTACTTGATACACATATCTGGATTTGGTATCTAACGAAAGATAAAAGGCTTAAGGAACGAACCTACAAGCTAATTAGCCGCTTAAAACAAAAAAATGAAGCCTATATATCTTCTATTTCCATTTGGGAAGTATGCAAATTACACGAAAAAGGGAAAATAAAATTTTCTCTACCATTAAGAACATGGCTTAATTCCGCATTAACCAAGGGCATTTTGATTCAAGAACTTTCAACTGATATTTATTTGGAATCTTGTTCTCTCCCAGGAATATTTCATGGTGATCCAGTAGATCAAATGATTGTGGCAACCACACGTTTATTAAATTATAAATTAATCACATATGACCACAAAATAACCAATTACAAACATGTTGAATTATTTTCGTTGTCTTAATACAAAGGTCCTAGCAAACCGCCATAGTAAAAATGAAAGTTGTATAACTCCTTGATAAATAATATAAGGATATAAGTAAGGAAAAGGGGCCAAATCTTTTTTATTGACAAATGATACTTTGAGAGTGGTGTATCGTAATAGCTTAACTCGCGTTAAGCCGTACCCATCTTTCAAAAGACAAAAAGTTAAATGCTAAAATTAAAAATAATGTGTCAAGTGGCGAGATGTGACCCTATGCTCACCTATGCTCACAAAATTAAAATTGAGAGGATTGAGAAAAAAAATGTGTAGTTGGTGGGATATTGGCGAATGGAGCGGGTTCGATGGAGGGAATTAGCTTTATGGCGAATAACGTGTCCTTTTTGCTCAGAAAAAGGAAACTTCAGCGTTGAACATCACGCAGAGAAAAATAAACCAAACTCCAAAAAGAAATTGAACTTTGACACACTTAAGTGCGGAAATTGTGCTGGATATGTGATGACGCTTTGGACAGCTACTGCCGATTTTGGCTCACAACTTCATAGCTTTAAAGTCTTACCTTGGCCTTTGCGTATAGACAGCTATCCTGAACATTGGCCAGAGGGAGTCGGGCGTTATTGGCTTCAAGCAAAACGGAGCCTAACTGATGAAAATTGGGATGCAGCAGCATTAATGGCAAGAAGTTCTCTTCAAGTCGCACTAAGAGATAATGGTGCTGTTGGGAGTTCCTTAAAGCAAGAAATAGAAGATCTTTCTTCAAAAGGCATATTGCCTCCGATAATGAAAGAGTGGTCAGACAACGTTCGAGAGCTTGGTAACGAATCTGCTCATCCTAAACCTGGTCAACCACCTACTGCCACGAGAGATGCAAAGGATATAGTTAACTTTTTAGATTTTCTACTTGAATATCTTTACACACTCCCTCATCGAATAGAGCAGTATCGTAAGAGGGATGAAGAGAAGTAGTTCATAACAAGTCAACGCACTCGAATGCATGACAGCGGCAACTGTTTTGACTTTTAATATTTATTGATTTGCAAACTGCCTTTATGCATGAGAACACGCTACGTGTCATGCATCGGTGGTTTCATCGTTATTACACAGGATGGAGAAAACTAAGGGGTCACCTATTGACCTTGAAAGGAGGTTTCCACGCGAATAAAGGTTTTACTTTTCTTGGTGTTGGCATTAGCCTGGCTGGCTGCATGGGTCCTGTCTCACTTCATAAAGCCGTGCTAAATTACGATGAGACTATCAGCCGTCTCGAGAGGGAGATGTTATTAATCAACATTGCACGTACGCATAGAGACATCCCGAGCCATTTTACCGTAACTTCTAATATAGCAGCGACCTTTGATTATCAGACCAATGCAGGTTTCGTAGGGACGATCTTTGAACGTGCCGGTGACATCAATAAATATGCCCTTAATCTGGGTGTAAGCGTGTCTGAAAATCCCACACTAGGTATTGTCCCCATTCAGGGAGAGGAATTTGCCAAACGCATTCTTACTCCCATGGATGAAAGTAAGTTTCAGTTTTTGATCTTCCAGGGTGCGCCTATTGATATGGTAATGCGCCTTATGGCACGAGGAATCGAAATCCAAAATGAGGACGGAACGTTTCAGAGGTTTATTTTGAACTGGCCAACACACTCCAATGAGTATGAGGAGTTTCGTAAAAGGGCTTTGCATCTGACCTGGCTAAACGCCAGCAGGAAGCTTTTCGTTAACAGTCTTTCCTTTGAAGAATCCATCAGTATGAAACTTTCCGGTCCACCCTCAGCCAGCGATATTACAAAAGCACATGAGAAAGGATACCACTGGCAGCAGGTTGGGGAGAACGGAACATATGAACTCACCACACCTACCACAGGGCGAGTAGTCATAACCAATTACGACCCGCAAACGCTAACAAACAGCGAGCGCCAGGCCCTTAATATCCTCGCTGCCGCGAAACCTAACAATTTCGTCTTCATGGATATCCGTACCGGGTATCCGGGCGGAAATTATCCTCTCTTCGGGAGTATCAAACTTCGGAGCTTCAACGAGATTCTCGATTTTCTGGCTGCAGGTATTGATCGAACTCCTGAATTTGACGTAGATCCCGACTCACGCACAGGAAGGGTGTTAAGAAATCCGACGTCCACATTGGCAATTGTCATTGACAAACCATCGTCACCTGAAGTCCTCCGTGTATCATATGGAGGACACGACTATGCCATAAATAATACATCATGGGACCGTGATACCTTTAAACTTCTCTATCATCTCTTCCAGATGACGGTAACAGACGTATCTGGAATAGGAGTTCCTATAACTATCTCCAAATAATACGGTGAACAGTGCACTACATGCCTCGTCATGAACTCATGATTGTCAGTCAAAGAGTCTTATCTTGCCCACCCCTCTCTTTTTTCTTGACTTTAGTGATATGTAGTTTTATTATTCTACCAAACACAATTCTCTAACAAATACAATTCTACCAGCATAAAAACTATACCACATCTTATGATGTGGATTAGTTAACATAATCAGGTTTATTTTTACAGGGATGTAAATAAATGAACTTTCATATCGCATATAGTCTTTCTCAAATCATAATACCTTGTTTCATAAGATTGTATATAAGACAATTTCAAGGATTCAAAATTTAGCTGCATTAAATAATGAAATATGAAGGTAACCCTCGAAATGCTCCCTCCGCCTTCCATCTTATTTACCACTTATATGTCATTGAAGCAAAGAAGACTTGTCCATCACCTGGATATACTACAGGTACACCGGAGACGTAAAGTCCGCCGTCCGTTGCTCCAAACTCTGCATATTCTTCATCAAAGAGATTATTAACTGCGAAACTAAACTCAGATGGTTTAAATTTTTTTTGTATATTTTAGGTCTACTACTGTATAATCATCAATCTTAAAGTCATTAGCGCTGTCTATGTATTTATCGTCGACATATCTAATTGACAAATCAATATTGCCATATCTCTCTTTGTGCCATCCAATACTTGTACCTATGATGTTCTCTGGCACAAGAGGTACACGATTCCCGTCAAAGGAGTTAGTTTTAGTTTTAAATCTCTCAAATTTGGCATGCTGATAGGTATAATCAAGATTTGTATAGAATCCGTAAGGAAGATTCATATTTATGGACATTTCAGTCCCCTTTGACTTGGCTCTATCGGCACGCTGGATTTCAAATGGACTTGTATCTATAACCTTGTCTTTGCTTATAATATAGAAGCCTGCTATACTGTAATTCACAAATCCAAAGAGAGATCCCCTTATCCCAAGTTCATAGTTTTCTACTTTTTCAATGTCAAGATTTTCTCTTAACTCAAGGGCCTGTCGTGATGATACAATTGACCTTATACCCTCAGTATAATTTCCAAATACATTGAAAGATGGAGATATGCTGTAAGTAAAGCCAACTCGAGGACTAAGTTTATTTTGGGTTTTATCAAAACTGTTAGATAAAAGCACCCTATCTTTATAATCTGTTGAGATAATATCATACCTTACACCCAGGTTAATCAAAAGGTTTTTTATTGGACTGATTTCATCTTGAAGATAAAAACCCCACGTATCTTCATCAATATTTAATTTGGTCAATGACGAAACGGATTGGATCCAAAAGTCATCTGGAGTTAATTTGACTCCTTCGTGAAGGTTTCTATATTCAAAACCTGCAAGGAAGGTATTTTTGATGCCGAACAAATTAATATTTAGTTGATAATTTGCCTCAGCCGTCCCTGTATTTAAATGATCCCAGTCTCCGATGAATCCGAAGTCTTCAAATGATGTTCCATCTGCGTCTCTATAAGAGGTTTTTAATCGTACTAAAGAGTTTTCGTCAATAGACCATTCCAGTTTTGTCCCTATGCTTAAAAACAGCTGATCAAATCGGGTATCTTTCTGAAATGTTCTTTCCGGACGATCTTTGTATTCATTTATTGGCAATCCACCGGGGGTACCTGCATCAAACTCATTAACATTAACAAGAATTTCAAAGTTTACGTTATCTCCTATGTACTCTAACCGTGACGTTATAAGGTGACTCCTTGTAAAGCCATTATCCCGAAAGCCGTTTGTGTCAATGTACCTATAATTTATACCATACATAATGCCATTATCTAGAAGACCGCCTGAGTAAATAGCAGGTTCAATTCGATCGAAGCTTCCATAAAGAATAGAACCATTACCCTCTAAAGCAGTGGTGGGCTTCTTCGTAATAATATTTATGACACCTCCTACACCAGTAGGACCGTACAAAACGGAGGCGGGAGTCTTTATAACTTCGATACGTTTGATGTTATTAAGGGGGATATTGAGTACAGAGATAGGATTGGAGGGGACGTTCATCTCATAGCCATCCAACATAACCAGAATTCCTCGAATTGTGGGTTTTACACCACGAAAGGACGCGCCAAAAACCGCCTTATGACTCCCAAAACCTTCCAATGTCAAACCAGGCACGTGACGTAGTAAATCCGTAACGTCAGACGGTTGATATTTCTCTATCTCCTCTTCTGTGATCACCGCCACATTAGAAATAATTTCAGTCTCTTTTCTTCCTGTTTTTGTTGCTGTTACAATCACCTCGTCCAGTTGAAATGAAAGCTCTTCATCTTTCTTGTAATCTTCATTTTCTGCTGACAATATTATTGGAGAAAAAGGCAATAAAATAATAAAGGCGATAACTCTTAAAACCCCAATTATCCGTTTCCTATAGAACTTTTTCAAGATTTTTTCCCTCTCTTTTTATTGACAAATCCCCCCATTCCAAAGCTTAACCTTACCCACATCTTATTTATAAGGAAAAGAGAACGAATTAATACTCTCCCCTCCGTAAGAAATTAATTACACATTATTTCCCCATTCCCCTCTAAAAAGAGGGGCTGGGGGGGGTGTATTATCTGTTTTTCTTTAAAATCTACGATAAAACCATCAATTGGTTTTTGTCGATGAAAGTCGTATCCCATCATTTTCTCGCCTTTTAAATGATGCCATAGTTTTATTTCTGATTTTGTATTGTTTTTTCTCAGTTTTCGTGCAAGCGCTATTCTCCTGCCAGGCAAGGCTGTTGCCTGTATTATGGGAGGGACTCCCGAAACACAAACGCAGAAACAATCTAAAATTTTGCGCAGCAAAAAATAAATTAGCGAACGAAGTGAGCTAATTTATAAGTTATTGGAATTACTATTTTTACTCCAACTGGTGGCGGAGGAAATGGAGAAGCTTTTCTAATAGCTTTTTCGGCATTATTATCAAGAATCGAGAAACCCGAACTCTTTTCTATCTTAACATCTTTTACGCTTCCATCTAAACATACAACAAATGATATTATGACATTGCCTTCCATAGACATCTTTCGTGCCTTGTAAGGGTACGATATGTTTATGCGAATTATTTTGTTTATGTAATCAAAGTGCTCTTTGATATATTGATTTTCTGCGTTTTGTTCAACATCAACCTCCCCTAATTCCCCTTCTTGTGAAGGAGGGGATAAAAGGGAGGTAGATTGGGCTGATGATGGGGGGGAGGAGGTGAATAGGAATAGTTTTTAATTTGGTGCTGAGCAGTTGGTTTTTGTGTGTTTTCAATGGTCACTTCTTGAATTTCATATGTAGTACCGTGAACATTTTTTCGTATTTCCTCAGTGAGGTTGTTATTTAAATTATCTTTAACTTCCAGATGTTTATGAGTTTCTGGTAAAACGGTTATTGTTTCTTTAGCGGTTTCGGTAGAGATAGGTTTTTCATTAATGATGGTCTTGATTTTTTGGTTTTTAGTTGCAGTTGCTTTTCTTCCATCCTCTTCGATGGTGCTTACAGGTACGGTTTCAAACTTATCCGTTCTTTCATCGAATATTCTTTCTCCCAATATTTTTTTAGTTTTTTTCTCATCATTGGCAGTACTTTGTTTCTTTTTTTCAGTGGCCTCCGTGGTCTTTATTGGTTTTGTATCGGTGTGATGTTCTCCTGTTTTTACGATATTTTTCAGGTTAAAGTCTAGAACGATTGTCTTACTTTCTTGTGTAATGATGCTGGTTGAGTAAATAACGAAGGGTACGAATATAAGATGAAAAAGAAAAGAAGAACCGAACCCCAGGATTTGGTAATTCACTTGTATTTTCATTTAGGATTTTTCATTTTCCTCTGCCCCAACGGGGCTGAAATAGGATAGCCTAGAGCAACGCTCTAGGTAAAATAGAAAATAGCAAGGCAAACCCTGAAAGGGTGATATAAAATATAAAAGGAGAATCTTAACCTGAACGAGTTGGAACTAGTAATGTATTATTATCACAAAAAAAACATTTTGTCAAAAACAGTTAAAAATTTAACTAAGGGACTAATCCCATATATATCGTTCATCATATTTCATTTGATATTTATTCAAAAACTTTAAAAATTCTTCTTTAAACGTCTTCTTTCTGTGATGTTCTTTTTGATTTTTAATATACTTTATAGTTGCTATCTTACCTGAAGAGCCAATCGAAAATGCCCCGTAACCATTTTGCCAATAAAATTTCTTATATTCTGGATCAATAGTCTTAATCCACTTGGATGAACTTTTCTTAACATCCTCAATTACCTTGCTCAAGGGATATTTTTTTGACAGTAAACATAAAATGTGAACATGGTTTTCAGTACCTCCAATTATGATGGCAGGAGAATCACAACCTTTGAAGATACCTGCCATATAAGAATGTAATTGACCTTCTATTCTTTGTTTGATCAAAGGGAATCTGTCTTTAGTGCTAAATATGATATGAATGAAGATATTTGTCAATGATTGTGGCATTATTTCCACCTTTTTTATTACGCTCTTTCAGAGCTTAAAGATGTGTTGTACTCTATACCCAGGGTGGTACCCTGGGTTTTAATACGTGAGCTCCTTCGGGCTTTTATCCAAAAACCTAGGCCAAGCTCTCGCGGTACACTTTAATAGCACTGTCTATTATTGATTCTGTTAAAGAATTCAATTTCACTATACTATTTTATTCTTTGCGTTCTCTGAGATCTCTGTGGTGAGTTTATTTTAATGCCTCTGTCTGTAAGGTTAATTTTTCAAAACCTACTTTTTTTTACCATATCAAGGACATCCACAAATACCTGTAAGGCGATGCTCTTATCTGCCCTTATTAATACGGGTGTTGTCTTATCAAGTGATTTAATTGAATCTTTAAGATCGCTTAAATTTACCGGTCTGGAGTTTAAGTATATACTGCCTTCAACGTCTATTTCTATGATTAGTGATTTTAGAGACTCTGATTGTGTTTCTGATGCCCTTGGAAGTTCAACGGGTAACAGTCCTGTTGCCATAAACGTAGAGGTGGTAAGGACTATTGTCAGTAACACAAGCATTATGTCTACAAAAGGGATGACGTTTATATAACTAAACTCCTCCTCTACCATTCTCTATCTCCCATTTCATTATGAGAACCTTTGCCTTTCTCAGGGTAAAGTTATAAAGAGCCACTGATGGAATTGCCACAAGGAGACCCACTGCCGTAGCCTTAAGCGCAAGAGCGAGGCCAATCATAATCTTGCCTGTTTCCATAAACCCTTCTTCTCCAATGTTATAGAAAGTAAACATTATACCCAATACCGTACCCAGCAAACCGATGTAAGGTGCGTTGCTACCGATGGTGGCAATTATGTGCAGTTTTTTAGTAAGCTCAAGTTCCAGTAATTTTTTATCAGAGAAGTCACCTAATCTTAAATTCCTGTAAACCAGTAATCTTTCGATAGCAATAGAAAGGGATACGATGCTCATAAAAATTAAAAATCCTATTATTCCATAGTCGACAGATAACTTAATCAACCCCATTTTATTACTCTCTGTATATCCAGTACATTGTTCTCGTACCCAAGCTCCTGCTTGGGAACGAGAACAATCTTCTTATCCTTTAAATCTATAGACCTAAAATTACCATTACTTTCTTTCCTTTGTCAAACAATTTATCTTCTTTTAACTTCTTTTCCTTGAATCTTATCCATTTTAGCGTGTTTATTCCTTTACAATCAATATAGAAACAATATAGTATATATAAATTTAGTGGAAAGGCAAAAATCAGGAATCTTATCGTATTTAAAAGTTTTGCAAACAAAATATCAGAATAAGATTATGAGAGTAACCTTGTTTGGTTCTGCTGCAAAAGGAGAGAGCGATCTAGAATCTGATATAGATATCTTAGTTGTTGTAAGAGATGAATATGATGGATTATGTGACGAGATAAGCATGGCTGCTTTTGACTCAATTCTGGAGCATGATGTAATAATTTCTCCTATTGTAATGGAAAGTAAAACATATGAGTGGCATAAAAAATACAAGGATCCCCTTTATAACAGTATAGAAAGAGATGGAATAGAAATATGGATGAAGATACCAGAATCCTTATTAAAGTCCGTATAGAAAGTTCTAATGAAGATTTAGCGACTGCAAGAGAATTGCTTGGTCTAAAGAGATATAGAGCTGCGGTGAATAGAGCATACTATGCAATATTCAGTATTACGAATGCTGTATTGCTTACAAAGAAGATTGAGAGAAGTAAACATGCTGGAGTAGAGGCTGCATTTATACAACATTTTGTAAAGAAAGGGATATTTGATAATGAATACGGAAGAATATTTGATTTCATACGAAAGAAAAGTGAAGAGTCAGATTACAGTGCAAAAATAAAAATATACGAAGAAACAGCTAAAAGGTTGTCAGAAAAGCTGAAAAATTTATCAAGGAATTAAAACAGTATCTAACAACATTCTAAGATAGAAAATATAAGAATTAATCCAAAAACTACTTAAGAAAGCATTTTTAGGTATAAGGTTTATAGATATTTATTTGATGTGGCAAAGTTTTAGCCTTGTTTATTATAGCTTTTTTGTAAGTTTTCCGACTTTGCGAGGATTTCTTCTTGTTAACAAATGAAGCAAAAACCCGTTTCCATTTCTAAAATAAGCCGTCCACAACCCTATAAGGCCTTTCTCCGCACAAGACTTTTTCGCTTATTAGACCGCTATAGAAAGCGCCCCATAATCTGGGTGTGTGGGCCTGCGGGTTCGGGGAAAACAACTCTTGTGAGCAGTTATGTTGAGCACCGCAATCTGCCAAATCTATGGTACCAGGTGGACAGTGGTGATGGAGATATAGCCACGTTCTTTCACTATCTTGGGCTTGCCGCCAGGAAAGCAGCTCCGCGTAAACGGAAGCCACTGCCTCACCTTACCCCTGAATATCTGTTGACTATACAGGTGTTTACACGCGGATTCTTCCGAGACCTGTATAACAGCTTGAATGTTCCATCCGTAATGGTTTTTGATAATTTTCATGAAGTAACTTCCCCCTCTCAATTTCACGAAGTTATCCAAAATGGATTATCCGAAATTCCCACGGGAATAAATGTTATTATCATAAGCCGCAGTGAACCACCGCAAGTTTTAGAACGCATGCGCGCGAACCAATTAATGAGTGTTATCTCATGGGACGATCTTCATTTGAGGCTTGATGAGTTTAAGGGGATAATTCGACACAAAGGCTTTAAGAAGATGTCAAATGACATGATCCGGAAGTTACACACGAACACGGAAGGTTGGGCAGCCGGGTTATTGTTAATGTTAGAAAAATCTAAACCTGAAGATATACCCACTCAATCTTTAAATAAACTTGAACCGGAAGTTGTCTTCGACTATTTTGCCAGTGAAATTTTTCAAAATATTGGTAGAGAGACACAAGACATTCTGACCAAAACGGCTCTGATCCCTTCAATAACACCCGCAATGGTAAAAAGACTTACTGGCAAACATCAAGGAGACCGCATTCTGTCTAATCTGTGCAAGAATAACTTTTTCATTGAAAAGAAACAGTCTGAACAACAGATAGTCTACCAGTACCACGCGATGTTCAGGGAATTTCTTCTTTTGCGTGCGAAAGAGTTGTTTACGTCGAAACAATTAGTAAAGTTGAAGCGGAAAGCCGCTATAATCCTGGAGGAATCAAACAGGACAGAGGATGCGGCCGGGTTGTTTATCGAGACAAGAGACTGGGATAGCCTGACTCGCCTGATCAATAAGAATGCGGAACAATTTTCTCTGAACGGTAGAATACAGACCCTGCTTGCATGGTTTGAAACATTTCCACAAGAGATTATAAACAATAATCCATGGCTTTCCTATTGGTTTGGGATGTGCTACTTGAATTTTAAGCCTTCGGATAGTGTATGCTATTTTGAAAAGGCATTTGATTCCTTCAAAGAAAATAAAGACTCAAAAGGAATGGTCCTGGCAATAAGCTGCGTGCTTCGAGGCATTGCAAACGAGTTCAGGAACTTTAAACGTTTTGACCCCTGGATAGATGTAATAGACGAACTTAAACTTAACCTCAGATTAAAAAAATATCCGGAAATACAAGATTATGTGACAGCAAATATATTTTTAGCTCTTACTATTAGGCAGCCGGACCATCCTGAATTCAATCTGTTGGAAAAACATCTTCATGAAGTCATGGATAAAGACATAGATTTAAATCTTCGATCTGAAATCTCCTATCTTCTCATTTTGCGTTATTTAGAAGCAGGTAATTTTGCCAATGCCTTGATTGTTCTTAATTTCATTCGGGAGATTGCTAAGCACAGTAAAATTTCCCCGGCGATTTTAGTTTTAGGAAAACATGCAGAGGCTGGTTATTGTTTCAATACAGCCTTGCACGATCAATGTAGTAAAGCAGTTAAATACGGATTGAATATAGTAAAGCATAGTGGTGTTCATGTATGGGAATGTCATTTACTGGGCATGTGCGCAGCCAACCTGATTTCTAAGGGAGACCTTGCGGAGGCGGAAAAGTATCTGGATCAAATGTCAAGTGTCATTAAAACTGACAGTTATAAAGGTAGTTTTTATCATATGTTAAAGGGCTGGTATTCCCTTTCAAGGAAAGACTTGCCTCTTGCAAGAAAACACATGGAGAAAAGTCTTTTGCTTGCCCTGGATGTGGGGGCGCTCTATCCTCTATCGGTTAGCAATTTTGGTATGGCACAGGTGCTATATGAATGTGGAGAAAGCAAAAAGGCATATGTCCATTTAAATAATGTAGAGTATTTTGGCAGGCGAATGAAAAGCTCCTGTACAAATTTCACGTACCTTTTGGCAAAAGCGCAGTTTGCCTTTGATCAGGATGATGACAAAAATGCCTTCAAATACTTACAAAATGCCATGTCCCTGGGAAGGGAAAATGGTTACGTTAACTTTTTTTTATGGCGTCCTGAAGTTATGCTACAACTCTGTATGAAGGCCCTGGCTGAGGGTATTGAAGTAGATTATGTTAAGGAGCTTATACACAAACGCAACCTTTTTCCGGAAAATCCACCAATGGATATTAATAATTGGCCATGGCCTTTAAAAATATATACCTTGGGGAGGTTTGAGATTGTTAAAGATGAAAAACTTATTCGATTCTCAAGAAAGGTTCCTCAGAAACCACTTGCAATGCTGAGGGCGTTAATAGCTCTTGGAGGTAAAAATGTAAGCGAAACCAGGCTAAGCGACGAACTCTGGCCGGAGCTTGAAGGTGACGCGGCCCATCATTCCTTTAAGACAACATTAAGCCGTCTGCGGAAACTGATAGGTATTGAAAACATTATCCTGCTTCAGGAGGGCCAGATGACGCTTAACCCAAGATATAGCTGGGTAGATACATGGTCGTTTGAGAAAATACTCGACCAGGCAGATTCCGCAGCAAAGAAGGGGAATAAGAAAAAGCATATTCAACTTCTGGAAAAGGCCGTTGAGATGTATCATGGAGATTTCCTTGCAAGTGACACAAAAGAACCATGGACAATTTCTCCACGCGAGCGTTTAAGGAATAAGTTTATTCGCTGTTTGAGTAAACTGGGCAGTTATTATGAGGAGACCAGGCAGTTTGAAAAAGCCATAGACTATTACAATAAAGGACTTGAAGTGTATAATCTGGCTGAAGAATTGTATCAAAGACTCATGGTTTGTTATCAAAATCTCGGCCGTAATGCCGAAGCCGCCGGTGTATACAAACGTTTAAGAAAAATCCTGTCTACTACCGCGGGTATCAGCCCTTCCTTAGAGACAGAACGTATTCTAAAAAGTCTGACGTTTGAATAAGGAATTAAATAGTTCAACACAAATGACAACAAAATTACTTATATATTTTCTCGCTTTTATGTCGAATAGCAACAATATCGAGACGGTCTTTATTGCTATTAATTCCATAGAGGATTCTATAATTTTTATCAATCCATAATCGTAACTGATTGTCCTTACCTTCTACCTTGTCAAATCCACCAGGATATGGATTGTCGCTTAAACTTAGGATAGTTTTAAAAGTCTTTATAAGAATGTTGTCAGGAAGTTTCATTAATTCTTTCCTGGCTGATTTTTTTATATGGATCTTCATTTAGAGGATTTAATACTTTCAATCCTTCTTAAAATATCATTGCAATCTTCTATAGGAATTGATTCCTCATTCTTGCGAGATTCAAAAACTTCTGCATCAGGATCAATAGCAGGCAAAATTCGCTCAATTCGATGGAATTCATCAATATCTATAATTACTGATTTTTTGTTACCTTTTTCATCAGTAATGTATTCCTTTACTTGAATAGCGGACATAAGGAATACCTCCTTTAAAACTAATTTAGAAAAATAAGAATTAAAAAACCTCTTTTTTATTGCCTATTTATATAATATACAATAATTAAAGCATTGCAACTTTTTTTTAACTAACTGTTGAAGGCGCGGGCACCATCTTCAAATCCCCTCCCAATACTTCATATCGATTATTATCTTTAATCTTTAAATAGTCCACATAAGTTGTTTTTTTACGTTCTGTTGTCGTAACCATCTCTTACTCCTTATATAGAATTTCCAGGGAAGGTCGGATTTATTCTAATACTGAAAGCATTATTCTGCCAAGCAATAAGATTAACCGGCTCTTTTACGAAAAAAACCATATTTTTTTAAATTATATTTTAATCTGTAAACAATATGTAACATCCTGCTGTTAATATTTGTGATAAGAGCATTGCTGCGCAAGCATGTCCTGACGCCAGGAAGGGAAGGGGAGATTGCCTAATTGTCTGAATGAATCTAAGACAATGACTAAAATGACTAATAAGAAAAACACACTGACAGATTTTATGTCTCTTTCTGCTAAAGCACAGTTTGCGTTTGACCGGGGTGAAGATAAAAAGACTACAAAATATTTACGCAAGGCAATGGCGCTGGGGAGCAAGCATGGTTACTTTAATTTTCAAATGTGGCGACCGGATGTCATGGTTCCGCTCTGTATGAAGGCCATGGCTGAGGGTATTGAAGTAGATTATGTCAGAGAACTCATACGCAAGCGCAACATTTTTCCGGAAAACCCACCAATGGATATTAATAATTGGCCCTGGCCGTTAAAAATATACACCCTGGGTAGATTAAGTCTTTTTAAAGATGGAAAGTTGATTCAGTTTTCAAGAAAGGTTCCTCAAAAACCAATTGCTTTATTAAAGGCGTTGATAGCGCTTGGAGCTAAAGACGCAAGCAGAGTCGCAAGCGGAGCCGTAAGCGAATCGAAGATAAGAGACGTACTCTGGCCCGATGCAGAAGGTGATGCATCTTATAATACCCTTACTACTAACCTGAATCGTCTGCGCCAAGTAATAGGTATTGAAAAGGCTATTCTATTTCAGAAAGGTCGTATAGAACTTAACCCGAGATATTGTTGGGTAGATATATGGTCGTTTGAGAGGTTACTGGACCAGGCATATTCCACAAAAAGGGACGGAGATAAGAAAAAACACGTTCAACTTCTGGAAAAGGCCGTTGAGATGTATCATGGTGATTTCCTTGATGGGGAAGAGGAAGAATTCTGGACTATTTCTCCAAGCGAGCGTTTAAGGAACAAGTTTATTCGCTGTTTGAGTAAATTAGGTAGTTACCGGGAAGAAAACAGGCAGTTTGAAAAAGCCATAGATTATTACAATAAAGGAATTGAGGTTTACGACCTCGCTGAAGAATTATATCAGAGACTCATTATTTGCTATTATAGAATTGGTTGTAATGCTGATGTCGTTGGAGTCTACAAACGATTAGAGAAAGTCCTTTCTGCTGCTTCAGGAATCACGCCATCTCAGAAAACGAAACAAATCTTCAAAAGGCTTCTCTATAAATAATTAAATTTTTTTTGAATCTGTTACCAATCTGTTAGTTCCTGTAAGCTATAAATTCTTCACTTAAAACTCCTTTCAAAAAAAATGGAATCATTACAGCAGTTTCTTCATCAAAAATGAGTGACGGAGCTGGTAGTGTGCTCCTTATGGATAGAAAAAAGGCTGAATCATTAGAAATTAAAACATATGCTCGTTTGTTGTCTTATGCGGTTGCTGGTGTACCACCTGGGATTATGGGAATAGGGCCTGTTGAAGCGATCCCGAAAGCTCTTAATTTATCATGAATCAATCTTGATGACATCGGATTGATTGAATTGAACGAGGCGTTCGCCTCACAATGCCTGGCAGTAATCAAGACACTTAATTTGAATCGAAAGATAGTAAACGTAAATGGAGGCGCTTTGGCATCAGGACACCCGCTTGGAGCTACCGGTGCGGTATTAACGGTAAAATTACTATACGAAATGCAAAGGAGAAAAGTTAAATATGGTTTAGTGTCTATGTGTATTGGTGGTGGTATGGGCGCTGCTGCCGTTATTGAAAACCTTGATTTATAATACAAGCAAAGAAAGCAAAACTTATGAATGACGTGAACGAGCAAATTAAAGGTGGAAGTTTCATAATTAGAGAAACTGATAAACAGATGGTCTTTAAACTTACACGGAAGATATTAAATTAATACAGTTTGTTAAGAAAGGAGTCGAAAATGATTTATATCTTATTTTCTATATCCTTATACCAGTGGTATCAAAAAATATTTAAGTTTTTATTAGTTACTGCTATCTTTTTAATCTCGTTCACTTTTTGCGGGAGTCGATTTGATGCATTTGCTTTTGAGAAGAAAGAAAAATTTAATGATCTGAAGGAAAAAATTATCCAGGAAGAGTTAAAAGTTCAAATAGCCCTAGCACAAGAAAAACTCGAAACAGAAAAGCTGGTAGAAGAAATTATTTTAGACGAAATAGCTATTAATCCTATTATAGAAGAAATCGTAACTAAGGAAGAAGAACTTAGCGACATTATATCGGAAATCATAAACCAAGACGGTTATGAATTTTTTACTAAGATTGCAAAAGAGTCAGTTCCTTTTGGAATGTCTATATTCGGTGATGAATTCACAAAAGGAAGATTTTCAAGGTTTGGACAGGCCATTTCCAACAATTACAAGAGAGATAATAAGTCCGACAAAGTGGATATCTTCCAAAAGGCTAAACAAGAAAGAGAAGAAAAATACACATCAAAGGTTACTAAGAAATCAATAAATAAGGATCGCACTTTCCTAAAATTACTTTATGAAAAAGAAAAATGTAAGCTTAGGACAAAATTTATTCGAGATTATCGTTTAGATATTGCTAAAAATAAGGCAGCCACAAAAAAAATCTATCGGAAAGTATTTTCTCTGTTTTATTCAAAAACGGCCAAATCTTATGTAAATGCCCAGTTAGATACTCTGGGTATTTACGGAGAATTTTTGAAAGGTTTACTGGATCCATCATTTCGTGAACCCCTGGAGGATTACGTCTCTGAAATTATTACCAAAAAGGAAGTTATTAAAAACAATTTGAAGGTTAATACCTCAGTAGTTCAGGAAATTAGATCTGAAATTAGTTCTGAAATCCGTCCTAAAGTAAAAAAAATAATCGACAACAATTCCGAGATTAACAATTATAGGCAATATTTATATTCTTATTATTAGTCAGCATTGTCCGGTTAGGTTTTTGCATGTTTAATTTATTGCCCCCAAAGTTGTCATTCCCGCATGTTTTTAGCGGGAATCTAGGATGAATGAACCTCTAGATACCCGACAAAAGCGTTCGGGTATGACAAAACCCGCGCACGCAAAAACCTAACCGGACAATGCTGAATTTTATGTGTCTTCTCATAAATTTTTATTTTGCAGAGCAAAGCAGTCTAAACCTTTCTTGATGACCAGCCCGACCTATCCCCGCCAGAACGGATTTGTCGGGCTGGCGAACGGTGATGCCTGGCGGGAAAGCATTCAGGCTGGCAGGCTAGGATCAGCAACCACGGGGATCTAATTTATATGCGTATTATTTCAGGTAGAGCAAAAGGCATACGATTATCAGCGTTAAAAAGCAAACGGACTAGACCGATATTAGACAGAGTTAAGGAGTCCCTATTCAATATTTTAGGAGATTTTATAGTAGACAGTGTTGTCCTTGATTTATTTGCAGGTACAGGATCGTTAGGAATAGAGGCTATTAGTCGTGGCGCAAAAAGATGTTTTTTGTTGACAATGATACAAACGCAATTCGAGCGGTTAAAAAAAATCTCCAAGATACAGGATTTCTAAAAAGAGCAGTTATTCTAAAAATAAACGTTTTTGCGTTATTAACATTCTTAAAGAATAAACATATAAAATTCGACCTTATTTTAGTTGCTCCTCCATATAAACTATTGGATATAGACTGCAAGGATAGAAAAAGAATTTTTTCTCTTCTAGATGAGTGCGTTTCCAGGCAAAATATAAACGAAGAAGGTGTCATTGTTCTTCAACACCATAAGAAACAAATGTTTAATCAAGACAGTTTCAAACATTTGAAGGTAGTTGATGAAAGAAGATACGGTAACACACAGCTTACTTTTTTAATGAACAAACTCAGTCCCAAATTATGAAAAGTAAAAATCATTTGTGAACAAAAACAATCACGAAAAAAATAGAATAAGTCTTAAGGCGCCTGCCAAGATAAATCTTTTTTTAGAAGTTTTGGGAAAGAGAGATGATGGTTACCACGAGATTGAAACAGTAATGCAAGAAATTGACCTTGTGGATAACCTGTGGTTTGAAGAAATTCAAGAAGGAGTAAAACTCAAATGTGAGAACGGCAACATTCCTTTAGATGAGAATAATCTTGTATGTAAAGCCACAAATCTTATTATGAAAGAGTGTGGCATTAAAAAAGGAGTACTAATAAACTTAGAAAAAAAGATACCAGTAGGAGCGGGTTTGGGTGGTGGGAGTAGCGATGCAGCAGCCACCCTCAAGGCTTTGAATTCACTTTGGAAAATTGGGCTAAATGATATAGAGTTAATGGAATTCGCTGCGAAGCTAGGATCAGATATTCCTTTTTTTATAAATGGTAAGACTTCGTTATGTAGTGGTAGAGGAGAGAAGATTCTTCCTGTTGAAGTCAAAAGCAGATTGAATTACCTTGTTATTTTCCCAAATATCAAAATCAGCACAATAACGATTTACAAAAACCTGAAAATTGACTTGACAAAAAAAAGAAAAGATGTTAGTTTTCTCCTGAATGCACTAAAGTATTCAAATGTTACCACTATCGGCAAATTGTTATATAATCGTTTAGAAAAAGTTATATTTAAACTATATCCTGATTTGCTACATATAAAAAGTTCTTTGGCATGTTTTAATTTTTGTGGTCTATCAATTTCTGGTAGTGGATCAGCCTTCTTTGGTTTGTGCAACAATAGAAACCAAGCAGAAACGATCAAGAAGAAAATTGAACTGAGTGGAACGGGAAATGTATTTATAGTTACAAATGTTATAACACCTTGATAACAAGATAAGCTGGAAGGGAGGATTTATCACTGTGAATATTACGGAAGTCAGAGTAAAACTAACAGAGGCAAAAAAGAATCGTTTACAAGCTTTTTGTAGCATCACAATTGACAACGACTTTGTCGTAAGAGATTTAAAGATTATAGAAGGATATAAGGGGGCTTTTGTTGCAATGCCGAGCAGAAAGCTCGCTGATAAATGTGTCAAATGTGGTTGTAAAAATCACCTTCGAGCACGTTATTGCAATGATTGCGGCACGCAACTCAACGAAAAACGTGCACTAGGAGAAACCAAGGGAAAATTTAAGTTATATGCTGATACTGCACACCCAATAAATTCCAAATGTCGTGATGAAATTGAGCAAAAAGTTCTTGATGCATATAAAGAGGAAGCTAAGAGGGCACAAGAACCGGGCTATAAACCCCCCGCAATGGACGAACCAGATATAGATGATTACGAAGTAATAAAAAATAAAGCTGAAGAAAGTTAACTTAGGAATAATCATCTTAAAAGAGTATAAGAACATCCCTATATACCAATTCAAATAACCGATCAAGGAATTGACATCTATTAAATCACTCGCTATACTTGTCTAAAGAAATAATTCTTTTCCAATAAATAAGATCCATTAAAAATGTCTAGAACGGGTTCACAAATTTTAATTGATGTACTAAAAAAAGAGAATGTGGAATACATTTTTGGTATACCGGGCGGTGTCGTTATACCTCTTTTCGATGCCCTGTATGATTCTGACTTAAAATTCATCTTAACGCGCCATGAACAGGCGGCAGGTCATGCTGCAGACGGTTATGCTCGGGCCACAGGAAAAGTAGGTGTTTGTATCGTTACATCTGGTCCCGGTGCAACAAACTTAACAACTGCTATTGCTACAGCCAGCATGGACTCTGTACCTCTAGTAGCTATAACTGGTCAGGTTAAAACACATCTTATAGGCAGTGATGCATTCCAGGAAGCTGATGTAACCGGCATAACGCGCCCTATAACAAAGCATAATTATCTGGTAAAAGATGTAAGAGAACTAGCAAAAATAGTTAAAGAGGCATTTTATATTGCTTCAACAGGTAGACCGGGTCCTGTTGTTATTGATTTGCCTGTAGACGTAACGACAGATAAATGGGATGGAGACATTCCTGAAAAGGTAAATCTACCTGGATATAAGCCAGCATACGAAGGCAACATGCGACAGATAAAAATAGCAGCAGAAGCAATAAATAGGTCAAAAAGACCTGTAGTTTATGCAGGTGGTGGCGTCATAGCTTCAAATAGTTCAAAACAGCTTATTGAGTTTGCAGAAAAGGCCAATTTGCCCGTAAACACTACACTGTTGGCGCTGGGAGCTTTTCCGGAAGATAATGAACTATCTTTGGGAATGTTAGGAATGCATGGAACAGTTTATGCTAACTATGCCGTTCATGAGTCAGATTTATTAATTGCAATTGGAGCAAGATTTGATGATAGGATTACGGGTAAGATAGATGAGTTTGCTCCTCATGCAAGGATTATTCATATAGATATAGACCCAACTTCCATAAGTAAGAATATCAGGGTTGATATCCCGGTTGTTGGTGATGCCAATAACATTCTTACTGAATTGATAAAGCATGTTAATTATGTTGACCGAAAAGAATGGTTTGAAAAGATTTCGGAATGGAAGGAGAAATATCGCTTTTCTTATAATAATACAAATGACGATGTAAAACCTCAATACGTAGTTGAACAAATTTGCCAAGCCACCAAAGGTAAGGCAATTATTACTACTGAAGTTGGCCAGAATCAGATGTGGGCGGCTCAATTTTATACTTATACAAATCCCAGAGGTTTTTTATCTTCCGGTGGTTTAGGCACTATGGGTTTCGGTTTTCCTGCTGCAATAGGCGCTCAACTTGGATGCCCTGACAAGATCGTTATTGACATTGCAGGCGATGGTAGCTTTCAAATGAATATTCAGGAACTGAGTACTGCTGTGAATTATAAGTTACCCGTTAAAGTTGCTATTCTAAACAATGGCTCCCTTGGGATGGTGAGGCAGTGGCAGGAGTTGTTTTATAATAAAAGGTATTCTCATACACAACTGACCGGTAATCCTGATTTTGTACAGGTAGCAAATGCCTATGGCGCTGATGGTTTTTTGGTTGAAAAAAAGGAAGATGTTAGACCCATAATTGAAAAAGCAATTTCAATAAATGGTCCTGTCGTAATCGATTTTAGAGTAGCGCCTGAAGAAAATGTATTTCCAATGATCCCGGCAGGGCAAGCCATTAGTCAGATTAAGGGAGTTGAAATAATCTGAAGAATGGCAAAAGCGTCATCCTTGTTTGAATTAGGAAGTGCAACACACGTGTTTTTGATTATTACTACAAGCATCACAAGCATCTCCTGTGCATACAACTTCAGTCGGAGAAACAAAAGCAAAATATCCAATTACCTTTCCATATCGATCTACCATATGATTATTACCTTTTAATTCAATGGGTCAGCAGCGGCGCGGCTTTTTGCGCCGTCCGCTGCACTGAAAAGTTAGGAAAATGTGTTAGTGCAAAACTTCACCCGGCGAACGGGCCGGCTCGTCTTCATCGACGCCTACAAAAAGATGCCTCTATGACCTGGTCCTCCCAGCCTCGTCCTATCGGTTTCCACTGTGACCTGGTGAAATTCACCGCCGCGAGCAGCTCATGCTGCTGCGAATAAACCACATGAATATTGCTCCTCTCTTCAGGCGCCGGTTACAGTCCAAAAGATAAGCGGCCTTGGCGAACTCAAGTGCCGTATAGTCGCCTCCTCCTTCCTCCACAATCTCTTGAAACGTTGCAAATAGGTCACTTGTTTTTACCGGTACCAACTTCTCGAAAAACATCACCTGGGTGTCGGTTACGCGCATCACGTTCTTCACATCAATCGAAAGTGCAAGCGTACTGTCAGGCCCGGTTATTCGTGACCATGACTCCTTAGGTGCGGGCATATCTTTCCGGTGCTGGCGCCACCATACAAGCCACCGGTCCGGCTGTTCTCCTAGAGCCTGGCCTGTTAGCTCCTTGAGTACAGCTAACGCCCTTTCCCGGACAGCTCGGCTCTGATTTCTCAGCATATGAATCATTGGCTCCACCGCGCGGACATCATTCATTAACCCGAGAGCCCTTACAACGTGGGCTCGGACTACGGCGTTCGAGTCGTCGAGGGCGGCGATCAAGAAATCAGTTGCCCTTGGGTCCTGTAACACCATTAATCCTTGCGCCGCCGAGCTTCTGACCCCTGGGTAGACATCGCTGAGCAATACAATGAGTGGAGTGACGGAAGGTTCTCCTATAGAAACGAGCGCTACGATCACATTCATCTGAACGTCTAGACTCCGTTCTTCGTCTCTCAATGCGGTGATGAGCGGCTCGATGGCTCTTGGGTCCTTCAGCGATCCTAACGCCTTGGCAGCTTCCGCTCTAGTGTTCGGATCCTGACTCCTTAATTTCGGAATGAGTTCCTCGAATCGAGACTGTTGGGAAAAAACTACTGACTCGAAGGCGACGAACAAGAGCACAAGAACCATTGTTATCATTTTCCTTCTCATTTTAATACCTACTTTGAAAAAGGGTAGCCTAAAGTTAAATGGACTGCGACTATGCTATCCGAAATATACAGACGCAGTCTATTTCGAATATCATAGTCACTACCACGGCCTTTTCCCTTTGCCAATTTCGTATCTTGACATTGGACATTCTTGCCAAGAAGAAATAAGTGATCATGGCCTATCTTGGGAATAACCCTTACTGATTCTTGGAATGGTTTCAAGTCGATTGTTAGAAACGATTCATTCTGCTAGTTTTTCTTCGCTGTGTTTAAGTCTTGGCAAATTCTCTCAATAATTCCCCAAATAATCACATTATCCACCAAGTCAAATCCATGTAGCAAGATATTGCGCCTTTCATTCCTTCAATTTCTTACCTTACCATGACAACGTTGACACGATTGATAACATGATAGAAAGCACACTCATATTCAATTCATAATATTCTATAGTTTAAAATTACTTTTATAATATTGTATTAATTAGTATAATCTTATACTTTGATAGTCTTTTGTCAATTGATTTTCAATGCTTGTCTGGAAAGAAGCTTGAAGAAAAAGAATGAAATATTCTGCATTAATAAGGGTCGAAGAGTAACTATGAATCGCTTTTATGTTCCATTTCAGGCTGGTTTAAAGAATGTATGGATGGATAGTTCAGAGAGCCATCACATGGTACATGTTAAAAGATTGAGAATCGGTGATAAGATTATTTTGTTTAATGGTATGGGAGATGAATGTCATGCCGAGATTATCGAAATGAAAGAAAATAAAGTTAAAGTAAAAATTAATCAAAACAAAGCTATCGATAAAAAAAACGATAATGTAAAAATAGATATAGCATTTGCAATTCCTAAAGGAAAACGTTCTCACTTCTTAGTTCAAAAATGTACCGAATTAGGAGTTCACAAATTAATTCCGATACATTTTGAACGAAGTGTGGTAAAGCTTAAGACTGAACGTTCTGAAAAAATTGAGAAGTGGCGGAGAATTGCAATCGAAACGTCAAAACAATGTGGCCGGAATATAATTACAGAAATCAGTAATGGCACGGACTTTTGTAATTTCATCAAAAATGCAAAGAGTTACGATCTTTCCCTTTTTGCGTGTAATCAATCTGTTCCAAATAATTTAAAAAATACGTTGCAAGAACATCTAAAAGTAAATAATATAATTAGTTTTATTGGCCCGGAAGGTGGTTTTACATCGAATGAGATAGAAATGGCAAAAGAAGCCAGGTGTAAATTTGTAAGTTTGGGACAACAAATCCTTCGAGTGGAAACGGCTGCAATTGCTATTTCTGCAATTCTCTCTTATCATTATTCATGAGTTTATAGTATTACCCTGTAAAAACTTCTTTTTTTAGGAAGTTTTTTTCGTTGTCATAAAAAGTTAAAAGTGCCTAAAGTTTGAAGTGAGCTAAAGTTATGGATAACAAAGAACTTTCTAAAAGAGCTTGAAAAATGCACGCGAAAATTTGCGGTGAGATATTACATTAACGTTAGGCATTTTAGTTCACTTTAGTCACTTCAAACTTGGTTGCGGCTTTGCCGCACTATGAGGTTGTTTATGTTATACGCAGTAATTATGGCAGGTGGTTCAGGTACAAGGTTTTGGCCATGGAGTAGGGAAAAGACACCAAAACAACTTTTAAAGATCACTGGACAGGATACCATGATTAAACAAACTATTGATCGTATTATTGGTGAAATTCCCTCAGAAAATATTTATGTTGTAACAACATCCGTTCAAGCTGACAGTATTAAAGAGGAACTATCACAGATACCTGCAAAGAACATAATCTCAGAACCATTTGGTAGAAACACGGCCGCATGTATTGGCCTTGCAGCAACTATAATTTCCAAAAGAGACGTCAACGCAGTTATGGCCGTAATGACTGCTGATCATGTAATTGAACCCCCCAACCTTTTTCTAAAAGCATTAAGGTGCGCTAAAGGACTTGCTACAAAAACAAATGCACTTATTACATTTGGGATTAAACCAAAGGAACCTTCTGTAACCTACGGTTATATACAGAGAAACGAAAATGGAACAAATTTAGATGGATTTTGGATTTATGATGTAAAACGTTTTGTTGAGAAACCAGATCGTGCTAAAGCCGAGAACTTTGTGCAAAGTGGGAAATATTACTGGAATAGCGGTATTTTCGTTTGGTCTGTAAGTACAATACTGGAAAACATAAAGAATCTCATACCCAAATTAGCACAAGGCTTAGCCAGGATTGGAAAATCAATTGATACAGCAGATGAGTCAAATGTTATTCACAGGGAATACGAAAAGTTCGAAAACATATCAATTGATTACGGAGTGATGGAAAAAGCTTCAAATGTGAAGATAATCGAAGCAAATTTTAAATGGGATGATGTAGGTTCCTGGCTTGCTGTGGAAAGATTGAACAAATCAGATCAAAATAATAATACGATAATAGGTAAACACTGTGGTATTAATACACATGGGAATATTATAGTTGGAGACAAAGAACACTTAATAACAACTATAAATGTGTCTGATATGATTATAGTAAACACAAAGGATATCACCATGGTCTGTAACAAAAATAGTGCAGAAGATATTAAAAAGTTGACTACTGTATTAAAGGAGAGAGGTTTCAATTACTATCTATGATTTTTTGATTTTTTATCCGAAAATAGATTCCCGATCGGGGTCGGGAATGACAGTTTATTGTATTATCTGTCATTCCCGTGGTATTGCCCGCATGGCAAAGCAAACAGGGAATCTAGATTTTTCACAATTCGCTCCTGCCTGTGGGCAGACAGGGTACCACTTAGGTGGCATGAAGATTTAACACGAAGATAAACTCTGGAATCCTCCCGAAAGGCCTGCCCGACTAAGTCGTTCTGGCGGGGAGGTGCCTTGCTTTCGCAAGGAATCCAATCCTGCCCTGTCGTCAGGACAGGTGTCGGGCAGGGGAGGCTACCTAATTCCACTTGATATTGTGCAATTACAATTCAAGTGGAGTTAAGACTTCCCGCCCGTACCGAACGGTACGTTCGAGCGGGTAGCCTTTTATAAAATGGCACAAAATTTCTTTTTAACGCAAATCCCCTCTTCCCCCTTTAAAAAAGGGAGTAAGGGGGATTTGAAGGAGAGGGGGCGATGTTATGGAATGTACCGTGTACATTCGAAAAGATTATGGCGGCTTCTGGAGACGTATATTCGCCGACTCCATCGATGCAATACCTTTAGGATTAGCTTGGGGCGCAGTTACTGAGATATTTAAGAGGATAATTGAGATATATAAATATTCTGCGATGACTGATTTGTTTATCGTCTCTATAATCATCTTGATATTGGACATAGTAATCTTTCTGGCTTATATGGTAGGATTTAAAGTCTTTATGGGTGAGACTCCAGGCTATTGGAGCTTGGGAATAAAGACAGTTGCTATCAATGGCGCAGCAGTAACCGTCAAACAAATAGTAATAAGGGCAATTTCTTCATTCTTTTCCTTGCTGGCATTTGGCCTGGGCTTTTTCTGGATAACGATCGACAAGAATAAACAAGCGTGGCAGGATAAGATAGCAGGAACTTACGTCGTCAGGTCCCGTGCGATGCCTGTTCGAACGATTGAGATCCCCCGCCGTGGTTTGATAAGAACTGGATTGTTTGCTTTGCAGTTCTCTACACCCTTCGTCCTCATTTTTATCGTAGTTAGTATCATAGTTATTATGGTAATGTTAAAGATTGAAGATTCTTTTTCCAAGCTGCAGATGGCAATAAATGAAAAAGTCCATGGGCCAGACCATCCAGATGTGGCGAGATCCCTGAACAGACTGGCGAGACTTTATGAATCCAGGAGAAAGTATGACGAGGCACAGCCACTTTACAATCGGGCACTGGCAATAAGAGAAAAAGCCCTTGGGTCAGACCATCCTGACGTGGCCGAACCCCTGGAAAATCTGGCGAGACTTTATCACTTCCAGGGCAAGTATGCAGAGGCCGAGACCCTTTACAAGCGGGCATTGGCAGTATGGGAAAAGGTCCGGCCAGACCATCCCGGTGTGGCGACTGTGCTGGAAAATATGGCAAAACTTTATAAGAAAACCGGAAGGGAAGGCGAAGCGGAAAGATTGGAAGAACGTGCAAAAAGAATCCGTTTAAAAAACCGGTGACAGCAACTTTGCCGCAAGATAAGTAGGGTGGGCATTGCCCACCGAAAAAAGATATTGGTGGGGAATAGAGATTGCTCAATATCCTGTGGACATATAAATACTATAGTAAACGAATTAATTAAATCCCCCTTAATCCCCCTCTTTCCCCCTTTATAAAAGGGGGATTGTAAAGGGGGAGATAGGGGGATTTGTCAACTTACTTTTTTCTTCTACTACAAAGTTCTATGGAAATAAATAGAAATACGATAATTAAAAATTTGGTAAAGAAACATCCGGAAACCCTTGCAGTTTTCAGAAAATACAATCTGGTTATAGCCGGAGGTGTGAGAGGGCCTAACGAACCTTTAGCATTCTTCTCAAAGGCACATGAGGTAGATTACGACGAAATTCTTAAAGAATTGAAAGAAGCTATTGAAAAAGGAGTAGATGAAAACACCGAAACAATAGAGTTGAAAGAAGACAAGGTTTATGAAAGGTTTGTTAAAACAGCTATTTTAATGACATTGACGGTAGGTGTTACATTTGGCGCCATAATATTAACATATATTGGTGCAAAAGAAAATTTTCGATCTTTACTCCACCCAATTGTTCAGGTACATGGACATGCTCAATTATTTGGATGGGTAGGTCTTTGTATCATTGGTTTTGCATATTATATCGTCCCTCGGGTTAAAAACGTAGAACTCAAATATCGTGAATTAACAACTACAAGCTACTGGTTGATGATCATAGGAACCATTATAAGGATATTTGCCCAACCGTATTCTAACGAAACGACAAACGTCCTTCTGCCTATATCGGGGGTATTAGAATTTGCTGCGGTCGCCACATTTGCCTTCATTATTTTTAGTACAGTCCTTGCAAGTAAAGAAAAAAAAGAAGCATACGACAAATTTATAAAGGCAGGGGTTGTATGGTTTCTAGTTTGTAGCATCATAAACTTTTTTATGGATGTTTATATGTTTTTCACAAATACACATGAGATTCCGGGGACATTTTACAGTCCTTTTGTACATGTGTTTTTTCTTGGTTTTGTTTTTATGTTCATATTTGCCGTAAATATAAGAACTGTGTACGCCTTCCTTGATGTAGGGACCGCCAGAACTTCCGCCGTAAATACTACATTCTGGCTGCTAAATTTAACTGTCCCTGTGTACTTCATTTCCAATTCTTTAAATTATCAATTTCCATTTTTATTAAAAGTTTCATATCTTACAACTTACCTGGTCGCATTCAGCCTTTTACTATTTGTTTATGGCATCAGGATATTTGAAAGATCAACGCGGGAACTCGATGATGTTGTTATGGATAGAAGCTATGCAAAAACAATCAGGGCTGCTTATGCTTGGCTGATTATTGGAGTACTAATCCTCGGGGCTAAAACTCTCTTAAAGCCATTCTCGGAACAGCAGTATCTATTCCATGGCGCAGCTAATCATGCCCTTGCAGTTGGATTCGTAACTATGATGATTATAGGATATGCTTCAAAGATGGTTCCAACTTTTAAGGGTGTTAATATGTATAGCATAAGGCTTTCAGATGTATCATTTTTTCTTATAAATATAGGATGTTTCCTACGAGTTTCCACCCAGGTAATGATTGGACTCAAAGGGGATTTTTATTATTCTCTCATCGGATTTTCAGGCTGGATCGAGCTGGCAGCAATCGGTATCTTTGGATTCAACATATGGAAGACAATGAACGCACAGGATGAAGAAGAAGAGCCAAAGGATACTTTAACTGAGATAACAAAAAACACAAATATTGCTAATGTAGTCGAGCAGTATCCTGAGACATTAGATGTATTCTTAGAATTTGGATTTAAACAACTTAGCAATCCTGTTGCAAGGAAGACGATTGCAAAGATGTTTACGATTGAACAGGCAACAAAAATACATCCAGTTGAAATAGATACTCTTCTTAAAACCTTAAATGAGAAAATAAAAAAGCATAAATAGCTCCCTTTGGTTGCTATTTATGCTTGTAAAAAACTTTTAAAACTTTTTGTTTTCAATACGATTATTATTTTACGGAGCAAACCAACCTGCCTGCCGTCAGGCAGGGAAGTTAGCGACCTTTCCGACTAGTAGTTCTGGCGGGTTGAACAGAGTTTATCTATGTAATCTATTAAATAGTTCATTTTATAAATCTTATCCTTAGTATTAAATGTTAGTCTACATTTATCAGCATAAATTTCATTTTGCGAAGCAAAATACAATACTTTGGCGACTGAAAGGAGCTAATTTATGAAAATACTAAAAAAAGCCCTATTTCTTGTAACGTTTAGTTTTTTATTATCTGACTTTTGCATTGCTCAAAACGCGGAGGAACATTTTAAAAGAGGTAAAGGTTATCTTGAAACAAGACTCGTAAACGAGGCAATTGCTGAATTTAAAAAGGCTTTGCATCTTTTTAAAGAAGATCAAAGTGAGCTAAAGGCTGAAACATATGTGTCACTTGCAAATGCATACAACTGGAGAGGAATACACAAAGCGGCAATTACCGCGTGTAAAAAAGCAATAGAAATTAATCCTGATTTCACCAATGCACATTATAATCTAGGGTTTGCTTATAGAGAAGAGGGAAAGGAGGAACTGGCAAAGAAAGAATTTGCACTATACGACAAATTATTAAAGCAAGAGGGTGAATATATCGAAATTCCTGAAAAACCAACCTCAGAGGATATTGATAAACATATTACCCTTGGGGACAATTATTTTAAAGAGGGCAAGCTTGATGAGGCTATATCCGAATATAAAAAGGCTCTAGAAATAAAACCCCGTGACGATATTCTCAATAAGCTTGGTCAAGTTTATCAAAAAAAGAGATTAGCAAACAAGTCCGAAGACCAGTCTAGAATAGATTCTTTTGCAGGCAAAAATAGCAAAGGAGAAGAAATCCCCCTTAATCCCCCTTTGGAAAAGGGGGAAATAGGGGGATTTGTTGGGTTTTCAGACGAGATATCTCAGGAAACTTCAATAGACGAACTCTCGGATAGAGGAATTTCATATTACGACAAAGGTATGATTAATGAAGCAATTGATGAATTTAAAGAAGTGCTTGAGATTGATCCGGAAGATGTAGAAACTCATTATAACCTTGGTAGTGCCTATGCAGATAAAGGAATGTTTGACGAAGCCATAACAATATATAAAAAGGCAATAGAGAAAAATCCTGAATTTATAGATGCCTATTTAAGTCTGGGTGAGTTGTATTTAGATATGGACTTGATAGATGATGCAATTTCCTTATATAAACAGGCTCTAAATGCAAACCCGGATGATTCATTTTTATGTTTCTATCTTGGGGAAGCATACGCACGGAATAAACAATACAAAGAGGCCATAATAAATTATAACAATGCCATTTCCATAAACCCCATGGATCCAGAAACACAATATCGGCTTGCAGAGGCCTATTATAAAACCAAACAATATGACATGGCATTAGAACACGCAACTCAAGCTGAGGAACTGGGATATATCGCTGAACCAGCATTTATGGTTGATTTGAAGAAAAAGACCGGTACCGAATAAATTAGCGACCGAAGGGAGCTAATTTATATATGGGAAAATTCAATTTAGTTGACTTTGCAGCACAATACCAGCCAGGATTTCGTAATAATGTAGTACCAATTGGCGAAGTTCCAGAATTTATGCAAAAGTACAAACATTTTGAATGCTACTCCACCTTCTTTATATATTCACAGGATATCCTGAGATATATAGAGGAAAACATCGTTAATGGTCACCCTTCTGTTAGTGGTTATGACGGTAAGATTGATGCTACGTATTTCCCTATAGATATAGATTCACCTCATTTGGATCTGGCATTTGAAGTGACAAACAAAATGCTTAATTTCTTAACAGAAAAACGGAGTATTCAAAAGGAAGCTGTTTTAGTTTACTTTAGTGGTCATAAGGGATTTCATGTAATGTTGGACATGAGGATTTTTGGAAAGATTCGACCCTCAAAATACCTTCACTTATTCTTCTCAAAGATGAGGCGCAATCTTATCAAGCAAATCAAACTGGATGACGCTTCTCCTTTCGATATGACGATTAAGGATAGAGTAAAGAGGAATTAAAGAGAACTGTGCATTCTGCATATGTACATAAATTTCCATACAGATATGGATTCCGTGATGAAATAATAAGAAAATTCTGTCCTTTTAAAAATTTAGATGATTGTGAATGTTACAAAAAATTTAGTGCACAGAGTGAATAGCTTTATAATATAACATCCTTGTTCAATATTGTTCCGTATCTTGCGTTACATATTGTTAGATGAAATTGAATAATGAAGGTTTTGATCCTAAGCTTTTTTTTGTCATTAGTTGTGTAGAAAGAATTGAAAAAACGCAGTATCCAAGGAAAAAATAAAAACCTACTTCAAATTGAGCTCGCAAATTCAATAGCTCCCCCATACTGGATGCATTGGCTGCCATGAAAGCAACAATAATGGCTATTAAAAATACATCAGCCATTGACCACTTGCTTATTGCACTATTTATTGAGGAAGTTTTTTTTGCTAATCTTCAAGTCTTGAAAATATGTACTCAACAACAGCAGCAGGATCTTTGTAACCGGAATAACAATACTAAAAAGCATCACCAGAAAGGCAACAAAACCATTACCAGAACGAAAAAGTTCTTTGACTGTACCTACTATACTTCTTGTTTCTTTGTAGGCCTCAATTTCTCCTGTGATATTCTTAAGTCCAAACATTCCTAAGACTGTACCTATCATTGTTCTAACTTTTTTTCTTTCGCCTTCTTCAGACTTCTCTTTACCCCTCCTTAGTGACTTGTCAACTACGGAATCTATGATAAGGTCTATGCCTGTTTCAGTTATTTGGGATTTTTCTAACGTCCCGGTTAGAGTAAGTATGGGTTGTGTAACTCCGGGGATTAGCAGAGCCAGGGAAATTATGATAATAAATAAAGGGACTAAAGGTTTTGAGATTTTCATGCTAAACAAATCATATAGATGTATCTACCCAATATCTTGTGGGAGATTGATATACTTCTGAAACTTCATCATCAGAATCACCATTTCCTTAAATTCACAAAACACTTCCTTTTCCTTTTCAAATTCTACATCAATAGAATTTATTCTTTTTAGCAATAAATTGCAAATATTTTACTTGACTTTATCGCCGACCTGAGGGATACTATTCTTATATGAACTATCCAGGCGGAAAAGGGG